>CALVLT010000008.1 GCA_944340905.1 uncultured Clostridia bacterium
TTTGGTATGAGAACGAATAACGAAGGGACTTGAGGGGGGAGGCGTTTGCGCGAGCAAACGATTTGCGCGGAAAGTGAATTTGCAGATTGTCTGGGCGCAAATCGCATCAGCCCAGTGGGCTGTGCGCCGGGGCGCGCCGCTAAAGGCGCAAGTCCCTTCGTCCGCACCAAACAAAAAACGGAGCTTACGGCTCCGTTTTTTTGGTATGAGAACGAATAACGAAGGGACTTGAGGGGGGAGGCGTTTGCGCGAGCAAACGATTTGCGCGGAAAGTGAATTTGCAGATTGTCTGGGCGCAAATCGCATCAGCCCAGTGGGCTGTGCGCCGGGGCGCGCCGCTAAAGGCGCAAGTCCCTTCGTCCGCACCAAACAAAAGACGGCGCTTACGGCTCCGTTTTTTCATGTTCAAAGATGTTCCATAATGTACCGATTCAGGTCGGAGAGCTCCTTGCAAAAGCGGTTGCTGATCTTATCGGCGATCTCCTTGGAAAATTCCCGCCCGTAGTCATGCGACGTCAGATTGACCAAAGATCAGAAAAAGAGAATTCGGAGGACATAACGGTTACAGAGTACTCCGTACCTTCACTTACATTTCCGATTGTTTTTGCAATTGAACAAAGTTCATTACGATTTTCGTCCAAATAGATAAATGTTATTTCAAGGTCGGCAATATCAACATTTGGAGTGATTTTGTAACGTCTGTTCCACATGGATTCATTATCGTAGGAAATGGAAACATCTGAGTCCCGTGCCGATCGGGTTAGAAGTTGCGGAGTTGAATCAGATATATTGCTATTTGATTGGGCACTGTCACATTGTCTGAATAAAACCAAACCAACGACAAGAATTAAAATGATGCTGAAAATTGCAAGAATTGGATGACGTTTAATACGGGTTACGGTATGAACGCTTCCATCTTCAGATTTTTCTTCAACGGATGACCTTGTTCCGCAAATTGAAATGAGTAATACGACGAAGAGTATAATGAGAACCAAGGCGAGAACAATGAGCAAAACATCCGGAGATTTAGCATCATCGCTTGTGGTATTAACGGGCGGAGTGGCTAAGAAATTCATTTATTCAGTTCCTCATACAGCCATCGGGCGTAAAAACGATGCTATCATCCTCGCGGTATACCTGCATGTAGGCGGATGGTGCGGCCGTTGACTGTAAAATAATTTCGATGCGCATATTCAGCCGAACGATCATGACGACCCTGGCCGTAAGCACAGCGGCGACGATGAGCGTCGCCAGACAGAAAGTGCTGTTTTCAGTCTGCGGATGCGCCTGTTCTTTTCGATGAGCAGTTCCTGCGGCTCGGGCGGGAAAAAGTAAGCCTTTTCCACACCGAACAGGGTGCAGAACCGTTCCAGCGTTTCTTTTCCCGGCAGGCCAAGTCCGTTTTCGTACTTTGCAATGGCGCTGCGGGAAAGAAACACCTGCTGCGAAAGCTCGGATTGCGAAAGGTTTGAGCGGATGCGAAGTCCGCGCAGAATGTCTTTGAATTCCCTCATATCGTATTTTCCGCGGCAATATCTGCCGCACTTGTATCGTAACACGAAATGGGCGAAGTGTACAGGTTGCAGGCCGTTACTTTTTTTTCCTTTGCCTCATGGGAAGAAATATGAAACCGTGCGCCCTTTTGTTTCACATCGAAATAAAATGTTTTAGAAATTTTTAAAAATAACTTTCTGAGAATTTGTTGACAAACGCAAAATCTCTGCTATAATATGGACAGAGACTAAATGGGAGGGCCTGCTCCGCCAACCGTTGCGCTGCGGGCAAACAGAAGTATGATTCATTACACGTTGGATGCGAACAAGAAGGGCGTTGAAGTTTCCAAAGAGCTGTACGGACTCTTCTTCGAGGACATCAATCAGGCGGCCGACGGCGGTCTCAATGCCGAGATGGTCATCAACAATTCCTTTGAATTTGCGTATTTCGCCTATGATGACTATAATGCGGAGAGCACGGTGGAGGCGCGCGAACAGAATGGTTTTTATTGGGATATTTACGGCGCAGGGCCGAGGAAGATCAGCAAGACGGGCGGCATGAACGCCAACAACCCGTCCTATCTGCTGTTGGACGTGGGCGGCATCTATCACCTTGAAAACCCCGGCTATTATACCAACGGCGGGTATGATATGTACGGGATGCCCGTCTATAACAGGGAAACCTACCATTTCTCCATGTGGGTGAAGCGGCTCGGGTTCAAGGGCGTTGCAAAAGTGTTCATCCGCGGTGCGCACGGCAGGCACACGACGATCGGGGAGATCGCCATTCCTGCGGGCGACGAAGGGGACTGGATCAAGGTGAATACCTCCATTGTCGCCGAAAAGGACACGATGGGACGGTTGTGCATCATCTTTGAAGGGAATGGGAAGATCGGCGTGGACTACGTCTCGCTGCTGCCTGCGACCACGTGGGGAGACCCCGATAAATACCGCAACGGCAAACTTTCCCCCCGCCTTGTGCAGGTGCTCAAGGACTGCCATCCCGCGTTCGTGCGTTTCCCCGGCGGATGCGTCGTGGAAGGGGATGTCTCCTTCGACTACCAGTACAAGTGGCGCAACACCGTCGGCCCTTTGGAGAGCAGAAAGCAAATCCCCAACCTGTGGCGGTACATGCAGTCCTACGGCATCGGTTTCTATGAATACTTCTGCCTGTGCGAGGACATCGGCGCAACGCCGCTGCCCGTTCTGCACTGCGGCGTACTCTGCCAGATCCGCATGGGGGAACAGCGCAAGACGGGCTATCAGCGCATTGTCCCGGGAACGAGCCGGTTCCAGAGCGAAGTCATCGACAATGTGGCCGATCTCATCTATTTCGCAAAGGGTGACGTCTCCTCTAAGGACAGGAACGAATCCTACTGGGCGAAGGTGCGCACGGATATGGGACACCCCGCGCCCTTCGAACTGAACTATATCGGCATCGGCAATGAGAACTGGGGCTACGAGTACTTCGATAACTTTGCCTCCTGCATCCTCGGCGTGCGGCAGTATATGTACGCGGGCCGCATGACCGACCTTCTCAAGAAATTCGACATCACGGTCGTGACTTCTGCAGGTGTGGATATTCGCCCGCAGGATTCCAACGACAACTGGAAACTCATCAACGAAAAATACCGCGATATGATCGTCGATGAGCACGTCTACAACTCCTACCAGTGGTTCATCGACAACACCAAGCGGTACGACAGCTATGACCGCAGCGGCGCCAAGGTGTTCATGGGCGAATATGCCATGCACACGATGGCGGACGGCAGGGGGCGCCTGAACGGGGACAACAACCTGCGTTCCGCCCTTGCCGAGGCAGCATTCCTGACGGGCTGCGAGCGCAACTCCGACGTGGTGAAGATGACCTGCTATGCACCGCTGTTTGCCTCCACCTGCAACTACCGCTGGACGCCGGACATGATCTGGTTCAACGCGCGCGACGTCATGCTCACGCCCAACTACTACGTGCAGCAGATGTTTGCCTCCAATGTCGGCAAGTACACGCTGACGGACGTTGCCAGGGTCGACGACGACAATGCGGGGGGACTGCTCTTCGGCGGGCACCGCACGGCAAGCGCCGTCTCCAGTGTCACCGTCAGGGAGATCGGCAGCGGCAAAGTGCTCTACCGGCACAGCTTCAAGGACGGCATGGGGGGGTGGAAGGTCTATCCCAACTGCCGCGGCGGACACATCGAGAACGGGGAGCTCATTGTCGAGGAGAGCGATGCGTTCAACGGGTTCTACTATGTCGAGCAGTCCTTCGGCAACTGCGAGGTAGAGATCGCCTTCCGCAGACTGTCGGGCGAACAGAGTTTCATCGCGGGCGTCGGCGTTGCGGATGTGCGCGACGCGGGCACGATGGACAGCGCGGGATTTTCCATCTGCTGTCAGTACGGGAAGAACCACAAGGGCTACGACGTCTCCTTCGACAAGCGCGTGGACTTCATCCGCACCGTGTGTGAGATGATGGGGAGGGATAAGTTCCTCGGCTACAGCCCCGAGGGCAATGTGCTCAGGCTCCGTTACACGCATAAGACCTTTACGGCGGAGATTTTCAAGGACGATACATGGCACGAAGTGCTGCACAAAAATATCTGGAAGGTGAACGAGCGTGTGTTCCAGTCGGCAACGGTGGGCGAGGACGGAAAGATTTATCTGAAAGTCGTCAACGTCTCGGGCAGGGACGAGCAGATGGAGGCGGCGCTTGTCGGTTTCGGCAGCAGGACAAAGGCGAAGGTGACGACGCTCTGGCACGAGGACGTGACCGTCATCAACGAGATCGGCGTGCGCGCCGGAAAGGTGCACAACATCGAGCCTGTCGAGAGTGAAATCGCCATCGAGGGCGGCGTGCTGAAAGCGCCCCTCAGGAACAACAGCGTATCCGTATTTGTCATTGAATAAATTTGATTGTGGCATGGCCCGTCGGCAACGACGGGCCTTTTTTTATGATCACGTTTTTCCGCCGTTCGGGTGGAGAGTTCATATTTTGTGCGGCCGCCTCATATCATAGAGCATGCTGGAGTTCCTTCCGCCCCGCCTGAGCGCTGCCGTGCGGCATGTCAACCTCAATCTTCTGTACGAACTGCGCATCCGCGCGGACAAGCCGCTGCGTGCCAACCTGGGCGGAAAGTTCTGCTATCTGAGGGAGAGCGGCGAGACGGAGCGGGCGGCGTCCGCCCTTCTCCCGACGCAAGAGGAGATCGCCGATACGCTGTTCGCGGCGAGCGGATATTCCGTCTATTCGGTTGCCGAACAGCTGAAAAAAGGCTTTCTGACGGGCGCGGCGGGGGAACGCATCGGAATCGCGGGCAGCTACGTCTATGAAGGCGGCAAAGTGCTCTCCGTTCATGCAGTCACCTCTCTTTGCATCCGCGTGCCGCATGCGATCGAGGGTTGCGCGGAGAAGATTTACGCGCGCTGCCTTGCCGACAAACTGCGCTCCCTGCTGCTGCTTGCGCCGCCCGGACAGGGGAAGACGACGCTGCTGCGCGATCTGTCGCGCATCGTTTGTGAACGGCGGCAGCTCAACGTGCTGGTGAGCGATGAACGCGGGGAGCTGTCGGCGGGCGATCTCGGCGAGACAGCGGACGTCATGTGCTTTGCAGACAAGCTCACGGCTTTTACAGCAGGGATCCGCGCCATGCGTCCCGACCTGATCGTGACGGATGAGCTGCTCCCCGAGGACTATGCGGCAGTGGAACGGGCGATCGCAAGCGGCATCTGCGTCTTTGCGTCCGCGCACCTCGTGCGCGTGGCGGACGTGCCGAAAAAACTCTTTGACCGCTATGTCGTTCTCAGTGGACTGGGGAGCATCGGCCACATCTGCGGGGCGGACGGAAATGTTGTGGATTAAGATCCTTCTGGCATGCGTGATCATGGCGTTCGGCGTCGGCGTCGGCTGGCTTGCGGCGGGAAAATACCGTTGCAGGTATCACTTTTTCGCACAGATGCATGACTTTAACGAGCGCTATCTGAGCGAACTCGGGTATGCGCGCAAACCTCTCCCCGCCTTTCTGAATGCCTATCCCGCAACGGGAGATTTTCAAAAGACGCTGAAGGAGTTTTGCGAAACGCGCGCGGTGCAGCTCAAATACAGCTATCTTACACAGGAGGAGAAAAAGGAGTGCGGCGACTACTTTTCCATGCTCGGCCGCGGCGATGCGCAGTCGCAGAGCGGATACTTCGGTGCGCACAGAGAGCCGCTCGGGGAGAAAAAGGCGGCATGCGAACGGGAGGCCAAGGCAAAGGGCGGGCTGTATCTCAAGCTCGGCCTGCTCGGCGCCCTTGCGTTCGTCATCCTCATCATCTGAATGGATATTTCCGTCATTTTCAGGCTTGCCGCCATCGGCATTATCGTGACCGTCGTCTGTCAGGTGCTCAAGAAATCTGACCGCGAGGACATCTCTACGGTCGTCTCCATCGTCGGCCTTGTCATTGCGCTCACGATCGCCGTGACGATGATCGGCGATCTGTTTGATACGGTGCAGGAGCTGTTCGGCGTACCATGACGGCACAAATCTTTCAGCTTGTCGGGATCGCGCTGATCACGGCTGTCGCCGCGCTTGTGGTCAAGGGCACAAAGCCCGAACTTGCCGTCGCTGTGACGATCGCGGGGAGCGTGATCCTGCTCCTCTTCGTGCTCGAGGCGTTCCGCGGCAGCATTTCGATTTTTACGGAGATCGCAGAGATGACAGGGCTGGACGCCGTCATCGTCCGCACACTTCTGAAGATGGTGGGCATCGGATATATCGTAGAGTTCACCGCCGGCATCTTGAATGATTTCGGGCAAAACTCCCTTGCGGACAAGCTCGTGTTCTGCGGTAAAATTCTGGTGCTCATTCTTGCCGTTCCCATTCTCGAGAGCATCCTGACGCTGATAAGCGACCTGTTGGGGCTGATCGCATGAAATTGTTGACGCGAAAAAAGAACAGACCACATCAGTTCGCGCTGCTGCTTGGGCTGCTATTATTGCTGCTTGCACTCGGCATAGGGGAGAGCGGAGCAAAGGCCTCGGCGTATACGACGGAGGAAGAGGCGGCGCTCGAACAGTTACAGACGCAGGTACAGGAATTGCTCGACGCGCTCGACACGCAGGAGTTGCAAGAATATCTTGATTCTCTCGCGCAGTTCGGCGGGCAGGACATCAAGGATACGCTTGCATCGGTGATTTCAGGCGATTTCACGCTCGATTACGGCTCGCTTTGGCAGAGCGCGCTCTCCCTCTTGTTTGAAGAGGGGAGGACGATGCTCCCCGCCTTCGCCGTCGTTCTGGCAGCCGCGTTGCTCTGCGGGATTCTGAATTCTGCAAAAAATGGATTTTTGCAGAGTACTATGTCAGACATAATTAACTTTGCAGCCTATATTTCCGTCGGCGCCGTCGTGCTGGCGGTCCTGACGAGCGTACTGCAGACGGGGTTTTCAGCCATGCAGAGTATGCAGCGGCAAATGGAGATCGTCTATCCCATTTTGCTTACGCTCATGGCTGCCAGCGGGGGCTCCGTCTCGGCGGGGGTGTTCCGCCCCGCGGTCGCCTTTCTCTCGAGCGCGGTGTGCGAGCTGTTCACGTCCGTCGTACTGCCCACATCGGTTGTCGTCATTGTGCTTGCGTTCGTCGGCAACCTCTCGCCCGACGTGCGGACGGAAAAGCTCGGCGATCTGTTCAAGAGCATCAACAAGTGGCTCATCGGGCTGACGCTCGGCCTTCTCACCCTCTTTCTCACGGTGCAGGGGCTGTCGTCCGCACAGTATGATGGTCTTTCGCTGCGCGCCATCAAATACCTCGTCTCGGGATCGGTGCCCATCGTGGGCGGATTTTTATCGGGCGGGGTGGACCTCGTCCTGGCGGGGAGCGCGCTCATCAAAAATGCGCTCGGGTCCTTTGCCGTGTTTCTGCTCTTCGGCGCGCTGCTGCGCCCCGTGCTGCTGTTTGCGGCATTTCAGCTCTTCCTGCGGCTCTGCGCGGCGGCGACCGAACCTGCAGGCGGAAAGATCTCCGCATTTTTGTCGCGCCTCGCCGCAGACAGCGGATTTTTTCTTGCGGGGCTGTTGTGCGTGGCGTTCCTGTATTTTCTTACGCTCGTACTGCTGGTGTGTTCCACGGGGGTGATCTTCTGATGAAGGCATATGTTCTGAGCATTGCGGGCGTTGTGCTGCTGACCGCAGTCATCGCCATCATTTCTCCGGGCGGAAAGATGGGGAAGTTCCTGAAGGGCGCGGCAAAACTCGTCATCCTGCTCGTCATGGTCTCGCCCCTTGCAACGCTGTTTACGGAAGGGGAACTCACCTTCGAGACAGCGGCGGTGGAGACGGACGACCAATATCTTGCCTACTGTGCCGAGGAACTTGCCGCCGCGGACGAGGCACAGATCTGCGAAATGCTGCGCGAAACGTATGGCGTTCAGGCGGAGGCGGAGGTGTCGCGCGCGGCGGCTACAGGATTTCCCCATGAAAAAATCTGCATCAAAATCACCGATTTCGGAATAAACGGGCAGGACGAGCATATACATATTAGCGAAGAGATCGAAAGAGCACTCGAATCTCACTACGGGTGCGATGCGGAGGTCACATGAAGGAAGCAATTCGCAGACTGTTCTCGAACAGGACGGCGCGCATCCTTCTCGTCGCATTCGCCGCACTCGTCCTGCTCATCGTCTGTTGGTTCGTGTTCGGCACTTCAGACGAACAGCCGACGGCGGCGCCGACGGAAGAGGAGGCACGGCTCGCCGCCATCCTGTCGGAGGTGGAGGACGCAGGGAACGTCTCCGTACTTATCACGGAAGAGGAGGGCGCGCCCGTGAGCGCCGTTGTCATGTTTGACGGAACGGACGGCATCCTCGTCCGCCTGCGGCTCACGCAGATCGCGGCGCGGGCGCTCAATATCGCCGAAAACAAGGTGCTCGTCTGTCCGTCCGATGCCCGGAAATAATTATTTTGAAGGAGATAAAGTCATGTCCAATACGAAGAAGATCGCCCTGATGTCCACGCTTGTGCTGCTGCTCGCCGTGACCGCGATCTGCAACTTTGTGCTCGCGGGCACGCAGGCGCAGAACGTCAACGCCGACGTGCAGGCAAACTATTTTACGACGTACCGCGCCGATCGCAATTCCACGCGCAGCGAAGAATTCGTACAGCTCGACAGCGTCATTTCCGCCTACGCGACGGATTCCGAGGAGTATGCTGCCGCCGTGGAACGCAAGCAGGAGCTTGTCGAAATGATGGAGGATGAGCTTGTCATGGAATCCATCATCAAGGCGATGGGATTTTCCGATGCGGCTGTCGCCATCGGGGATTCGGACAACATCAATATCTTCGTCAATTCGAGCGAACTGACGAGCGAGATGGTTACGAAAATCTTCTATGCACTCGAAGTGGAGCACCAGATCCGCGACGGAAATATTATAATTATGCCCGTTTATGCGGAAAGTTGAAAAAAACAGTGGTAATTCGCAAAAAGATGTGCTATAATAGTCTCGGTAAAGGAGACGGTTATGGCAAGCATCAAGTACAATCCCAACGGTCAGAAGGGAAAGATCACCTATAATTCCGACATCGTGAGCGGGATCGTCGTTCTCAGCCTGCAGGAGACGGAGGGCATCGAGCTGGTTCCCTCCAAGAACAAGGGCATCAAAGTCTGCTTTGAAAAAGAGGGCGTCTTTGTGGATATCTCCGTCATCGCGCACTACGGCTATAAGGTGCCCGAACTGGCGTTCCGCATCCAGCAGACGATCAAGCAGATGGTGGAGTCCATGACGAAATATAAGATCGCCAAAGTGGACGTCCACATCACGAGCGTCATCTTCCCCGCGCCTAAGAGCGAACCTGCGGAGCCTGCGGGCGAGGCGGAAGAAGCGGCAAATGCATAACTGAAAAGGGTCTGCGTTCCCTCTCGGCAGCGGGAGGGAACGCTTGCATGAGGAAAACGATATGAGAAGCGATGCGCGCGAAGCGGCATTCAAGATCATTTTTGCCGATTTGTTCGGCGGCGACGGGGAGCGCAACTTCCGCGCCGCACTCTATCGGCAGGCGCACCTCAGCGAGGAGGAGTGCACATTTGCGGAACGCATCGTCAATGCGTTCCTTCGTCATAAAGAAGAACTTTCGGCACAGGTGTCGGCAGCGGTCACAAACTATGCGGAGAACCGCATTTACCCCGCCGACCGCGCGGCGCTCCTGCTTGCACTGGCGGAGATCAGGTATCTGGACGATGTTCCGCCCGTTGTCTCCGTCTCGGAGGCAACGGCGCTCGCGCGCAAATATTCCACGGAGCGCTCGGCAGACTTCGTAAACGGCGTACTCGGGGGGATCATCAACCAATGACGCTGATCGACGGAAAGAAGATCGCGGCGGATATCCGTGCGGAACTGCGCGAAAAGACGCTGCAATTCCAGAAAAGGTACGGCAGGCAGGTGGGCTTGGCCGTCGTGTTGGTGGGGGAGGACCCCGCCTCGCAGGTGTACGTGCGTAACAAGATCAGGGCTTGCGAAGAGGCGGGCATCCGCTCTTTTGCGCATTATCTGCCCGCCGATGCGCCGCAGCGCGCCGTGGAGGAATTGGTTTGCTCCCTTGCGGCGGACGACGAGGTGCACGGCATCCTCGTGCAGCTTCCTCTCCCGCCCCACCTGGATGCGGAGCGCATCCTTGCATGCATTCCCGCATCCAAAGATGTGGACGGTTTCTCCGCCCAAAATATCGGACGGCTGGCGCTCGGCGAGGAGGGGACGGTCGCATGCACGCCGCTCGGTGTGATGGAACTTCTGCGCCGCAGCAAGATCGAGACGCGCGGCAGGCGTGCCGTGGTGCTCGGAAGGAGCAAGATCGTCGGCAGGCCGATGGCGCTCCTGCTGCTCAACGCCGATGCGACGGTCACGGTCTGCCATTCGCACACGCAGGGACTTGCCGCGATCTGCGCACAGGCGGACATCCTTGTCGCGGCAATCGGAAAACCGCGCTTTGTGACGGCTGATATGGTCAAAGGGGGCGCTGTCGTCATCGATGTGGGCATCAACCGCGTTGACGGCAAACTGGTCGGCGACGTGGATTTCGAGCATGTCGCTCCCAAGACATCCTTCATCACGCCCGTCCCGGGCGGCGTGGGGCCGATGACCATCGCAATGCTGCTTTGCAACGCGCTCGCCTGCGCTGAGAGGGCAATGCAATGAACTACAGCGAACGCTACGAAAACTATCGCACGCATTTTGAAGAATACCTGCAAAAAAGGTGCGCGGGTATGGCTTTTCAGCCCGAAATCCTGACGGAGAGCATGCGCTATTCTCTGCTCTCGGGCGGAAAGCGCGTGCGGCCCGTGCTCTTTTTTTGTGCGCTCGAGGCGTTCGGGAAGGACTACCGCGGGGAGGAGGAGCTGGCGTTCGCGCTCGAGTGCATCCACACCTATTCCCTCATCCACGACGACCTTCCCGCCATGGACAACGACGATTTCCGTCGCGGAATGCCCTCCAACCACAAGGTGTTCGGGGAGGGGAATGCCATTCTTGCGGGCGACGCGCTGCTCTCGTATGCGTTCGATATTCTGCTTGCAGAATGCGGGCGGGACGCCGGACATCTGCGCGCGGCTCAGGCTCTCTCGCGCGCCGCGGGTGCGGAGGGAATGGTCGCGGGACAGTCGCTCGATTTGATGTGTACGGGTGCGGAGGGCGGCGAGAGCGAGCTTGCACAAATCTACCGCAACAAGACGGGACGACTGATCGCGGCTCCCGTCGTGATGGCGGCGCTGCTCGCGGGAAGATATGCGGCGGAGGCGGAGGAATTCGGGCTTGCGCTGGGCGATCTGTTCCAGCTCACCGACGACATTCTCGACGCTGTCGGAACGCGCGAGGCGCTCGGCAAATCGGTGGGCAAAGATGCACAGGAGGGCAAGCTGACCGCCGTCCGCGTATACGGATTGGAGGGCGCGCGCGAACAGGCGGACGCACGCATGCGCAAATGCCTTGCGATCCTGCATACAATGGACGGGGCGGATACGACCTTTCTGGAAGATCTTACAAGGTATGTCCGCCGCAGGGAGAAGTGAGGGGCGCAGGGATGAGAGAAATATCGGACGGGGAGCTGAAAGAGGCTTCCCTTTGCCAACTAAAGGAGCTTTGCGAGCAGCTGCGCGAAGAAATTTTCCGCACCGTTTCCCGACGGGGCGGGCACCTTGCCTCCAACCTCGGTGTGGTGGAACTCACGGTGGGTCTGCACAAAGTGTTTGATTTCCCGCGCGACAAGATCGTATTTGACGTCGGGCACCAGTGCTATGCGCACAAGCTGCTCTCGGGGCGGGCGGAACAATTTTCCACGCTGCGTACCCGCGGCGGCATCTCCGGCTTTCCCAAGCGCAGGGAGAGCGAGTATGACTGCTATGAGACGGGGCATGCTGGAACGGCCGTCTCCGCGGCGCTCGGCATCGCAAAGGCGCGCGATCTGAAGGGAGAGGGGTTTGAAGTCGTTGCACTCGTCGGGGACGGGTCCTTCAACAACGGACTCATTTACGAAGCGCTCAACAGCCTGAAGATTCTGAAAACGCGCGTACTGATCGTTCTGAATGACAACGGCATGTCCATTTCGCCGACGGTGGGCGGCACGCATGAGATCCTCAACGAAATGAAGGATGGGGCGGCGCCCGCGACCGATATCGCGCTCTTTGAGAGGTACGGACTGCGCTATATGGGCATATACAACGGCAACGACTTGCAGGAGCTGCTCCCCGCGCTGGAACAGGCAAAGGATGTGCTGCGCACACAGAGCGTGCTTTTGCACGTGACGACGCGCAAGGGGCAGGGTTATGCCTTCTGCGAGCAGGAGCCGGAGCGCACGCACGGCGTATCGCCGAACGGAACGGGAACGGAGTATTCCGCGGCGCTCGGCGAAGAGCTGAAGGAGATGGCCAAGGCTGATCGGCGCATCGTTGCCGTGAGCGCCGCCATGACTGATTCGCTGGGCCTTCGTCCCTTCTTTGAGGCGTTTCCCGAGCGCGCCTTTGACGTGGGCATCTGTGAAGAACACGCCTGCGTCCTGTGTGCCGCGCTTGCGGAAGAGGGGATGCGACCCTATTACGCCATCTATTCCACCTTTTTGCAGCGCGCCTTTGACGAGGTGATCCACGATGTCTGCGGGCAGAATCTGCCCGTGACGTTCTGCATCGACCGTGCGGGGGTGACGGGTGCGGACGGCGAAACGCACCAGGGGGTATTCGACCTCTCCTATCTCACGCCCATTCCCAATCTGACGATCGCCGTTCCGAAGAACATTGCGGAACTGCGCGCCATGCTGCGCATGAGCGCGGATTTCGGCGGTCCGCTCGCCATCCGCTATCCGCGCGAGGGGACGGAAGGAGCATGCAGCGGCATTGAAATCGGGAGATTTGAAATTTTACATAGTACTACGTCTGACATAATTATCTACGCCTGCGGGGAGCGCTGCCTTTCGTTGGCGGAGCGCATCCGTACCGCCGCGCAGCAAAAGGGCGCCGATTTCACGCTCGTCAATGCGCGGTTTGTGAAGCCCGTGGATACGAAGATGATCCTTTCCCGTCCGGAAACGCACGTGATCACACTGGAGGACAACGTGCTGACGGGCGGTCTCGGCGATGCGATCGCGCGCGTTCTGCGCGGCAGCGGGAAGTGCCTGCGCGCATTCGGCTATCGTGATACCTTCCTGCCGCACGGCTCCGCGGCGGAGCTTGCGGGAGAATTCGGGCTGAACTTTGACGAGATCCTGTCCTATATCTTAGACTGCCATGCGTGCGGATAGTTTTTTTGCGGAAAAATTCGGTTCCCGCACGCGCGCCAAGGATGCGCTCAAAAGCGGGCTTGTCTTGCGCGGCGGCAAGGCTCTTTCGCCATCCGACGAGGTGCATGAAGGGGATGAATTTCTCTTTCTGGACGAGGGCGGGCAGCATGTTTCGCGCGGCGGACAAAAGTTGGAGCGCGGTCTGGATGCATTCGGGCAGGACGTGCGCGGCGAAGTCTTTGCCGATCTGGGCGCGAGCACGGGCGGCTTTACCGAGGTACTGCTCTCGCGCGGGGCGGCGCACGTCTTTGCGGTGGACGTCGGGCATGCGCAGCTTGCACCCGCGCTGGCGGGAGATGCGCGCGTCACCGTCATGGACGGGAGGAACGCACGGTATCTGACGCGCGCCGATTTCGGGGTCACTCTCGACGGCGTCGTGTCCGATCTGAGCTTTATTTCCCTGAAACTCATCCTGCCCGTGATCTCCGCGCTGCTCGATGGCGGAAAGCGGGCATTCGTCCTCTTCAAACCGCAGTTTGAATGCGGCGGAACGGGACTCGGAAAGGGCGGCATTCTGCCCGTCCGCTACCACGGTGCCCTGCTCAAAGGGTTTTACCGCGACTGTATGGAAAACTCTCTTGCGCCCCGCGCGATCGTCAACGCGCCCCTGGTCGCGCGCAAGAACGTGGAATACGTCGTCTTTTTACAAAAAGAGGGCGTGCCCGTCGCGGAGGACACCTTTTTGAAGGCAGCGCAAACTTTTTACGAGAGCGGGAAAAATTTTTGAAAAACACTTGCATATATTCATTAAATATTGTATAATATCTGTATGAAAGTCGGCATTTTTTACAACAGCGATCAGGCGGACGCATGTGTGGCGGAAGAGCTTGCCTCGCGCATCCGCAAGGCGGGCCACGGGGCCGCCGTTTTTTCTGTTCTCGATGAGATCCGCGTCGTGGACAGGTTGATCGCGCTGGGCGGCGACGGCACCATGCTCCGCGCGGCAAAGCGGGCGTCCGCCGCCGGCATTCCCATCGTCGGTGTCAATTTCGGCAAACTCGGCTTTCTGACGGAGTTTGAACGGGAAGAATATGCGCAGGCAGTCTCCCTCGTTCTGGACGAGCACTGCGCGCGCATCGAGCGCTCCATGCTGGAAGTGCAGCTCAACGGCAGAACGTTTGACTGTCTCAACGAACTGGCGCTGCTCCATCCCGTCGCGCCCGGCAAGGAGAACAAGGTCGTGACCATTTCCGTCACGATCGACGGCAGCCATGCGGGCGAATTTGTTGCGGACGGGCTGATCGTCGCAACGCCGACCGGTTCCACCGCCTATTCGCTCTCGGCGGGCGGGAGCATCATGACGCCCGACTGCGCCACCTTCCAGCTCACGCCCGTTTGCGCCTTTTCCATGCGCAGCCGTCCCATCGCCTATTCGGACAAGAGCGAATTGGGCTTTTCCCTGCCGCAGGGCGCGCTGGTGCTGTACGGCGACGGGATCTACCTGGGGGAGGCGGGTGCGTCCGACCGGCTCATCGTCCGCAAGTCGGAACGGTCCGCTACCTTTCTGACGCGCGGCTTGAGTGAATATTTCCGCCGTCTGACCCAAAAGATCAACTGAGAAGGAGAATACAATGTCCAGAAATCTTCGGCATGAGGCCATCCTTGCGCTCGTTGCGGCAAAGGAGATCGAGACGCAGGACGAGCTTTGCGCGGAACTTGCCGCACGCGGGTTCACGGTCACGCAGGCGACCGTCTCGCGCGACGTCAAGGACCTGCGCCTCTTCAAGGTGCGCGGCAAGGAAAAACGTTTCCGCTATGCCAGCGTGCATGAAAACGAGGGCGGCCTGCCCGACAAGATGCGCGCGCTCTTTTCGACATGCGCGGTGAGCATCCGCGCGGTGGGCAATCTCGTCGTTGTCAAGACGCTCCCGGGCAGCGGCGCCAATGCTGGCGTCGTCATCGACGAACTCGCCTATCGCGAAGTTGCGGGTTCCATTGCAGGCGACGACACCGTTCTGCTCATCTGCGAGACGGCGGAGGACGGCAGGGCGATCGCGGACAGGCTGTGTGCCCTCGTAAAGAACTGATATGCTGCAACGACTCGTCATCGAAAACGTTGCGCTTATCGAACGCGCGGAACTGGAATTTTCCGAGGGGCTGAACGTCCTTTCGGGGGAGACGGGCGCGGGAAAATCGGTGATTTTAGACGCGATCGACTTCGTTCTGGGCGCCAAGGCGGACAGGAGCATGATCCGCTCGGGAGAGTCCTTCTGCGCCGTCCGCGCCCAATTTCAAAGCGATGATGCGCGCGTGGCGCAGCTCCTTTCCGAATTCGATATTGAGGCGGACGAGACGCTCGTGCTCTCCCGCAAATTTACCTCGGACGGCAAGAATTCGATGCGGATCAACGGCTGTGTCGTGACGGCGTCGATGGTGCGCCGCCTGACTTCGCTGCTCGTGGACGTGCACGGCCAGAGCGAGCACTTTTTTCTGCTCAAAGAGAGCAACCAGCTGCGCCTTTTGGACGACGTGGCAGGCGACGCGGTCGCCGTACACAAAAAAACGCTTGCGGGACAGCTTTCCGAGCGCCGACGCATCCTTTCCGAGCAAGAGAGACTCGGGGGAGACGAGGGGGAGCGTGCGCGCAGGCTGGATATTCTGAAATTTCAGATCGACGAGATCACGCGCGCGGAGCTGAAGGAGGGCGAGGAGGAAGATCTCGCCGCCTTCCGCGAGCGCTACCGCAATGCCGAGAAGATCCTCGATGCGCTCGGGGCGGTCAGGCAGTACCTTGCGGAGGACGGCGGCAGTGCGGACACGCTGCGCGGCGCGGGCAGAAGCCTTGCCCCGATCGCACGGCTGGACGCGCGCTATTCGGCGCTTGCCGACAGGCTGGAGAACGCCGCCGCGGAGGCGGAGGACATCGCCGATACGGCGCAGAGCCTTCTCGAGGAACTGGACATCGACGAACGGGAGGCGCAGCGCGTCGAGGCGCGCTTTGACGAACTGCGGTCTCTTCGCAAAAAATACGGCGGTTCGGTTGCCGACGTGCTTGCCTATCTGGCGCGCGCGCAGGAGGAATACGACCTGCTCTCGGACAGCGCCGTGCGCTTTGAACAGCTCGGGGCGGAGCTGGAACAGCTCGACGACGCGATCTACGCGACCTGCCGCGCGCTCACCGATGCGCGCAAGGCGGCCGCCAAGGGATTTACGGAGCGCGTCGTGAAGGAACTCAAAACGCTCAACATCTCCTCGCCGCGCTTTGAGGTGGCGTTCGGAGAGTATGACCGCACCGACGTTCCGCACGCGACCGCGGAGGGGCTGGGGAGCGTGACGTTCCTGTTTTCCGCCAACGCGGGCGAACCCCTCAAGGAACTGGGCAAGATCATCAGCGGGGGCGAAATGAGCCGTTTCATGCTCTCCGTCAAGACGCAGCTCTCTGCGGTGAACGCGATCGGAACGTATATTTTTGACGAGATCGACGCGGGGATCGGCGGAAAGACGGCGCGCGTCGTCGGGGAGAAGTTCTGCAAGATCGCAAAGAACGTGCAGATCATTGCCGTTTCCCACCTGGCGCAGATCGCAGCCTTTGCCGACCGCGAATTTTATATCGAAAAGCGGGAGGAGGGCGGCAGAACGTTCACCGTCATCCGCGATGTGGAAGGCGATGCGCGCATCCTCGAGATCGCGCGGCTGATCGGCGGCGATACCCAGAGCGATACTGCGCTGCAACACGCGCGGGAGCTGCTGCGCAACGCGCAGATTTACAAAAAGTCCCTGTCATAATGTCTCGTAAAACCGCATAGAAGGCGCTTAGCTTACGCAAATTAACCTCTGTATATGACACGGAGGTGGCAATGCGTAAGCTGAAATTTTTTCTTGCCGGCATGCTTCTTGCGATCTGTGCCGCAGTCGGGAGCGGGATCAGGCTGCCCGCCTCGGCACAGGGGACGCAGTATTATCTCGGCGGCATGACGGCAGGATTCTCCCTGTCCGCAAACGGTGTGGAAGTCGTCGCGTTCAAGGAAGTGGCGTCGGAAGCGGGCGGGGGGTGTCCGGCGGCGCAGGCGGGCATGAAGACGGGGGACCTGATCGTTGCGGTGGACGGCATCCATACGCGCACGATCGGCGACCTGAGCGCTGCGCTCGCCCGCAGCGACGGAAACACGGCGCGGTTTCTGATCAAGCGCGGCGGAGAGACCGTGCAGATGGACATCCTTCCGCTTAAGGACGCAAAGGACGGAAAATACAAGATCGGTATCCTCATCCGCGATACGCTCTCGGGGATCGGCACGGTGACGTATATCGAAAAGGAGAGCGGGAGGTTCGGCTCCCTCGGGCACGCCGTATGCGACGAGAGCAAGGCCTCCCTCGCCCTTGCCGATGCATCGGTCTACCGCTGCAGCATCGTCGGCGTCACGCGCGGGGAGCGCGGCAGGGCGGGGGAACTGAAGGGGCTTTTGCTCAACGATTCGCCCATCGCCGGCGCCGACAAGGTGTGCGAGACGGGGCTTTACGGCACCTTTTGCGATGAATACGACCTCTCCGACGTTCCGACGGTGGAGGCGGCGCCCCTTTCGCAGGCGACGATCGGCAAGGCGGTCATCTACTCCACGGTGGACGGAATTACCCCGCGCGAATACGAGATCGCCATCGCTAAAGTGGATGCGGGCAACAAAAACAACAAAAATTTCGTGATCAAGGTGACGGACGAGGCGCTGCTGCGGGAGACGGGCGGCATCGTGCAGGGCATGAGCGGCAGTCCGATCGTGCAGAACGGCAAACTCATCGGCGCCGTAACGCATGTCTTTCTCAACGATCCGACGCGCGGATACGGCATCGGGATCGAAAAGATGCTCGGAAACTGAGATTTGGCATAGTTTGCATAAGAGGATGCATATCTTACGGTGTGCATCCTCTTGTTTTCGCGCGGGAGGCGCTTTCGCGCGCGTGGGGGCGCAAGCGCACGCTGATCGCGTTTGCAGCGCTCTTTCTTATTTGTACGATCGTCGGGATCACGGTGGGCGGCGCGGCGTCCGCCTGCCATCTGCAGCTTTGTGCGCGCTACCTGCGCGATGTTTGCTATACGCAAAAGAGCGTCTTTGTCGTGTTTTTGGGGCGCGCGGCGGGCTGCTGTCTCATGGCGGCGTTCGTGCTGTTTGCGGGGATCCATGTCGCAGGGCTGGTTTTTCCGCCGTTGCTCCTCGCCTTCCGCGCCTATACCTTCGGCGGCTGCATCGCCGTCTTTTTCTCCGTCTACAAGTTTGCAGGCGCGCTCATCGTTTTTACGCTGTATCTGCCCGTCCATCTGCTTGTCGATGCCGCCTTATTGTGGGCGACGGCGCTCTCATACGCCCGCGCGCCCTCCTTTTGTTTTTGCCGCAGCGACTTTTTTGCGCTCCTGCGCGATCTCGCGCTGCTCGCCGCCGTGCTCGTTCTCATCTGCCTTGCGGAACTTTTGCTGCTCGTCGTCATCGTCCATCCCATCGGAAATCTGATGTGACACAAATATTTTTTAGAAAACGGCACAAACTGCGGATATGAAAAAGGGGTTGATATGTGCCGCACTTGTGCTCGCGCTCGGTGCGGCGGCGACCGGCACTGCAAAGGTGACGGTCCGTGCGGAAGAAGTTGTAACCGATTGCAAGGCGGCGTATCTGATGGACGTGGGGAGCGGCGTGCAGATGTATGCCAAAAACGAGACGCAGCGGCTGCCCATTGCCAGCATGTGCAAGATCATGACGCTGCTGCTGGCGCTGGAGGCAACGGACAGCGGAGAGCTCTCCTATGAGGAGGAGATCACGATCTCGGAGCGCGCGGCGGGAATGGGCGGTTCGCAGGTATTTCTCGGCGCGGGGCTATCCTACCGTGCGGAAGAACTGCTCAAAAGCATTGCGGTCTGTTCCGCCAACGACTCCTGCGTTGCGATCGCCGAGCGGCTGGCGGGGAGCGAAGGGGCGTTCTGCGAGCGTATGAACGCACGCGCCAAAGAGCTGGGGGCGGAAAATACGCTCTTTGCGAATTGTACGGGGCTGCCCAAGGAGACGCAGTATTCCTGTGCGCACGACGTCGCGCTCATGCTGCGCGAGCTGATCGGGCATGAAAAGTACCATGCCTATTCGCGCATCTGGCTGGAAGATTTTGAGCATCCGGACGGAAGAACGACGCAGATGACCAACACGAACAAGCTGATCCGCCAGTATGACGGCTGTGACGGCGGTAAGACTGGATTTACCAACGAGGCGGGATTCTGCCTTGCGGCGTCCGCCAGGCGGGGAGATATGCGCGTCATCTCCGTCGTCATCGGCGCAGGCGATTCCAAGGCACGTTTCGCCGCGACAACTTCGCTCTTTGACTACGCCTTCGACAATTTTGAAAGTGTAACATATCTGAAGGCGGGGGAGGCGCTCAGCGAACAGGTGCAGGTGCAGGGCAGCGAGGTGGAACAGCTCACACTCCTGCCCGAGAAATCGCTCGCCGTGCTCAGGCGGCGCGGCGTGGAGGAAAACTATACGCTGCGCTGCGAATACGAACAACAGATGAAGGCGCCCATCCAGGAGGGGGAGACGATCGGGCAGGCGATCCTTCTGCGCGACGGTGTGGAGATCGCGCGTACCGATCTGTTGGCGGGTACGGCGGCGCCGCGCTATTCCTGGTGGCAGGCATACCGCGAGGGGGCACGTCACTGGAATATGGCTTAAAAATTGACATTTAGCATAGTAATATGTATGACATAGTATTGTCTTTTTGGGCATGCTGTGTCATTTTTTTATTGACCGCATCGCACAAAATATGGTATAATAGGCGTATGATTCACACAAGAGATACTCTGAAGATCAACGAAAAGGGACACCTGGAGATCGGCGGTGCGGACTGCGTCGAGCTTGCCGCGCAATTTTCCACGCCGCTCTACGTCTTTGACGAGGCATATATCCGCCGCATGATGCGCGTGTATCAGGATACAATACAGGCGGAGTACGACGGCCACGGACTTGTGCTGTATGCGTCCAAGGCGTTTTCCTGCGAGGCGATCTACGCCATCGCAAAGCAGGAGGGCATCGGCGTGGACGTCGTATCGGGTGGAGAACTCTACACGGCGCTGCGTGCGGGATTCCCTGCGCAGAAGATGACCATGCACGGCAACAACAAACTCCCGCATGAGATCGCGGAAGCGCTCGACGCAAAAGTCGGCATGATCGTGGTCGATTCCTTTTCGGAGGCCGACCTCATCGAGGAGGAGGCGGCAAAGCGCGGACGGGTACAGGACGTGCTCATCCGCATCAATCCGGGCGTGGAGGCGCACACGCACGCCTATGTGCAGACGGCAACGCCCGATTCCAAGTTCGGGTTCTCGGTGGCAAACGGCGCGGCGGAGGAAATGACCGCCCACGTGCTCGCCAAGCCCCACTTAAAGCTGCACGGGTATCACTGCCATATCGGTTCGCAAATTTTTGAAAAGCAGTCCTTTGTGCTCGCGGTTCAAAAGAATCTTGCCTTTATGGCCGAGATGAAGAAAAAGCTCGGGTTCGAGGCGGATGCGCTGAACATGGGGGGCGGGTTCGGCATCTGGTATGCCGAGGGCGATGCGATGATCGATGTCGACGGCTATGCCGGCTATCTGCGCGCGCTGCTC
Organism: uncultured Clostridia bacterium; assembly: GCA_944340905.1. Taxonomy (GTDB): domain Bacteria; phylum Bacillota; class Clostridia; order Christensenellales; family Borkfalkiaceae; genus Gallimonas. The sequence goes on from CALVLT010000008.1 coordinate 20,857, forward strand.
ACCACCATCAAAGACGGGTGCAGGGAGCTGGGTCTGCGCCGCCCGTTCGTCTATCTGGAGCCCGGCCGCTCCATCGTCGGCGAGGCGGGCATCACGCTCTACACCGTGGGGGCGATCAAGGAGATTCCGGGCATCCGCAAATATGTCGCGGTGGACGGGGGAATGTTCGATAATCCCCGCTATGCGCTCTATCAGAGCAAATACACCGCCGTGCTCGCCAACCGCGCGGCGGAGGAACCCTGTGAACTTGTGTCCATTGCGGGCAAGTGCTGCGAGAGCGGCGACCTGATCGGGGTGGATTTCAACCTGCCGAAGGCGCGCACGGGCGACCTGATTGCCGTCCTTTCGACGGGCGCCTACAACTATTCGATGGCGTCCAATTACAACCGCAACTTCATTCCCGCAGCCGTGCTCGTCAAAGACGGCAAGGCGGATTATATCGTGAAACGTCAGACCTACGAAGACCTGGTGCGCAACGACGTCATCCCCGATCGGCTGAAATAAGACGTGCCAAAACCTTGCTATTTTTTCGCATATCCGCTATAATATAGAGAACATGGCAAATTATCTCGTCGAACTTCTTGCGAGTTTTTGTGCGGTCATCATTGTGCTGACGCTGCATGAATTCGCGCATGCATATGTGGCATACAAATGCGGCGACCCGACCCCCAAGTGGAACGGCAGGCTCTCGCTCAATCCGCTGCGCCATTACGATCTGGTGGGGCTGCTGTGCTTTACGTTTGTCGGATTCGGCTGGGCGAAACCCGTTGCCATCAACCCCGAAAATTTCCGCAAGTACCGCCTCGGGCTGGGGCTGACGGCGTGCGCAGGCATTGTCATGAACTATCTGACGGCGCTGATCATCTATCCGCTCTATCTCGTTGTTCTCTGTTATATGCCGTCCGCGCCCTTTGTCACGCTGCTGCTGGAGTATTTCTTTTACTACGTCTTTGCCTACAGCCTCAGCTTTTTCGTGTTCAACCTGCTGCCGCTCTATCCGCTGGACGGGTTCCGCATCCTCGATGCCGTCAACAAGAGGCGGGGGCGGGTGTTCCGTTTTCTGCGCAACAACGGGCAGTACATCCTGTTTGCGCTCATCCTCGAGAGTTTTGTCTGTCAGCTCTGTGTGCGGTTCGGCATCTGGCAGATGGACTGGTTCAACATCCTCGGCTGGTTCATGCAGTTTGCAACGGGCATTCTCGGCTGGCCCATCACCGCGCTTTGGGGGCTCATACCATGGTAGATCAGGAAAAAATCCGCTCCATAAGCGAGAAATTCGAGTCCAATGTCGATTACACGACGGTGCTGGACAACTTTGAAGGCCCGCTCGATCTGCTGCTCTTTCTCATCAACAAGGAGGAGATCGAGATCAAGGATGTATTTGTCTCACAGGTCACGGAACAGTTTCTCGACTACATGAAGGGACTGCCATACCTTGACGTCGATAAAGTGAGCGATTATCTCAACATTGCGGCGACGATCATCAAGATCAAGGCGCAAGCACTTGTGCCCAATCTGGAAGAGGATCCCGCGCTGGATGCCGAGATCGAAGAGGACAAGGCGCAGCTCATCCGTGCGCTCGAGGAATACAAGCTCATCAAGGAAGAGACGAAAAAGCTCAAGGAACTGGAGACCATCGGCTACTACTTCAAGGAACCGGACAAGGACGTCGGCGAAACGCGCACCGTGTTCACCTTGGACAATCTCACGTTGGACGGGCTGATCAGCGCCTTTTCGCAGCTGCTCTTAAAGCGGGAGGATGAGTTGAAGGAGGAGGAAGTGCGCGAGATCCCGCGCGATTCCTTCACCGTCGAACAAAAGATACAGTTCGTTCTGGAGAGCCTTGAAGAACAGAAGGAAGTGCGCTTTGAAGAGCTGTTCACGAGGGACTTCACAAAATCGGAGATCGTGACGACCTTTCAGGCGATCCTCGAGCTTTTGAAATATCAGTTCCTGCACGTCAGGCAGGACAGCACGTTCGGCGAGATCACGATCTCGCTCAACCCCGACAGGGACGAGGAGGCAGGACTTGGAACCATTGACGAATACGATTGAGGCGATCCTGTTTGCCTCCGGAAAGGGGGTCGCGATTGCGGACATTGCGGAAAAACTCAACGTCACGGAGACGGAAGTCAAAAAATCGCTCAAGGAGCTGCGCGAGCACTACGGCGAGGACGGCGGCATCGTCCTTCTGGAATTCAACAAAAAGGCGCAGCTCGGCTCCAATCCCAAGTACAAGGAGGGGGTCGCGGCGGTGCTCAATCCCATCCGCGAAAAGGAACTCACGCGCACCATTCTCGAGACGGCGGCGATCATCGCCTACAAACAGCCCATCACGCGCACGGAGATCGAACTCCTGCGCGGACTGAACAGCGACTATGCCGTCAATGCGCTGCTGGAACTCAAACTCATCTACCCGTGCGGGAGAAAGGACGCCGTCGGCCGCCCCGTTCTGTTTGCAACGACGGACGAGTTCCTCAAACGCTTCAAGCTCCATTCGCTGGAGGACCTGCCCGACTATGAGACCCTGATGGCGGCGATCACCCGCCCCGACGACGACCGCGATACATATCTCTATGCCCGCGAGGAACTTCCCGAGGAGGAGAACGCCAAACCTGCACCGTCCAAGGGCGCTCCTGCGCCGCAGGAGGCGCCTGCCGAAGAGGGGGGCTACGAAATCCCCGACTTCCTGAAGGGACTGGACGACGCCGACATCGTCAAGATCGACTGAAATTTCATACTTTTCGGAAATTCGCCCATAATACGGTCATGGGCGAATTTTTTGTATATTCGTTCTTCTTCGGAGCGCTGCTGCTGGTATTTCCCGTCTTCGTCAATGCGGACGTCTACCTCGACGCACGGGAGAACCGCGGCTGGTTCTCCCTTTCGCTCTATCACCGGCTGCGCCTGTTCGGCGGATATGCCGAACTGCGGGCAGAGGGGTTCGTCTTTCACCTGACGCGGAAAAAGGCGATCGTCCTGCCCTACGCCGAGCTGTCGAACGCGCGGAAAAAATTTGAAGTGACGAAAGGGTTTCAGCTCTCCCGCTTTCATCAGGTGCTCGAAGTGGGCGGCGCGCAGGACACGCGCAGCATTCTGTTTGCCGCGGCGCTCTCTGCGGCGGGCGGAACGGCGTATTCGCTGCTGCGGGAACAGAATGCGGCGCTCTCCTTCCGCAGCAGGGCGATCTTTCACAATGAGCCGTGCCTGAAGGGGAGCGTGCGGGTGACGGCGGTCATGAACGGCCTTGTGCTGACGGCTGCGCTCACAAAAAAGGGAATGGAGGGATTTTTGAAATGGATGAAAAAAAGAAGATCGACAGTATCCTTGAAAAGACTGCGGAAAAACTTACGGGCCTCGTAGACGTCAACACCGTCATCGGCAAACCCGTTCTGACGGCGAGCGGGGCACAGGTCATCCCGCTCACCAAGGTGACGATGGGGTACCTCTCGGGCGGGGGAGAGTACGGCGACGTCAAGAAAATCGACGACGGGGAATGCCTGCCGTTTGCGGGCGGCGCGGGAACGGTCATCAATGTCAAGCCGGCGGGCTTTCTTATCGACGACGGCAAGCACTGCCGCATCGTGCGCATCACGGACGATGCCCTGGACGGGCTGATCGAGAAGGCGGGCGATCTGCTCGGCAAGCTCGTGGGAAAGGGGGAAGATGCGTAAAAAACGGCTGCCCGTCCTGCTTTTGACGGCGATCCTGCCCGTCCTGCTCCTTCTCGGCGGCATCGCCATGCCCGCGGCTGCCCAGCCGTATGCGCGGGCGGAATGCGTGTTGGAGGTCTCCTCGCGGCGCATTCTGCATGAAAAAAATGCGCAGACGCCGCTCCCCAACGCGAGCACGACGAAGATCCTGACCGCCATCCTCGTCATCGAAGACTGCGACCTGCAGGAGGTGATCGAGGTTCCGCAAGAGGCCGCGGGGACGGAGGGTTCCAGCATCTACCTGAAGGCGGGTGAGCGCTATACGGTGGAAGAGTTGCTCTACGGCATGATGCTGCGTTCGGGCAACGACGCCGCCGTGACGCTTGCCCTGCACCACAGCGGGAGCATTGCGGCGTTCGCGCAGGCGATGAACGAGAAAGCCGCCATGCTCGGGGCGACGGACAGCCACTTCATAAACCCACACGGACTTCCGGACAAGCGGCACAGGACGACCGCGCGCGACCTTGCCCTGATCGCGGCGTATGCGATGGAGAACGAGACGTTCAGGACGATCGTCTCCACGCAGTACTACGCCCCGCGCGCATGGCACAACAAGAACAAGATGCTTTCGGAATACGAGGGCGCGAACGGCGTCAAGACGGGGTTTACGGCAGATGCGGGGCGCTGCCTGGTGACGAGCGCGCAGCGCGGCGGCATGACGCTGGTCAGCGTCGTGCTCAATGCACCGCAAATGTACGAGCGCACGACGCAGCTGCTCGACGAGGCATTTCTTGCCTATCACATGACGCCGCTCACGGACTTTGCGCTGCTGCCCGCAGGCGTCGGGGTGCGCGAGGCATTTTGTTACCCCCTGAAGAAGGAAGAATTCGCACAGGTACGCACGGAACTGCACATGGAAGAACCGCTCCCCGAAAAAAGGGGCGCGGTCGCCGGATGTGTTGAAATATTTCTTGCAAATAACTTGATTTTTTCACAGAATTTGTATATCATGGAAGAAGAATAACCAATCGGAAGGCTTTCATGCGTATCAACAAATTTCTTGCAGAACAGGGGATCGCCTCCCGCCGTTCCAGCGACGAACTTGTCGCCGCGGGCAGGGTGACGATCAACGGAAAGGTGGCGAAGGCGGGGGACGACGTTGCGGACGACGACGTCGTCATGTTCGACGGAAAAACGCTTTCCCACAAGGTCAAATACGAGTACTATCTTCTCAACAAGCCGAAGGGCTATCTGTGTACGGTTTCCGACGACAAGGGCAGAAAGACGGTCATGGACCTGCTGCCGGCGGGCGCGGGGAGAGTGTTCCCCGTCGGGCGGCTGGATTACGACACCGAGGGAATGCTCCTGCTGACCAACGACGGCGATCTTGCCTATCGCCTCACCGCGCCGCAGAGCGAGATCGCCAAGACCTATCTCGTGCGCGTCGAGGGAACGATGACGGATATCCAGCTCAACCGTCTGCGCGCGGGCGTGGAGATCGACCGCGGGGTCGTCACGCGCAAGTGCAGGGTGACGGTCACGGAGACCAACAAAAAGTTTACCAAGCTGCGCGTCGTGCTGACGGAGGGGAAAAACCGCGAGATCCGCAAGATGTTCGAGGCGGTCGGCAAGCAGGTCGTCTTTCTGAAACGGCTGAAGATCGGGGAGCTGACCCTGACGGGCCTTGACCGCGGCGCCGTGCGCAAACTGACGCCCGAGGAAATATACTATCTGAAAAACCTGTAACAGACATTACGGAGCAGATACATTGCAAAAAATAAGAGAGAAGGGAAAAACTTCTCTCTTTTTGATTGCCGTTGTGATCGGTCACTCTGCGTCCGCATCCAACGTTTCCAGCAGAAAACTGACCGGACGAAACCCGTCGTTGCAGGAGATCATCGCCGACCGCTTGTTCTTCATCCAACCGTCATAGAGGTCCTCGCCACCGTGAGAGAGCGCCATGACAAAGGGGGATATGCTTTCCCATGCGCTTTCGCAGAAATCCTGCGGCCGTTTCCAGCCGTTTGCAATAAAGATTTGTCCTTCCCGCATGTCACAGGCATGCAGGATCGGATTTTCATACCGTTCGATCAGGTCGGTATAGCATGCCCGTCTCATGACGGTGATCCTGACTTTTTTCATGAGCCCTCCGCGAAATGATCGGCCCGCAACATCGGAACAAAAGTCCCCGCCGGAACTGCGGTTCTGCGGGGAACTTCATTCAACGGAAGGAGCGCAAAAGTCCTATGACCTTGCCGAGGATGCGCACATCGTCGAGCACATAATCGGAGAGCGCGCTGTTTTCTGGGTGCAGAACGATCTTCCCGTTCCTGCGGTAAAATCGCTTGACGGTGGCGCCCTCCTCGATGCCGTCATCGAACATCGCCACGACGATATCGTCATTGTCGGCGGTCTCCTGCTTTCTGACGACGATCTTGTCGCCGTCAAAGATGCCCGCCTCGATCATGCTGTCACCCTTGACGGTGAGCAGAAAGAGATCATCGCCCGAAAATTCCGCCGTGGGGAGGGTGTAGTAGCCCTCATAATTTTCCGTGGCAAGGATGGGGGTACCTGCCGTGACGGTACCCACGAGGGGCACGCGCACTGTGCCCGTATTGGCAAGCGCAACGGCACGCTTTTTCCCCGCCGTCTTCTGCAACAGACCCATCTCTTTGAGGCGGTTGACATAATCATACGCCGTTGCGGTCGATTTGATATGCAGTTCGGCGCAGATATCGCGCACGGTGGGCGGAAAGCCGTTTTCGTCGGTATATCGGTCAATAAAGGCAAGCACGACGTCCAGTTTGCGTTTGTCCAACATGTCTCATCTCTCCTTATACGGACATTATAGCATACTTTCCGCCAGATTGCAAACATTTGTTCTAAATAATTTGCAAAATTTTTCCGCAAACGCTTGCTTTTTTGCGGCAGAAGGGCTATACTTTACGGCATGGAAAGAAAGATGTGTATTCTGGACGAAGAAAAGGAGTGCGACGGCTGCCTGGAGTGCGAAGTATGCGACCTGGACCCGAATAAAATCTGTGACAACTGCGGAAAGTGCCTGGAGATCAGGGAATACGCCGCAATCCGCATTGATAAATTGTATACCGATCCGGCAGAGTACGAACGGGAGGAACAAAAAAAGGGGACGCGCTGAGCGTTCCCTTTTTTGCGGTGCATATGAATTTCTGAGCCGGTTTTTGCGTAAGCGGCAACAATGGGGGCGAGCTGTTTTTTCTCGCATCCGGATGTATTGACGCAGAGATAATAGCTTTTCTTTTTGCTCCACTTGAATGAAGGAAACCTCCTTCCGCAGCCGACGCAGACGGAAGGCAGTTTTTCTGCGGGCAGAACTTTCAGTCGCGCAAGTCGCGCTGGATCTGCACGAAGTCCCAATCATTCTTTTTGAGCAGTTCGCGCAGGCAGTCGGGCGTGCCGTGGAAAGAGAAGTCGAAAACTTTCGCGCGGGTATTTCTTCAGTGCCTGTCCGAGGATGGTCTCCGACATCCCGCCGTGATAGATATAGGCGGTGTCGTAGTAGTTCACGCCGTTTTCCATGCAGAAATCGATCATCTCCTGCGCTTTTGCAATATCCACGGGCTTGCCGAATCCCGGCTCCGTCTGCGGCAGGCGCATTGCGCCCATGCCGAGCTTTGAAAGTTTCAGCCCCTTTTGAAAGAGATAATATTTCATTTGTTCCCGCGCCCATATTTTTCTTAATCATAGCAAAACAGAATCGGAATTTTTCTGAGCGTTTGCTATTCCTGTTTCAGAAAACCACGGAATTTGGCGGCGTGCTCGATGGGAATGACCGCCTCGACCAGCGTGCCGTCGTCGGTATAGCGTACACTGCGTTCGGTGATGAGCGGGCGCAGCGCGGCGTACTGCGCCGCCTGTGCATACGGAACGAACAGTTCGCCCGTTACAAATTTGTCCGCCATCGCCTCGTAAATCTTCTTCCTGAGCAAGGGCAGTCCCGTGCCGTATTTCGCGCTGATGCAAATAGCATCCTTCGGCTCATGCGCCTCCTGCGGCATGCGGTCGCACTTGTTCATGACGATCAGATAGGGGGAGGAAAAGCCCAGCCCGCGCAGCGTCTGCAGCGTCGTTTCGAGCTGCATGGCGTAGTCGCCGCCCGCATCGCATACGATGAGCGCCAGGTCGCAGTGCAGCGCGCTCTCCAGCGTCGATTTGAATGCATCGATGAGATGGTGGGGTAGATCGCGCAGAAATCCGACGGTGTCTGTCAGCAAAAAATCCATGCCCTCGATCTCTACTTTGCGGGAGGTGGGGTCGAGTGTGGCAAACAGGGCATCGCGGACGAGCACGTCTGCGCCCGTGAGCGCATTCAAAAGGGTGGATTTTCCCGTGTTCGTATAGCCGACGAGCGCGATCGTGCGCGCGCCGTCCTTTTTTCTGCGCTCGGTCAGCATGCCGCGCCGCCGCTCGGTCGCGCGCAGTTTTTCCTCGAGCGTGCGGATGCGGGCGCGGATGTGCCGCCTGTCCGTCTCCAACTGGGTTTCGCCCGGCCCGCGCGTTCCGATGCCGCCCCCGAGACGGGAGAGCGCCCCGCCCTTGCCCTTCAGCCGCGGATAGAGATAGCGCAGCTGCGCAAGTTCCACCTGCAATTTGCCCTCGCTGCTCTCGGCGCGCAGCGCAAAGATGTCGAGGATGAGCGTCGTGCGGTCGATGACCTTTGTACCGAGCGCCTCCGAAAGGTTTGCCGTCTGCGCGGGGGACAGTTCTCCGTTGAACAGAACGGTCTGATCGGCGTCCCGAAGCAATTCCCGCAGCTCGGCGACCTTGCCTTCGCCCAAGTACGTCGCGGGGTCGACCGTGCGGATTCTGACATACATGGTGCCCGTACAGAGGGCGCCCGCACTCTCGATGAGCGCGACGGCCTCCGCATGCAGTTCGTCGGCAGAGCGATCGTGCACGGGCTGCACGAGAAAGACGTTCTCCTCGATCATGAAGGGTCCTCCGGAGGGCGGTGCAGCCTGACCGCCTCCGCCACCGAGCGGCGATGATCCTCCGTGATGGCGGCATAGTGCTTGCGCGTCGTGTTCACGTCGCGGTGTCCGAGTACGTCCGCCACGATATAGATGTCGCCCGTCTCGCGGTAGAGCGCCGTGCCATAGGTGGAACGCAGCTTGTGCGGCGTGATTTTTTTGAGAGGGGAGACGATTTTCGCATATTTCTTGACGAGATTTTCCACGGCGCGCACGGAGATGCGGCGGTATTGCAACGAGAGAAAGAGGGCATGTTCCTCGGGCGGGACGCGCGGATCGTTCTCCTTCTGCGCGAGATAGGCGCCGAGCGCATCGCCGACTTCCTCCGAAAAGTACAAAATGGCCTTGTTCCCGCCCTTGCGCGTCACGACAAAGGAATTGTTGGAGAAGTCGATGCTCTCATTGTTCAGGCCGACCAGTTCGGAAATACGGATGCCCGTACCCAAAAAAAGCGTGAGGATTGCGCTGTCGCGCACCTTCGTCCGGTCGTGATAGCCGCTGGCATGGGGAGACAGCCCGTCGCCGTACTCGGCGGTATCGAGCAGGGAAGAGACCTCGTCGCTCTCCAGACGGATGATCTCCTTTTCGTGCAGCTTGGGCGTCGGAACTTTGGTCGTCTGATTGGACTCGATAAGGCCCTTGTTGAAGAAGTATTTGAACATGGAGCGCACGGTCGAAAGCTTGCGCGCCTTGGCGCGCTCGTCGCAGGAGAGGCGCTTTCCGCCGTACCGATAGTTAGAGAGATAGCTCAGAAATATCTCGACGTCGGTATCGGTGATTTGCTCCATGTCATCCAGCGTCAGCGCCGTCACTTCTTTCCCGCGGAATTTTTTCTGCACGAGAAAATCAAAGAAGATGCGCAGATCGTAGACATAATTCAGCCGCGTGAGAACGCTCGTTCGCGTCTCAATGCCGCGCAGAAAGTCCTCACAGAAGGGGGGCAGCGTTTCTAGCAGCTCATTGATCCTGTCAAGATTCTTCAGATTGCGTTCCTGATAATAATCGCCGTGTTGATTCTTCGCCATGCCATCATTATACCATAAAAAGGGAAATCCGTCAATTTTACGAAGAGTTGAGCCAAAATTTTTTAAAAAAACCCGCCGAAAAGGGCGGGAAATGATCGGATACAGGCGCAGGCCAGCCGTAAAAATTCGCACAGGGGAAAGAACATAACTATTCGCAAAATGCAGCTTTTACGAATAGTTATGGAAATTTTTACTGAAAAAAACTTTTTTTCAGAATATGTTCCGCAAATGTATTTTTTGTATAACGCTCGGAAACATTTTCAGCCCTGATTTTATAAAACTGCTCGAAAACGACAGCCGCAACCGCTTTTTTTATTGCACATGCATTTTTTCAGCGCTTTTTTACAAATGCATGTGCGGCAAGGTTGTTACTAACGTAAGAACGCATCACACAAGTACTATGTCAGACATACTATTGTACTTTTGTGAAAATACCGTAGGATTTCGGGCCGCATTCGATGCGGTCGTGAAAGATGGTCTGTGTGAGATACTCTTCAAACGTTCCGTCAACGCGGATGGAATATTCGCTGTGGGAATTGTTTACCCATACGTATACCGTCTGGGCTGCGCCCTTGCGAGCATACACGAGGCAGCCTGCATCGGCATAGACCTCGTCATATTCGCCGTCGCGGAATACGGGAAATTGTCTGCGCAGCGCGCCCAGTTTCTGATAGAACGCAAGCAGTTCTTCGTCCGTATGCAGCCAATCGAAACAGCGGCGGCAGAACGGGTCCTGATAGCCCTCCATGGCGTTTTCGTCGCCATAATAGATGCAGGGAATGCCCGGGAGCGTGAACTGCAGGACGGCCGCCATCATGACGCGCTGCTTTGCCGCGGCCTTTTCGCGCTCGGAAAGGAACGTGACCGCCATTTCATCCTTATTGGAACAATTTTTTCCGCCGAACACCGTAAGGATGCGCGGCGTATCGTGCGTGCCGAGAATATTCATGAGGCAGTCGAGCGTCTCTTTCGGGTAATTGTCCATGAGCATGAACAGCGTTTCCCGCAGCTGTGACGTCTTGCCGGACTGAACATAGCTGATGATGGCGTCCTTGAGCGGATAGTTCATGACGCTGTCCAGCTCGCCGCCCTGCAGATATTTTCTGCGCACGCTGTAGGCGATCTTGTTGGAGGCATCCTCCCAGACTTCGCCGATGATGACGGCGTCCTGTGCGCTGTCTTTGACCGTCCGGCGCAGCTTTTCCAGGAAGAAGTCGGGCAGTTCGTCGGCAACGTCCAGCCGATAGCCGCCGATGCCGTGCTGCAGCCAGTGGCGGAGCACGCCGTTTTCCCCGAAGATAAATTCCTGATAGGACGCGCTCGTCTCATTGACGGCGGGCAGGGTATCGATCCCCCACCAACAGTCATACGAATCGGGAAATTCGCTGAAATGGTACCAATCGGCATACGGGGAGTCGGGTGACTGATAGGCGCCGATGCTGTCGTAGTGCCCGTATTTGTTGAAATAACGGCTGTCCGATCCCGTGTGATTGAGCACGGCGTCCAGAACGATCCGCATCCCCCTCTTTTTCGCCTCCCGCACAAGGCGGTCGAGGTCGTCCTGCGTTCCGAGCAGCGGATCGACCTTGAGATAGTCGCCCGTATCGTAACGGTGGTTGGAATACGCCTCGAAGATGGGATTGAGGTACAGGACGGTTACGCCGAGCGATTGCAGATAATCGAGTTTTTCCGTGATGCCGTTCAGGTTTCCGCCGAAGAAATCGTTGTTCAGCACCCTGCCGTATTCATTCGGACGGTAGGACGGCAGCCCGCCCCAGTCCCCGCGCAGGGCCTTGCCTGCCGGTGCAGGACATTCGCCAGCACGGTTGAACCGGTCGGGAAAAATCTGATACATGACGCCGCCCTTCATCCAATCGGGCGTATGGTAGTGCTCATCAAAGACGGTGATCTGCCAGCTTACCAGGTTTGCCTGCGTCATGAACGTGCCGTTTCGCAGGCTGCCGCACCCGAAATATTCGTCTCCGATGCGGAAATAGTAGAAATACAGTCCGACCTGATGAAACTTCAGTGTGACGGAAAAGCCGCGATCGGTACGATTCATCGACAGAGGCGTGCGCTCTTTCCCGTCCTGCCAGAAGACAAAGCGCGCGTCGAGGTGATGCGGCATTTCGCCCGCCTCATCCCAAAACAGGCGAAAGGTCGCCAAAGCGCCGCGCGGGAATGCACCCGTGCAGCTCTTGCAGGCTTTGTCCAAGGGGTTGAAATAGAAATGCATAGCGCTTATTTATTGAGTTGCTTCAGATTCCAGATGTTCTTGGCGTAGTCACGGATGCTCCTGTCCGCGGAGAAATACCCGGACGCCGCGATGTTCATGAGGGATTTTCTGTTCCACGACAGCTTATCGCTGCGGTAGAGCGCATTGACCTTGCTTTGCGTCTTACGGTAGGATTCATAGTCCGCCAGGCACATGTAGGGATCGGCGACGGGTGCATTGCGCAGCAGATAGTTGGCGATTTCCGCAAAGGAAGTCCCGTTGAACCCGACGATGAGCGATTCGATGATCTTGCGCATTTCGGGGTCATGGTTGTAATAAGCGCTCGAATTGTAGCCGGATGCCCAAATCTCATCCACTTCGTCCGCCTTCAGCCCGAAAATAAAGATATTGTCCTCGCCGACCCGCTGCGCCATCTCCACGTTCGCGCCGTCCAGCGTGCCGATCGTGAGCGCACCGTTGATCATGAACTTCATGTTCCCCGTGCCCGACGCCTCCTTTCCGGCAAGGGATATCTGCTCGGAGATCTCGCTCGCAGGCATGAGCGATTCGGACATGGTGACGTTGTAATTTTCCATGTATACAACGTTGAGCTTTTCGTTGATCCTGGGGTGTTTTTTGATGTCCTCGGAGAGAAAACAGATGAGCTTGATGATCATCTTTGCCATCTCGTAGCCGGCGGCAGCCTTTGCGCCGAAGATATATGTCTTAGGCTGAACGTCGAGGTCGGGATTTTCCTTGAGGGCGTTGTACTCCGCAATGATATGCAGGGCGTTGAGCAATTGGCGCTTGTACTCATGCATGCGCTTGACCTGCACGTCGAAGAGCGTATCGGGATCGATATCCACACCCTGATGTTTTTTGGCAAGTTCCGCAAACTGGCGCTTTTTGATCGCCTTGATCTCGCCGAGGCGCTTCAGGACGCTCTCGTCATCGGCAAAGCTGCGCAGCCCTTCCAGCCGCGCGGCGTCCTTGTCGTACCCGTCGCCGATGCAGTCGGTGATGAGCTCGCACAATTCGGGGTTGGACTGGTTGAGCCAGCGCCTGTGCGCGATCCCGTTCGTGACGTTACAGAACTTCTCGGGCGTATAGTCGTAAAAGTCGCGGAAAATGCTCTCTTTGATGATATTGCTGTGCAGTTCGGAGACGCCGTTGACGCTGTGCGAGCCCATGACGCACAGATTCGCCATGCGCACGGCGTTGTTCGCGAGGATCGCCATACGGGAAATCTTGTTCCAGTCCCCGGGATAGCGCGCCCAGAGGTCCTCGCAGAACCGTCGGTTGATCTCCTTGAGGATCGCATAGATGCGCGGAACCCTTCTTGCGATCAGGTCCTCCGACCACGTTTCCAGCGCCTCGGCGAGCACGGTGTGATTGGTGTAGGCGCAGGTGGAAGTCGTAATGTTCCAGGCAACCTCCCAGCTGAAGTAGTTTTCGTCCACGAGGATGCGCATCAGCTCGGGGATGGCGAGCGCGGGATGGGTATCGTTGATATGGATCGCAGCCATCTGCGGCAACAACGACAGCGAGCCGTAGCGGCGCTTGTGGTCGGAGACGATGCACTGCAGCGAGGCGGACACGAGAAAGTACTGCTGCTGCAGGCGCAGGGATTTGCCCTCGTAGTGATTGTCCGAGGGATAGAGCACCTTGGAAATGAGCTGCGCCTCGGTATCCTCGCGCATGACCTCCGCATAGTTGCCCTGTGAAAAGAGCTGCATATCGAATTTCTGCACGGCGCGCGCCCGCCACAGGCGCAGTGTGCTGACGGAGTCGGAGTCCTTGCCCGACACCATCATATCATATGCGACTGCCTCCACTTCCCGCGCATTGCGGTAGATGGTCTCCATGCCGTGATCCGTCCACTTCTCCTCAAACGTGCCGTCAAAGCGCACGATAAAGCGCTTGTCGGCGCGCTGGATGAGCCAGGACTCCCCTCCCGGCAGCCAGACGTCTGGCAGCTCGATCTGCCAGCCGTCCACGATCTTCTGCTTGAAAAGGCCGTACTGATAGCAGATGGAAAACCCCATTGCAGGATAGTTCTGCGTGGCGAGACCATCCAGAAAACATGCCGCAAGGCGGCCGAGGCCGCCGTTCCCGAGGCCTGCGTCCGGCTCCTCTTCATACAGCTCTTCCAACGAGACATTGAACCCCTTGAGCGCGCCCGAAAGCGCATCGTAAATGCCGAGGTTGTAGACGCTGTTCTTGAGCGAACGCCCCATCAGAAATTCCATGCAAAGGTAATAGACGCGCTTTGCCTTCGCGTTCTTGGTGCGCAGATGGAATTTCTGGTGCTTTTCCGCCATGATGTCCCTGACGCTCATGACGACTGCCCGGTAGATCTGATCGCGCGTCGCCTCCTGAGGAATGACGCCGAAGTAGCGCGACAGCTTTCCCGTGATGAGGCGCTGTGCCTCCTGTGCGGTCAATTTGTTCATTTGGATTATCTCTCCCGAAAAAAAGTATCGCAATGTGAGTGCGCCCTGCAGGCGCAAGAACAGAAAAACAGAGGGGCAAGAAGCCAAGCAATCTCTGCCCCTCCTCTCTTCCCGTTCTGAAAGTCCGGCCGCTTACTTGAGCATGCCGAGATAGAGTCCCATGTAAAACTTTGCAGAAGTCGCCCAGGAGAAATCCGTCTCCATCGCCTTCTTCTGCAGGGCCTTCCATGCCTCCTTGTCGCGGTAGACGCCCAGCGCCTCGTTGATGACGTAAAGCATATCATAGGCGTTGTAGTCGTGGAAGGTAAAGCCGTTCCCGCCCGCGCCATACGGACGGATGCTGTCGCGCAGTCCCCCCGTCTCGCGGACGATGGCGACCGTGCCGTAGCGGGAGGCGATCATCTGCGAAAGCCCGCACGGCTCGCTCTTGGAGGGCATGAGGAACATATCCGCGCCCGAATAGATCTTGCGCGAAAGGTCGGAATTGAAGGAGATGATGGATACGACCTTCCCCTGATACCTGCGCGCGAGGTCACTGAAATAGTTTTCGTAGGTGGAATCGCCCGTTCCGAGCAACACGAACTGCACATCCTGGCGCAGCACCTGTTCGATGACTTCGCGTACGAGGTCAAGACCTTTATGCGCGACAAGACGGGTGATCATCGCGATGACGGGCGTATCCGGCTTGACGGGCAGATTGAGCATGCGCTGCAGCTCCTCCTTGCACACCGCCTTGTTGGAGATATCCTGCGCATCGTAGTTCGCGAACAGCGCTTTGTCCGTCTTGGGGTTGTAGTAATCCACATCGATGCCGTTGAGGATGCCGCAGAGCTTGAACTCGTTCCTGCGGATGATGGGGTCAAGCCCGTGCGCGTAGTAAGGGTCCTTGATCTCGCCCGCATAGGTCGGGCTGACGGTGGAAAACCGTTCGCTGCATTCTATCGCCCCCTTCATGAGGTTGATGCAGCGGTCATACTCGACCAGATAGCGGTAGCGGTTGGAGATGCCGAACAGATCCTCCAGAATATCGAGGGAATACTTTCCCTGGTATTCAATGTTGTGAATGGTGAACACCGAACGGATGAACTGATATTCGGGGCGGAAACAGTAGATCGTCTTGAGATAGAGCGCCGCCAGCGCCGCCTGCCAGTCATGACAGTGCAGGATATCGGGATAAAAATTGAGGAAGGACAAGATCTCCATGACACCGCGGCAGAAGAAAGCGAACCGTTCGCCGTCGTCGTAATAGCCGTAGCAGCCCGGGCGCTTGAAATAATATTCGTTGTCCACGAAATAGAACTTGACGTTGTCCTTTTCGTATTCAAAGATGCCGCAGTACTGGTTGCGCCAGGAGAGCGGGACGAAGATATTCCCGATGAACTTGAAATCCTTCCTGTATTCCTTGCGGATATCCTGATAGAGCGGAATAATGACGCGCACGTCATAGTTGCTGTCCGCCGCAATCGCCTTGGAGAGCGAGCCGATGACCTCCGCCAGGCCGCCCGTCGCAATGAAGGGCGCCGCCTCCGATGCCACGAACATGATCTTCTTTTTCGGTTCCACATGCACCTCGGGTGCGGGCGCGGGCGCAGGCGCCGTCTCGGGTGTCTCGACCACCTCTACGGGCGGGACGTTGACGAGAGCAGCCGCCTCTGCCGCATTGGGGGCGGGTGCCTTCTTCTTCGCCGTGCTGTTTTTCCTTGCCGTACTCTTGGTTGCTGCCATAGATAACCTCCTTATCATTCCCCTTATTTCAAGATTTTAGTGCCTTGCCGCGCAATTACAGCATTCTGCCCTTTGCAATGAAGTAAGGCAGTTCTTCACACCCTGCAAGATGACGCCTGTCGCGGACAACGACGTTCTTGTCCGTAATGACGCAGTCAAGCTGTACGCCCGAGCCGATCACGGTGTCCTGCATGATGATGGAATTTCTGACGACGCTCCCCTTTCCGATCTTGACGCCGCGGAAGAGGATGCAGTTCTCCACCGTTCCCTCGATCTCACATCCGTCCGAAATAAGCGAATTCTTCACCTGCGCGCCGTCCGCATACTTGCTGGGCGCGGAGTCGCGCACCTTCGTGTAGATATCCCGCGCGCCGAACAAGGCGTCGCGCACGTCCTTTTGCAGCAGCTCCATGCTGTGCTGATAGTACTTTTGCAGGGAATCGACGCCCGCGTAGTACCCCTCGAAGTTATAGCCGTAGATTTTGAGCGTATCGACGTTTTTGCTGAGAATATCCTTGCCGAAACTGGACAGCCCGCGCGTGACCGCATCCTGAATGATATTGATGAGGAACTCGCGATTGAGCACCATGATATTGATGTAGACGTTGTTTTTGGACTTTGCCTTGAGACGGGGATTGATCTTCATGCCCGTGATTCGGCCGTCCTCGCCCGGCGTCAGCGTCATATAGTAGCCCGAATCGACGGGACCTTCTTCGACGTGATAAACCATCGTGATGTCTGCGCCCTTCTCCTCGTGATAGGCGAGAATGGCGGCGTAGTCGATGCGCGCGATGCCGTCGCAGTCGGAAATGACGACATAGTCCTCATTCCTGTGGTTGAGGAATCCCGTGATGCCCTTCAGCGCCTCCAGGCGGTTGGTGTAGGGCGCGTCCGTCTCGTCCGAATAGGGAGGCAGCAGAATGATGCCGCCGTCCTTGCGGGCGAGGTCCCAGTCCTTCCCGCTGCCGAGGTGGTCGAGCAGGGACTGGTAATTGTACTTGGTGACCACCCCCACCGTCGTGATCCCCGCGTTCACCATGTTGGAGAGCGTGAAATCGATGAGGCGGTACCGCCCGCCGAATGGAATGGACGCCATTGTCCTGTGACGGGACAGCTCCGGGATGTTTTCATCGTGTACGTTGGAAAAAATAACTCCCACTGCAGAATTCGCCATTTGTTTACTCCCCCTTATAGTCCTTGTCAAGGATCTGGCCGCCGGCGACCTGTGCGCCCGCGCCGATCGTGATATTCCTGCCCAGCACCGCGATGCCGGCGCTCTTTTCCCGCTCCTCGCCGACAACGGCGCCGCTCTCGATGACGGTGTTCTCGTCCACGATGGAATAGAGTACTTTGGCGCCCCTGCGCACGACTGCCCCCGCCATGAGGATACTGTCTACGACTTCCGCCCCCTCTTCCACCACGACGTTGCTCGAGAGAACGGAGTTGATGACCGTTCCGCCGATCTCACAGCCCAGAGAGATGAGCGAGTTTCCGATGACCGCCTTTTCCCCGATATATTCGGGCGGCGCAAGCGGATTGCGCGAATGGATCTTCCAGTCGGGATCGTTCACATCGAAGGCAGGCTCTTCGCCCAGAAGGTCCATGTTCGCCTCCCAAAGCGAGGAGATGGTGCCGACGTCCTTCCAGTAACCGCTGAACCGGTAGGAGAACATCTTTTCTCCCGCATTCAGCATGGCGGGGAGCACGTCCTTGCCGAAGTCCTTGCTTGAGCTGGGATTTTCGTCGTCCTCGGTCAGGTACTTGAAGAGCTTGCTTGCCGTAAAGATGTAGATGCCCATCGAGGCGAGGTTGCTCTTGGGCTGTTTGGGCTTTTCCTCGAACTGATAGATCGAGCCGTCCTCGTTGGTGTTGAGGATGCCGAAACGGGACGCTTCCTTCATAGGGACCTCGATGGCGGCGATGGTGCAGTCCGCCCCCGTCGCCTTGTGCGCCTTGAGCATGGCAGCATAGTCCATCTTGTAGATATGGTCGCCCGAAAGAATGAGGACGTAGTCGGGATTGTACTTCTGCATGAACGCCATATTCTGATAGATGGCGTTTGCCGTGCCCTCGAACCAGGACGATTTCTTCTTCGCCTGATAAGGCGAGAGAATATGGACGCCGCCGAAGGAGCGGTCAAGGTCCCACGGCTGTCCGTTTCCGATATATTCATTCAGTTCGAGCGGCTCGTACTGCGTGAGCACGCCCACCGTATCGATGCCCGAATTGATGCAGTTCGAGAGCGGGAAATCGATGATGCGGTACTTCCCTCCGAACGCAACCGCCGGCTTTGCAATGTTGTTCGTGAGCGCGTAGAGGCGGCTGCCTTGTCCGCCCGCGAGCAGCATTGCGACACATTCTTTCTTTCTTTGCATAAAGAACCCCCTGATATCATTTCGTTTTGTCTATTTCATCGGCGTTTTTGCCGCAGAACCCTTTGCCGCCGCGCCCGTCCGCTTTGCCGCGGGCCGCGCTGCTCTTTCTTCTTCCGCCTCGCGCACCAGGTACAGACAGGTCAGCTTGGGCATATCGATGCCGATGGAGAACTGTTTGCCATGGCTGGGCTTTT
Organism: uncultured Clostridia bacterium; assembly: GCA_944340905.1. GTDB lineage: Bacteria > Bacillota > Clostridia > Christensenellales > Borkfalkiaceae > Gallimonas. The sequence continues at coordinate 39,506 of CALVLT010000008.1, forward strand.
TGACGGAGGAGAGCACCCGCTTTCCGAGCTTTCCCTCCCCGCCGTATCTCTTGTCGTCCGTGTTGAACAGCAACCTGTATTTCGCACGCTGCGGCACGCCGAGGCGGTAGCCCGGCATATCCACACCCGAGAAACACACGACGGCGATGACTTCGTTCCCCGTCCTGTCCCTGCGGGCGAATGCCACGATATTCTTGTCAGCATCGTCGGGCGCGAGCCATTCAAAGCCGTCCCAGGAATCCTCAACCTCGTAGAACGCGGGCGTCGTGCGGTAGAGATCGTTGAGCTCCCTGACCATCAGCGAGAGCTTTCCGTGCAGCTCGTAGCTGTCGCGCAGGAAGAATTCCAGCCCCTCGTGGTAGTCCCATTCCTTGAACTGTCCGAACTCATAGCCCATGAAGTTGAGCTTTTTCCCCGGGTGCGCCATCATGTAGCCAAGGAAGGAGCGCACGCCCGCAAACTTTTCCTCATACGTTCCCGGCATCTTGTTGATGAGCGAACACTTCCCGTGCACCACCTCGTCATGCGAAATGGGAAGGACATAGTTCTCTGAAAAGGCATACATCATGGAGAAGGTCAGCTTGCTGTGGTTATAGCTCCTGAAATAGGGATTGAGGCAGATATACGAGAGCATATCGTTCATCCAGCCCATATTCCACTTGAAATTGAACCCCAGCCCGCCGACGGAACCGGGCTTGGTGACAAGCCCCCACGCCGTCGATTCCTCCGCGATCATGAGCGCATACGGATAGCGCAGGAACACCGCCTCATTGAGCCTTCTGAGGAAGGCGATGGCCTCCAGGTTCTTGTTTTCGCCGTAGATATTGGGCACCCACTCCCCGGGGCGCTTGTCGTAATCGAGATAGAGCATGGAGGCGACGGCATCCACGCGCAGTCCGTCCACATGGAATTTATCGAAGAAGAAACAGGCGTCCGAAATGAGGAAGGAGAGCACCTCGTTGCGGCCGTAATCAAAGCGGCGGGTGCCCCAGCTCTTGTGCTCCATCCTGTCCCACTGGCTGCTCTCATACAGCGGCTGCCCGTCAAATTCGTACAGGCCGTGCGCATCCTTGGGGAAGTGCGCGGGCACCCAGTCGAGGATGACGCCGATGCCCGCCCTATGGAATTCATCGACAAGGTACATAAAGTCCTTGGGCGTGCCCATGCGGGAGGTGACGGCAAAGTAGCCCGTCACCTGGTAGCCCCACGAACCCTCAAAGGGGAATTCGGTCACGGGCATGAATTCCACGTGCGTATAACCCATCTCCTTGACGTAAGGCACAAGCTCGCGCGCAAGGTCGAGATAGGAATAGAAGTTCCCGTCCGCATGCCGTTTCCATGAGAGCAGGTTGACTTCATAGATATTCATGGGAGAGGCAAAAATATTCCGTTTGCCGGTCTCTTCAAAATATGACTTGTCCTTCCACTCGTAGCCCTCGAGGTCGTAGAGCTTGGAGGCGGTCGCGGGCGGCGTCTCGGTGTGGAATCCCACGGGGTCCGCCTTCATCAGCTGCCTGCCGTCGGCGGCCGTGATGCAGTACTTATAGGTGTCGTACTCTTTCAGCCCGGGGATAAAGCGTTCAAAGCTCTCTCCGTCTACCATGCGCTCCATCACGTGGCTGTCCGCATTCCAATTGTTGAAGTCGCCCACGACGCTGACGCTGCGCGCGTGCGGCGCCCAGACGCGGAATACGTAGCCCTCCTGCCCGTCGCGCACCTCTTTGTGCGCGCCGAACAGCTCATAGATACGGTCGTTCTTGCCGTGGTGGTAGAGATAGAGCGGGAAATCGTTCATGCTGCCCTCCCTCTCCTGTGTACGCTGTTCCTGACTGAGCATCTTGTTCTCTTCCAAAATGTATCGCTCCCCCTGCTTTTTGTGCGGACGGAAGGACCGCCCTGTATCGCTCCTATTATACTATATTTTGCGCTCGGTTTCAATACCCAAAATGCATTTTTTAGCGTTTTTTTGCAAAAAATTTGTGGCAGAACCCCCGCTTGCTCCCAAAAAAATCCCTTCGGGCGGCCCGAAGGGAAATCTGGTTATTTTGTTTCGCTGTATTTGTCCTCTTTGTTCCACGAATACAGTTCGCGCAGCTCCTCGCCCACCTTCTCGAGCATATGCGCAGCCTCCCGTTCGCGGCAGGCGTTGAAGTGCGCCCGTCCGCCGCTCCTGTTCTCGGAGATCCATTTGGAGGCAAACGTGCCGTCCTGGATCTCGGCGAGCACGCGGCGCATCTCCTGCTTGGTCTCGTCGGTGATGAGGCGCTTGCCCGTCTCATAGTCTCCGAATTCCGCCGTATCGGAAATGGAATAGCGCATCTTTTTGAATCCGCCGTTGTAGATGAGATCGACGATGAGTTTCATCTCATGGATGCACTCGAAATAGGCGTTGCGGGGATCATAGCCCGCCTCCACAAGCACCTCGAAGCCCGCCTTCATGAGCGCCGTCACGCCGCCGCACAGCACTGCCTGCTCACCGAAGAGGTCGGTCTCCGTCTCGCACTTGAAGGTGGTCTCCAGCACGCCCGCGCGCGCCCCGCCGATGCCGAGGGCATAGGCAAGCGCGATGTCCATCGTGTCCCCCGAGGGATCCTGATAGACGGCGACGAGGTCGGGAACGCCGTGCCCTTCCACATACTCGCTGCGCACCGTGTGGCCGGGACCTTTGGGCGCGATCATGAACACGTTGACGTCTGCGGGCGGCACGATCTGCTTGAAGTGGATGTTGAACCCGTGCGCGAACGCAAGATATTTTCCCTCGGTCAGGACGGGCGCGACGCTCTCCTTGTAGATGTCCGCCATCTTCTCGTCGGGCGTGAGCATCATGATGATGTCCGCCTTTTGCGCCGCCTCGCGGACGGGATACACTTCAAAGCCCGCCTCCTTGGCAATGGGCCACGTCCTTCCGCCCTCGTTGAGGCCGATGATGACGCGCACGCCGCTGTCCTTGAGGTTGAGCGCATGGGCATGTCCCTGGCTGCCGAATCCGATGACGGCGACCGTCTTGCCCTTGAGACGCTTCAGATCGCAGTCCGCCTCGTGAAAAATGCGTGCCTGCTGGGTTTCGGGATCGTAGATCTTATGTGCCATGATAGTCCTCCGTGTTCTCTCTTTGACATTATTATACCCCTCAGCCCGCGCTTGCGTCAAGCAATCGGCGGTCATTTTTATGCAAAATCCCCGATTGCAGTTTTCAATTTCTCCGATTGTTGCATTTTTCCTGCATATATGCTATAATCTTCAAAAATCCCACGGAGCAAACCATGAACGATTTGCATTCCCTGACCGTCCTTGCGGGCATCCTCTCCGACCCGCTCATCGCGGCGTTTGCCGACATGCGCGCGGGCGCCGATCAAACGGCTTTCCTGCGCCTGTGCTATGCGCGCGGGGCGGAAGAACGGTTTGCGCGCTACGTTGCCGACGCCGTCCTTGCCGACGAAAACGCCTTTTCGCGCGCCTGCGCAAGGGGTGAGGCGCCCTCCGGACTTGTCCGCGCCGCCTTTCTTGCCGATCTAAACACGATCGCCGCCAACCTTGCGGACGGCGACGGCTACCGCGCGGGAGAGACGCCCGAATTGCTGCGCGGCTGGAACGGGGAGAGCGTCGCACGGCTGGAAAAGTATTACGCCGCGAACGGCTGCGGCATCTGGCTGTCCCATACGGCGTTCCGCTATACGCAGGGCGCGTTCCGCCCCATCCTCACCCCCTCCCGCGTGACGCTTGCCGACCTCAAGGGCTACGAGGCGGAAAAGGCGGCGGTGCGCGACAACTTTGAAAATTTTGTGCGCGGCCTGCCCTATTCGGATATGCTGCTCTACGGCGACAGGGGCACGGGAAAGTCCTCCACCGTCCATGCGATGGTCAACCTGTTTGCCGCGCAAAAACTGCGCCTCGTGGAGATCGAAAAGGAAAATATCCTCTCCCTTCCCGAACTGCGCGCCGCGCTCGCGCCCGAACCCATGAAGTTCGTCGTGTTCATCGACGATTTCTCCCTGCGCGAGGACGACGACCGCGTCTCCACGCTCAAGGCCGCCCTGCAGGGCAGCATGGAGGGCCACGCGGGCAATGTAATGATCGTTGCCACGAGCAACCGCCGCCACATCGTGGACGAGAGCTTTGAAACGCGCAGGAACAGCGTGCATGCGGGCGACAGCGAGGAGGAACTCCTGTCTCTTTCCGACCGCTTCGGCATCACCGTCCTGTTTGCCTCGACGGATAAACGCGCCTACCTCGGCATCGTGCATGCGCTCGCCGCCGACCTCGGCATTCACACGCCCGCGCAAGAGCTGGACGCACTTGCCGAGCAGTGGGCGCTGCTGCGGGGCGGACGTTCCCCCCGCCGCGCAAGGCAGTTCGCGGACTATGTATACGCCTGTGAGCGCAAGGGAAAGCCCGTCGAACTGTGATCAGTCGAGCAGACCGCGCACGATATCGTCGATATCCCCCGCGCCGAGCACGAGAATGAGGTCATCGCTGCTTACCTCCTGCATGAGACGCCGCCTGAGATCGGGCGGCGTCTGCACGTACTGCGCCTCGGGAATGCGGCTGACGAGCGCGGGAGCGCTCCCCTCGAAGAAGAAACGCTCGCGCGCGGCATAGGTGCGGTAGATGATGGGATTTTCCGCACGCTTGAGCACGCGGACAAAGTCCGCCATGAAGTCGCGCGTGCGCGTATAGGTGTGCGGCTGAAATACGACGCGCACCGTGCCGCGGCAAAGCCCCTCCGCCGTGGAGAGCGCGGCGGCGATCTCGGCGGGATGATGGGCGTAATCGCTTATGACGGGAATGCCGCCCAACGTTCCCGCGCGCTCAAAGCGGCGGCGTACACCGTGAAAGCCCTCCAGCCCCTGCGCGATCTCGCGCGGGGAAAGCCCCGCAAGGCGGGCGGCGGAATAGGCGGCAAGGGCGTTGAGCACCTGCACCCGCCCCAATACCCCGAGCCGGATGCGCGCGACGGGGATGCTCTTTTCGGTGAGCGTAAAGGCATAGCGCTCCCCGTCCGACTGGAGGCGAGTGGCGCGGATGTCGCCCGCATACAGCCCGAAGGAGAGGGCGTGCGGAATGCGGACGGCGTGCTCGTCGTCCGCATTGACGACGGCAGACTTTGCACTCGCCGCAAATTGCCTGTATGCCTCGATGAGTTCCTGTGCGCTCCTGTAGCAGTCGGTGTGGTCGAGGTCGGTGTTGAGCACGACGGCGACCTCGCTGTGCAGGGAGAGAAAGCTGCGGCGGAATTCGCATGCCTCCGTCAGAAAATATTCCCTGCCCGTCGTGCGGTAATTTCCGAAGTCGAGGTCCTCTCCGCCGATGTGGCAGGTGGCGGCGCACCCCGCATGGAAAAAGACATGGGCGAGCATGGAGGTCGCCGAGGTCTTTCCGTGGCAGCCCGCCACCGAGAGGACGTGCGGATACTCCTGCGCAATGCGCCCGAGCAGCTGCGCCCGCGTGAGCACCGTTTTCCCGTCGCCGCGCGCCCGCTCGAGCAGGGCGGAATGCACGTCGACCGCCTCCGTATAAACGACGGTCCGTTCGCTGACCTCGTCCATTGCACCGACCGTGACGGGAATCCCCCGTTCGCGCAGCCTGTGCACGAAGGCGCTCTCCCTTGCATCGCAGCCGCGCACCGCGACCCCTCGGTCGGCGAGCAGACAGGCGAGCGCGCTCATGCTGACGCCGCCGATCCCCACAAAATAGACGCCCCCGCCGCACGTTTCGGAAAAGAAAGACATACCGCATCGTATGCCGGAACGAGAACAAAAGGTGCGATATTCCCCCTTTATACAAAAAAAATTGATAAATTTTGGAAAAACCCCTTGCAAAGTGAGCAAATCCGTGTTAATATAGTGAATGTAAGGGGGGAACTCCTACAGGGGGAAATTCATATGAAGATCAATGATGTACGTGTTCGGGAAGTCCGCAACCTTGCGGGCAAGCTCAAGGCCGTGGTGTCCGTGACCATTGACGACTGTTTTGTGGTGCACGACATCAAAATTTTCGAGCGGGACGACGGGTATGCGATCGCCATGCCCAGCCGCAAGACGGCGGACGGGAAGTACAAGGACGTTGCGCATCCGCTCAATTCCGAAACGCGGGAGATGCTGCAGGAGATCATTCTTGCGGCGTACCGCCGCTTTTTAGAGGAAAGCGACGCGCCGCAGAGCGCGGAGGCCTGACAACAGGCGATCGCCGCTTTTTCAGGCGGCGAACGAACATGTCTTGCCGATCATCCATGCAGACATTCTGCATGCGCTTGAACCAAGAAATCGCCGTTTCGGGGGACGATTTCGTGCGCCGCTGCGCATGGCAGCGCAAGGTTTTCATTTCCATAAAAAAAGCACGTCCAGTGCGGACGTGTTTTTTTGTTGTTCGAGTTTCTTAAGAAACGGGTACGACGTTGACTGCACGCAGCTTGCCGCTGTCCTTGGGGTCGGGTTCGGTCTCAAACGTGACCTTCTGCCCTTCCTTCAACGTGCGGAATCCCTCCGTCTGAATGGCGGAGAAATGCACAAACACATCGTCACCGCCCTCATCGTTGGCAATAAAGCCGTATCCCTTTCCGTCGTTGAACCATTTTACAGTTCCGTTCATATAGTTACCTCCTGTCGGCGCGCAGTGTAAACGTACGCACCGATGCGTCACGAGTCATGCTTATCCACGCCAAGACCCATTATACTCTCATGCGCGGTGATTGTCAAGACCCAATTTTGAAAAATTTGGTTATTTTTTGATTATTTTTTTAAGTAGCTCTCGAGGAGCAACGTGTTGGTCGCCACAAATTCGGAAAGTTCTTCCGGTTTGAGCGGCCGGTAGTTCATGAGCGCCAGGTAGTAAACCTGCATGGCGCCGCGCGTGCGGTCCTCTTCGGGCGCCTCCTTGAGCGCCGCGACCGCCCCGTTGGACGTGTTCACGACGAGCGTCACGTCGGCGGGCGATTCCCCCATGCCGTAGAACGAGTGCATCTCGCTCAACCTGCGCGCAAATTCGGAGACGTTCACGATCGCGGGGACGTTCGCATCCTTGAGCTTTTCCGTCTTGACGCTCACATGCTTGCCCTCGAGCGCCTTTTCAAAGATGCCCTTCAGATCGGCATCCTCCTCGCTCTCCTCCTTGAGGGCACCCGCAACGTCCGCGTCGATGCGCAGAAAGCGCACGCGCGTCGGGTTTTTATACTCGAGATAGCTCAGAAAGTGCGGGTCGATATAGGTATCGCAGTAGATGGCGTCCAGTCCCGCATCGCGGAACATCTGAATGTACTGCGCCTGCTTGTTTTCGTCGGAGACGTAGTACACCGCCTGCGGCTCCTTCCCGTTCTTGGCGTCCTCTTCGCTGACTTCCTCCCCGTAGAAGGAGCTGACGGGACGGTACTGCCCCGCAAGGTCCTTGTAGATGATGATGCCCTCCACCTTCTTGTAGAAATCCTCGTCCTTCAGACAGCCGAATTTGACGAAGGTGGCAAGGTCGGGCCAGCAGGTCTCATAGCGTTCCCTATTGTTTTTGTACAGCTCGAGCAGCTTGTCCGCGACCTTCTTGGTGATGTGCTTTGCGATTTTTTGTACCTGCTTATCGTTCTGCAGGAAGGAACGCGACACGTTGAGCGGAATATCGGGACAGTCAATGACCCCGTTCAGCAGCATGAGAAATTCGGGGATGACCTCCTTGATATTGTCGGCAATGTACACCTGATTGCAGTACAGCTTGACCTTGCCGCGCTCCAGCTCCACCTGCTTTCTGACCTTGGGGAAGTAGAGAATGCCCTTCAGCCGGAAGGGATACTCCATGTTCAGATGGATCCAGAAGAGCGGTTCGTTGAAGTCGGAGAAGGTCTCGCGGTAGAACGTCTTATACTCCTCCTCCGTACACTCCTTGGGCTGCTTGAGATAGAGCGGACGGGTGGTGTTGACGGGTTTGTCGTCCTTTCCTGTCGGGTTGAGATAGATTTCATATGGCATGAAGGAGCAGTACTTGCGCAGCAGCTCGCGCACCTTGTCTGCCTTCAGGAACTCCTTCTCCTCCTTGGCAATGTGCATGACGATCTTTGTGCCGCGCGTCTCCTTGTCGCAGTCCCCGATCGTATAGGTGGAATTGCCGTCGGACGCCCAATGCACGCCCGCTGCGTCCTCACGGTAGGACTTCGTAAAGATTTCAATGTTGTCCGACACCATATAGGCGGAATAAAACCCCAGCCCGAAGTGGCCGATGATGCCGTCTCCGCCCGCCTTTTCATACTTGTCCACAAAGTCGGCAGCTCCCGAAAAGGCGATCTGCGTGATATATTTTTCCACTTCCTCTTCCGTCATGCCGATGCCGTTGTCCTCCACGGTCAACGTACCCGCCTTGGGATCCGTCGTGACGGTGACGCGGTAGTGCTCTTCGGGGGCGGTCTCCCCCAGATCGGCAAGTTTTTTATGCTTGGTGATCGCGTCCTGTGCGTTTGCGACGATCTCACGCACGAAGATATCCTTGTCCGAATACAGCCACTTTTTGATGATGGGCATCATATTTTCGCTGGCAATGCGGATATTACCCTGTTTTTCCATGTTCTGTTCGCTCCTTCACGGTTTATCAAAAGATATATAAACGAAAAAACCCGCATTTAAGCGGGTTTTTTCACAAATCAGATTATTTGTTGTCGTCGTTTCCGAGCAGATCGGCAATGGACGCGCCGCCGAAACCGCCCTCGCTCCACTCTCTGTACTCCGCCTCGTCGGCATAGTCGCTCGCCGTGCGGCGGTTGCTCTTGCCTCTGTTGCGGGGACGGCGCTCGCCTTCCTCGTCACGGTCCCTGTCGCGGCCGCCTCTTCCTTCGTCCCAGGGACGGGGCTGCAGCGCCTTGATGGAGAGGGTGATCTTGTGTGCCTCGGGGTCGAACGCAAGCACCTTGGCATCGATCTCCTGCCCGATCGTCAGTGCGGAAGTGGGATTCTCCAGCCACTCGTGGGTGATCTGCGAGACGTGCACCAGCCCGTCGATGCCCTTTTCCAGTTCGACGAAGGCGCCGAACGGAACGATGCGGACCACCTTGCCGTGCACGATGTCGCCCTCGGCATACCGCTCCGCTGCCGTATCCCAGGGACGGGGCTGCAGCTGCTTATAGCCGATGGAGACCTTTTTATTGTCGCGGTCCACCTTGAGGACCTTGAACTGATAGCGCTTGCCGATCTCAAGAACGTCCGTCACTTCCTTGACGCCCGTCCAGGAGAGATCGGAGATGTGAGCGAGACAGTCAAATCCGTTGACGGAGACGAAGGCGCCGAAGGAGGTGACTCTTTCCACCTTGCCTTCCACGATATCGCCCACCTGGATGGAATCGAAGAACGCGGCCTCGCGCTCCGCCTTCGCCGCCTCTCTGGCAGCCTTTTCCGCCTCGAGGATGACGCGCTGGGAGGCAATGATCTCCTTTCTGCGCTCACGGCGGATCTCGAGCATCTTCAGGCGCAGCTTTTTGCCGACCATCTTGTCAAGTTCTCTGACAAACCCCGAGCGTATTTCGCGTGCGGGAACAAATACGGAATATGTGCCGAGTTCGGCGGTCAGTCCGCCCTTGTTGAACCCCGTGCAGACGACGGAGAATTCCTTGCCCTCTTCGATGTCCTTGAGCAGAGCCTCCTCTTCCTTGACCTTGCGAACCTGCTTTTCGGACAGCTTGACGGGAGCTTTTGCATCGACGACCATGACGTCGATATACTCCCCGATCTTTGCCGCATACGCCTCGCGGCTGTATTCATCGCAGTCAAGCTCGGACTTGTCGATGAGGATATCCGCCTTGCCGGAACCGGACACATAGATGCCCTCGTCCGTGACAGAGACGATCTTCACCGTCAGGAGCTGACCTCTCTTATAATGTGAGCTCTTGTCCATTTCCGCAATGACTGCGTCCATGGCGGACTTTTCTTCAGCGGGAGCTTCTTGCGGCTGCTCGGGAGCGGGCTCCGCTTCGGGCGCGACGGGCGCAGCCTCCTGTGCGGGAGCCTCCTGCGGCTCCTGAACGGGTGCGTCCGGCGTAGCTGCCGGTTCCTCTGCGACGGGCGCAGCTGCCGTCTCTTCGGGGACTTGCGTCTCCACCTGTACTTCCGCGTTGTTTTCTGCCATCTTTCTGAGAACCTCCGAGGTCTGCCAGTCGGGAGTGCTTGCTCCCGCTACTATGCCGACCCTTTTACAAAATTTAACTTTTTCATAGTCGAAATCGTCCGCATTTTTCAGGCGGTACACCCGCCCGCAGTACTGCGCCGCGATTTCCGCAAGCTTGTTGGTATTGCTGCTGTTCAGCCCCCCGATCACGAGCACCGCATCCGATTCCCGCGCAAGGCGTGCCGCAGCTCTTTGCCTGCTTACAGTAGTATAGCAAATTGTCTTAAAAATCTCAACTGTTTTTGGACGTACTTTTTGAATATTTTCTGCGATTTTCAAAAATCTTTGCTCGGAAAACGTGGTCTGCGAGAGAAAAACGACCTCTTTCCTCCGCAAAACCGAGAAATCCTCCTGTTCCGACGCGAAAACATACACTTCGGAATTTGCCCAGCCGACCAGCCCGATCACTTCGGGATGCTGCGCGTGTCCCGCGATCGCAACCGTCTTGCCTGCGGCGGACGCCTCCTCCACGATGCGCTGGGCATGGCGCACGAAAGCGCAGGTGCAGTCGATGACACGGATGCCCCGCCGCGCGCAGCTCTCGTACACCGCCTTTCCGACGCCGTGCGAACGGATGAGCAGCGTGGCGCCGTCGGGAACTTCCTCCAGCCGTTCGACGGTCGGGATGCCCCTTGCGCGCACGCGCTGCGTCACATCCTCGTTGTGAATGAGTTCCCCGAGCACATACGTATTCTGCGCGGGAACGGACATCGCCGTCTCCACCGCACGGCGCACGCCCGTGCAGAACCCGCAGTTTGCCGCAACGACGACCCTCATTTCTTCCTCTTGTTCTTCTTCGCCGCCCGCTCTTCGCGGAATGCGGCGCGCATGTCATACAGCATTCCGGCAAGTTTTTCATCCGCCTGCGCATACTCCTCGGAGGTCAGCTTTTTGCCGTAGTACTCGCTCAGCTCCACGGGACTGCCTACGACGACGTGCGTCATGTGAAAGAGCTTCGGACGGTTGCAGATAACGATGGGTATGACGGGCGTCCTCGTCTTGACGGCAAGCATCGCCGCCCCGCCGTGGAAAGGAAGAAACTCCTCGTCGGACACCTTGTTGCGGGTCCCCTCGGGAAAGAGGGAGAGTTTTTCCCCGTTCTTCAAGACCTTCATGGAGTCCATGATGGTGCGCACGTCCGAACCGTCGCGCATCGCGCCGATCACCCCCAGCCTGCGCGCGACATAGCCGAGCACGGGGGCACGCAAAATGGATTCCTTTGCCATAAAGTGGATTCCCTCCCACGTGGTATGCGCAGGATAGAATACGTCCCACAGGCAGTAGTGGTTGCTTACATAGATACACGCGCCCTTTCCGACCTTTTTGCAGCCGTGCAGGCGGAAGGGAAACAGCAGCCAATGGATGGGATAGAATATGACGCGCAGCACGTTCATCAAATGCATGACGTGCCGCCCCTTTTTATCGGCGGGAAAGAGCAGGCGGCGCTGCTTTTCATGTCTCAGCGCCCTCTTTTTCTGCTTTTCCTGTGCCCGTTGCTGCTGTTTCAGACGTTTTTTTGTCTCTGCATCCTGCCTCTTGTCGGCAGGCGCTCCCTGTTCTTCATCCATCAGATCTTCTCCTGCATTTTACGTTTGAGCGTTTCCAGCACCTGATCGACCGTCATGTCCGAGGTGTCGACGAGGATCGCATCCTCCGCCTGTCTGAGCGGAGCAAATTCGCGGGTGGAGTCCTGGCGGTCGCGGGCGGCGATTTCCGCCTTGAGCGCCTCGAAATCCACCTGCTCCCCCCTTGCCGTCAGCTCGTCGTAGCGACGGCGCGCACGCACGTCGGGCGAGGCGGTCAGAAAGAATTTAAAATCGGCATCGGGCAGCACAAAGGTCCCGATGTCCCTGCCGTCCAGAACGCAGGACATCTTGCCCGCGATCTCGCGCTGCTTTTCCACCATCTTTTTACGGACGCACGCATGGCGGGAGATCGTGGACGCCGCCATCGACACCTCGGGAGTGCGCAGCAGGGCGGAGACATCCTCCCCGCCGAGCATCGTGTGCTGAACGCCGTCCCGATAGACGACGGAGAGCTGCAGCTCGCGCATGAGATCGCACACCTGCCCCGCATCCTCCACATCGACGCCGGCGCGGTTTGCGGCGAGCGCACAGGCACGGTACATGGCGCCTGTATCCAAGTAGAGAATTTGGTAATCATTGGCGAGCAATTTTGCGATCGTCGATTTGCCGCTGCCCGCAGGACCGTCGATGGCGATGTTGAATTTCTGTGCCAGATCCTTGCGCAGAATGCGCGCGCCGCGCAGATAGACGTGGTGCGGCGAGATGTTCTTTTCCACAAAGAGCATGACGCGGATGCACAGGGCAAGTCCTCCTTCGATCTCCGGCTCCTGCGCGGAAAAGAGCGAACAGCTTGCAAACCCGGCCTCGCGCGCCGCCTTGGCGGGATAGAAGGAATGAATGTCCGAGGTGCTGGAAAACACGATGCTGAGCACCTCGTCGCGCTTGAGGGAATTTCTGCTTTCGATCTGCGCAAGCAATTCTGCCACGGCGCTGCGAATCTCGTCTGCACTGTCGTTTGCTATGGTGGTCGCTCCACGAATAACTGTCATATGTATCGCTCCGATCCTTTGTAATGTATTGACACCAACATCATATTGGATTTGTCCGAAAAAGTCAAATGTCAGGGGCAATTTTCTTATATTATGTCTGACATAATACTATGATAAAATTCGATTTATGCGTTTTTGCCGGCAATGTATCCCGTACAAAAGGCGATCTGCAGATTAAATCCCCCCGTGAAGGCATCGCAGTCGAGCACCTCTCCGCAAAACAGCAGCCCACGCACGCGCTTGCTGCGCATGGTGGCAGGGTCCACTTCCTGCAGCGACACCCCTCCCGAGGTGATGACCGCCTCGCCAAAGCCACGCAGCGCCTTGGGTGTGAGCGGGAACGCCCTCAAAGCGCTTAAGAGGGCGCGGCGCTCCTCCCGCGTGACGGAATTCGCCTGCTTGAAGGCAGAAACGCCCGCTGCTTGCAGCACAATCTGCACGGCGCCTGCGGGCAGCAGGCCGCGCATGACGTTCTTCATCGTCTCATTTTTACGTTCGCTCAGATCGCGCAGCAGACGCTGTTCCAGCATCCCGTCGTCCAGCGCCGGTTTGAAGTCGAGCGAGAGCGTGATTTCAGAGAGCGGGTCGCGATTGATCAGCGCAGAGAGCGTGAGCACGAGCGGACCGCTGATGCCGTAGTGGGTGAACAGCAGTTCCCCCATCTCCGAAAAGAATTTCTTTCCCCCGCGCTTAGCCGTGAGAACGACGTTCTTCAGCGAGACGCCCTGTGCCACGCCGATATCCTCCCGCAGCTCGAGACCCACGAGCGAGGGCGTACGCGGCGTACAGGTATGCCCGAGGCTCATGGCGAACTTGTAGCCGTCCCCCGTCGAGCCCGTCGAAGGATAGGAACAGCCGCCCGTGGCGATGATGACGGACGAACAGGGATAGGCGGCCCTGCTTGTATGTACCATGCAGACCGCGCCGTCGCGCTGCCCAATCCCCGTGACCTCCTCGCCCAGTCTGATCTCCGCGCCCGCATCGCGGCAGGCATGCTCGAGTGCCTTTGTCACGTCGCTCGCATGATCGGAGGCGGGAAACACGCGGTTCCCGCGCTCTACCTTGAGCATGAGGCCGTGCGTTTCAAAAAATTCCATCGTCCGGGAGGGCGGGAAGGCGTAGGCGGCGCGCGTCAAAAATTTCCCGCCATGTACGACATTGGCGAGAAATTGTTCGGCAGAGCAGTCGTTCGTCACATTGCATCTGCCCTTTCCCGTGATATAGATTTTTTTTCCGAGCTTTTCGTTCTTTTCCAGCAGAAGGACGTCCTTGCCCTCCGCCGCGGCGGTGTAAGCCGCCATCAGTCCGGAGGCGCCGCCCCCGATGACGATAACCTGTTTCATTTGCTGTTTCCGCGCCGCTCCTCGTGCGGCACACTTCCCTTTTTTTTCACACCCTTGCTGACCACGGCGCCGTCCGCATCGATGATCTGCACCTGAAATTCATCTTTTTGGGCCTTGCGCTCGATGCGGGTCTCCCGATGGAACATGCGGTCGAACCACGCCAGGATCGCATCCGATTTCTTATACAGCAGGATAAAGAGCAGGACCACGAGGATCCCGAATATCGCCCAGATCAGCAGTCCCCACCACGTCGTAAACGGGATCACGGCGATCGCGTAACTCGTCGTAAAGATCGCCAGCACGCGGGAGATGAGGATGACCGCCAGAAAAAACCATACGGACATGGAGGAAAGCCCTGCGATAAAACAGAGCACGTCGTCCGGGAACACCGGCAGCAGGAACATGGCGGACAAGAAAAGTTTGTCTTTTCCCTTGATCTTGCTGAGCCATTTGTCCAGCGTCTCCTGCCCGACGATCCATGCGACTACGCGGTACCCCGCATACCGCCCTATGAGAAACGCGACGAGGGAACCGATCATGATCCCGAGCAGGCTGTATAAACTTCCCACCAGTGGTCCGAACAGGGCGGAGCCTGCCACCACCGTCACCGTGCTCGGAATGGGCAGAAGAACGACCTGCGCAAACTGCAAAAGCACAAAGAGCACGGACATCCAGCTACCGGAGCGCTCCAGATACTCCTCAAACCGCTTTGCATCGCGCAGAACCTCGATAAATCCCGTTTCAAAAAGCGCATAGGCGATGGCAGCGGCAAAGATGAGCAGAATGTATGCGATGATGCAAAACCGATAGACGATCTGTTTTTTCAAAAAGTATGTGATATAATCCACGGAGAGCAGCACGGCATTGATGACCGTTCCCCCCGTCAGGACGAGGAAATAGAGCGTCTCGCTCCATGTCGCGCGGAACGTTCCGATCGCAAGCACGAACAGCGTCTGAAAGACCGCGGCGGTCAGCGCGAGACAGATGATATGCGCAATATCCCCTCTTCGTGACCGCGTTTTTTTCGTCATACCCTTTTTCATGTTACAGCTCAATCTATTATATCCTGTCAGCCAAAAAATTAGTCACTCCCGCGCAAAATGGCGGCGCGGGCAAGTTCATCGCAGCGGTTGTTCAGCGCGTTGTCCGCATGCCCCTTGACCTTGTGAAAAGTCACGCGGTGCACCCTGGTCAGGGCAAGCAGCTCCTGCCACAAATCCGCGTTCAGGACAGGCTTTTTATCCGCTTTGCGCCAGTTTCCCCTCTCCCAGCCGCGCACCCACCCCTGGGTGAAGGCGTTCACCGTATAGGCGGAATCGCTGTAAATATCTACGATGCACGGCTGTTTGAGCGCGCGCAGCCCCTCGATGACCGCAGTCAGTTCCATGCGGTTGTTGGTCGTTTCGCGCTCGCCGCCCGAAAGCTCCTTGCGGTGTTCTCCGTACAGGAGAACCGCGCCCCACCCGCCCGGGCCGGGGTTTCCCGAACACGCGCCGTCCGTATACAGCGTGACCTGTTTCATCTGGACAGTTCCCGTGCGCGCCTTACCGCGGCGTCGACCGCATGCAGAACGCTGCGTTCAAAGCCGTCTTTTTCAAAACTCTCCAGCGCGGCGACCGTCGTACCGCCCTTGGAGGAGACCGCGGCAATCAGCTCGTCGAGCGACTTTCCCGACGTGCGCGCCATCTTCAGCCCCCCTTCCATGGTCTGAAGGGCAAGTGTCTGTGCCTGCTGCGCGCTCAGTCCCTGCTCCTCGCCCGCGGCAATGAGCGCTCGCAGGAACAGGTAGATGTAGGCAGGCCCGCTGCCCGAGAGCGCAGTCACGGCATCGAGAAGGGATTCCTCCGTCTCAATGACCTCTCCTACGCTGAGGAACAGCCCGAGAACAAATCCGCGCGCCTCCTCGCTGAGCTCGGACGCATCGACGGCGGTCATTCCCGCGCCGACGCTGCACGGAAGATTGGGCATGACGCGGGCAATGTGCTCCGCGCCCGTCAGGCTGCGGATCGCGGCCTTGGTCTTTCCCGCCATGATGCTGATGACGGTGGGATAGGTCTCCCCGCGAAGTACCTGTGCAACGGCGGGGAAGTTCTGCGGCTTGACGGCAAGGAGCAGATATTCACAGCCGCGCACGGCGTCGCGGTTGTCCTCCGAAACCGCTGCCCCGCAGGACGTGAAATATGCGCGGCTCTCCTGCGCGGGATCGCAGACGAGAACGTCCTGCGCGTTCAGAACACCCTTCGCGATCGCACCCGACAAAATGGCGCGCGCCATAAAACCGCCGCCGATCACCCCCAAGAGCCATTTCTTTTTCATAGGAAAAACTCCTTTTTTTGCGTTTTTATCGGGAAATTTCTTGACGAAAGAGGAAGAATGGAGTATAATATTCCTTGCACACAGGGGAGTGGCTCAACGGTAGAGTAGCGGTCTCCAAAACCGTAGGTTGCGTGTTCGAATCGCGTCTCCCCTGCCAAACCGTCTGCATACAGCAGGCGGTTTTTTTCTGCGATTCTCACACGCAGGCGGCGTTTGCCGCCGGTTGCGTGTGACGCGATCGGCGCTTTCGCGCAACGATCGCTATTCCGTCGCTGCGCTCCTTACGTTCGCGTCTTCCCTGCCAAACCGTCTGCATACAGCAGGCGGTTTTTTTCTGCGATTCTCACACGCAGGCGGCGTTTGCCGCCGGTTGCGTGTGACGCGATCGGCGCTTTCGCGCAACGATCGCTATTCCGTCGCTGCGCTCCTTACGTTCGCGTCTCCCCTGCCACAGGTTCCCGCCCACAATATATTGTTGGCTGGAACTTCTTTTAGCACAATATATTGGCAAGCGCCCCTAAATAACCCTAAAAGTGGCCCTAAAAATTTTGAAAATGCCACTTTTACCGTGCCTTTCAACCTCTTTCCCGTGCCTGTATTATTGTAGCGTAAACGAACGATAAAGTCAATTCAATGAAAACTGTTTCGGAAATATTTCCCTGCCGTGCGGAAAACGCCGATGCTTTTTGAGGCAGACATGGCGGCTGCTGCGTCTTTCAGCGTTTGACAAAACGACAAAAATACGGTATAATCGATGGAAGATACGCAACACGGAAAGGACAGCATGGTCATCAGCACGGGCATCAGAACAGACATCGTCAACCACTATTCCGATTGGCTCTTTGAGCGGTTCCGCGAAGGGTTTGTCTATACGCGCAATCCCCTCTTTCCGGGCCGTGTGACACGCTACCTCCTTCAGCCGGATAAAGTGGACGCCGTTGTGTTCTGCTCCAAAAACTATGCGCCCGCCCTCGGCAGGCTGCATCAGATCACGGACCGCTACCATACCTTTTTCCACTATACAATCACGGCGTTCGGAAGGGACATCGAACCCAACATTCCCGACTTTGACGAGCGCATTGCGACCCTTGCAGAACTTAGCAAACTGGTGGGGCGGGAGCGCATTCTGTGGCGGTTCGAGCCTGTCTTTTTCACCGAAAGCTATCCGATGGAGCGCATTCTCGATACCTTTGACCGCCTTGCCGAACGCATTGCGCCCCACGTGTGCGGCTGCATTCTCGGCTTTGTCGAGGCATTCTTCACCCTGCGTACGCGGCTGCCCGAGATCCAGCCCCTCGACAATGCGCAAAAGCGGGAATTCGCACGGCGCATCGCACCGATCGCGGAAAAGTATTCCCTGCCCATGCAGTCGTGCGGCTCCTATGCCTCCTATGAGGAATTCGGGATCGCGCAGAAAGGATGTTATACGCTCGATAAGATCGGGCGTGCGAACGACTGCACCTTTCGCAGCGTCAGGCACACGGGCAATCACCGCGGCTGCCTTTGCATCACGAGCCGCGACATCGGCTGGTATGACAGCTGTCCCAACCTCTGCCGCTACTGCAATGCCAACCATTCGGTGGCGGAAGTGCGCGAAAACATGCGGCGGCACGACCCCCATTCTCCCCTTCTGATCGGCGGACTGAATGATACCGACGAACTGACAGACGGCGTACAGACGAGCTATCTGCGCGACGAGCGGCAGATATCCCTCTTTGATCTATAAACAAACGGGACACACAGGGCGGTGTCCCGTTTGCTATTTTGTAAACATTGCGAGGAAGAAACCTTCGTACAGTCCGTCCGGACAGATGCAAGCCGTTCCGGCGGGCGAGGGCAGCAGCGGAATGTCTTCGGGCAGCGTGAGCGGAACGGGCGTCGCCCCCAGCCGCTGCGCATATGCGGCGGCCTCCTCGTTCTCCTGCGCAAGAACGGAACAGGTGGAATAGAGCAGCGTTCCCCCTTTTTTCAGGAGGCGGAATGCCTTTTCGAGCAGTTTTCTCTGCAGACGGACACACCGCGCAAGGTATTCCTCCGTAAAACGGACGCACTCCCCCGCGCCGATGGTGCCCGTTGCCGTACAGGGCGCGTCGAGCAGGATCTTGTCAAATTTCAATGCATCGTCGAGGGTGAGCGCATCCCGCCGCAGCGCGCTGACCCGCGTCGCCCCCTGTTTTTCCAGGTTATAGCGCAGGCGTTCATAGCGGATATTGTCGCGCTCACAGGCGGTGATGAGAGCCCGTCCTCCCGAAAGCGCATACAGCTGCGTCGTCTTGCCGCCCGGCGCCGCCGTCATGTCAAGGATATTCTCGCCCGCCTGCGGCCGCAAAAGCAGGGGCGGCAGCATGGAGGAAAGGCTCTGCAGGTAGATTTCCCCGTTCGCATACGCCTGCGTTGCCTCCACCTCGCGTTCGCGCACGTTCTCCACGATGAGCGCATCGTCATACCATGCCACGGTATGAACGCCGATTCCGTGGGCGGCAAACTCCTCCCGCACGCGCGAAACGGTCGTCTTTCCCGTATTCACGCGCAGAGTAACGGGGCGCAGCTTGCCATACCCCTCTTCGATGGATGCAAAAAGCTCCCCGTACGTCTGCTGCAGCCGTGCGGAGAGCGGCAAAGGAAGATTCATTGTATCTGTGCGACCCAAGCCTTGACGTCTGCCGACGGCGTGAGCTGCGTTCCTCCCTCGAATTTGACGGCAAAGATCGGCTCGACCTGCGCCCCGCGCAGCGCCTTTCTGAAATCGCTGGGCGTGTGGCCGAGGTCGCTGTCGTATGTGGCGAACGGATATACCTTTTTGCCCTTCCACTTCACGCAGGACATGAACTTCTTGACGGCGGGCGCATAGCTGCTCCACCAGACAGGTGTTCCGAGCAGAATGGTATCGTACTTGTTTGCATCGAAGGCGAGCGCCTCGAGCTGCGGCATGTAGCCGCTCCTGACTTCCTTCTGCCCGAGACTGAGCAGAACGTCGTAGTCATCGGGATAGGATTTGACGGTGCGGATCTCCATGAGGTCCGCCCGCAGAGAGCGCGCGATGCGCCTTGCCACGGCGCGCGTGTTTCCGCTCAACGAATAGAATACGACCAGTTTTTTCATCTTTCGCCTCCTGTCCCTGACAATATTATTATATCATAAATTTCAAAATTTGTAAAGAGTGAATAAAAAAATGCCGCAAATTCGACGGCATTTTTTTGCTGAATTCAATAGAATGTGGCAAGTTCCTGCTCGGGCGGCGCGTCGTAGGCGATCTCCGACGCCGTGAGCACCGGCCCCTTCTGCCCGTAGACCGAATGGTACATGATGTCGATGCGGGCGGTGACGATCACCCAATCGCGCGTCTTGAAGGGAAGATCGGACTTGTGGCGGCATACCAGACCGCTGTAGGCGATGTCCGCCTCGCAGCACGTCATGATGTGGCGACCGACGACGATGGTCCCCTGTTTCATGCTCTTGTCCACTGCGACAAGCCCCTTGAACCGCACCGTCTTTCCGCGGTATTTCTCCGTCTCCTCCACGAGATCGCGGTAGAAAAAAGCATAGTCCCTGTCCGCGATCTCAATGATTGGCGCATCGATATCATAGGGCAGCGGGTCCTCGATCTCGTCATATTCCGCCTTTCCGCCGAGATATTCGTAGACGATGCCCGGGCGACGGGACATGGCGCGGATGATCTTGTGGTATTCCTCCTTGGAAAATTCGCCGCGGAACCGGTTGAAAACCACCATGTCGGCATACTGCACCTTGTCGTAGACGAGCTGGCGCATGTTCTGATTGTAGGAGAGGAAGGTCGTCGCGTCAAAGAAGGTCATCACCTGCGCGATCGCCCAGCCGTCCGGCATGGCGTCGAAAAACTTCTGCAGTTCGCACATGCCGTTGTATTCGACCACGACGCGCTCCGAGGAATACTTGCTCACAAGGGCGGAGAGCGCCTGCTGCGTCATCTGCTCGGGTGCGAGAAATTCCAGCGCATAGGAGGGATTGGCAAAGCGGGAGTGGTCGTACTCCTCTTCGCCCTCCTCCATGACAAGCACGAGCGTGCGCTCGCCCGAATCGAAACGCTCATCCTCGAGCGTCTCCTGAATGAACTTGGTCTTGCCCGAATCGAGAAATCCGAGAAAGAGATAGACGGGTATTTCCAGCATGATTTACCCCAGGAACAGCGCTTTGAGTTTGTCCTCGTCGAGCTGACAGCCGATGACGCACAGCCTGCCCGTCACGCAAGGCACGCCCGTGCGCACGTCCGGCTCGCCGGGAACGTAGTCAAAGTACAGCCATTCGCTGCCGCCGTTGACGATCCCCTTTGCCCGCAGGACCTGTCCGTACTCGCCCGACTCCAGCGCGGCAAGGTGCTGCAAGAGCGCATCCTTTGTGAACGTCTTGCTCGTCTCGACGCCCCAGCTCGTGAACACTTCGTCCGCATGGTGGTGACCCTCATGCCCGTGCTCATGGTGACAGTGTTCATGGCTGTGTTCGTGATCGTGGTCGTGATGGCAGTGCTCGTGCTCATCCGTATGATCATCATGATCGTGATGGTCGTGGCAGCAGTGCTCTTCGTCAACATCGTGATCGCCGCCATGGCAGCAGCCGTCATGGTGATGGTGCTCGTGCGCCGTCTCCTGCGCAAGCTTTTCAAGCTCTGCCGCCAGAGTGTCCTTCTTCTCGATCGCGGCAAGCAGGTCCTTGCCGGAGAGCTGCTGCCAGTCGGTCGTGACGATGGTGACGTCCGTGTGCTCCCGTAAGAGAGCGACCGCCTCCGCGACCTTCTGCGCGTCCCCCGTGTGCGAGAGCACGATGCAGCCCGCATGCTCCACCTGATCGAGGAAAAATTCCCCGAAATTTTTCAGATAGCGCTTGCACTTATTGGCATCCACGACGGTGCAGAAGGCGTTGAGCTGCGCCCCCTCCACGCCGGCGCCCTGAACGGCGCGGATGACGTCGGAAAGCTTGCCCACCCCCGAAGGCTCGATGACAATGCGGTCGGGCGCATATTTTGCGGCGACTTCGCGGAGCGCCTTGGCAAAATCCCCGACGAGCGTGCAGCAGATGCAGCCTGAATTCATCTCGGTGATCTCGATGCCGGCGTCCTGCAAAAAGCCGCCGTCCACGCCGATCTCGCCGAATTCATTCTCGATGAGCACGACCTGCTCGCCCTTGTACACTTCCTGAATGAGCTTTTTGATGAGCGTCGTCTTACCCGCGCCCAGAAATCCGGAAAAAATATCGATCTTGATCATACCTTATTACCTCACCCGATATTCATACCACGCGCGGGCAGGTTTCAAACGTATTTTTCTCAGAACGCCCAGTTGCCGCCTTGGAAGATCGCGACCTTTTCCCCGCTCCTGGTGACGCCCGTAATACTCAAATCCTTGCTGCCGATCATGAAATCGACGTGGATCATGCTGTCGTTGATGCCGTGTTCCTTGAGCTGCTCGTTGGTCATGTCCTCATAGCCGCGCACGCAGTTGCCGAACCCCCTGCCGAGCGCAAGGTGACAGCTTGCATTTTCGTCAAAGAGCGTGTTGTAGAAGAGGATCCCGAGGTTGTTGATGGGAGAATCGTAGGCAATGAGCGCGCACTCGCCGAGCATCGCCGCGCCCTCGTCCATCGAGACCATCTTCTCGAGCAGTTCCTGGTTCTTTTCCGCCTTCACTTCGACCACCTTGCCGTGCGCAAAGCGGACGGAGAAATTCTCGACGAGCTGACCCTGGTAGGAGAGCGGCTTGGTGGCATACACGATGCCGTCCACATCCCCCGCGCGCGGCGAAGTGAAGATCTCCTCGGAAGGAATGTTCGGATTGTAATATCTGCCCTTCAGATCGCTTTCGCCGCCCCCCATGAAGAGCGCATCAGGCAGCAGTCCCACGCGCAGGTCGGTGCCGTTGGACGAATGATATTCAAGCGCGACAAGCCCGAGGCGGTTGAGGTGATCGCAGCGCTTGGCAAGCTCGTCATTGTGGCGCGCCCATGCGCGCACGGGGTCCGGCCCGTCCGCACGCGACGCCTTGAGAATGGCGTCCCACAGCGCATCGACGGCGCGGTTCACCTGCATGTGCGGGAACACCTTTTTCGCCCACGCCTTGCCGGGAACGGCAGCGATGCACCACGGGTATTGATTCTCCATTTGATCGCGGTAGGGCTTGATGATCTTCATGCGACCGATGGTGACGGTGCGCATCTTCTCCTGATCGACGCCGGCAAGCCCGTCCGGATCCTCGGAGATGATATGCAGCATGGAGGGCAGTTCCTTGGTGTACAGCTCCCAGCGCGCCTGCTCCCATGCGGGAACGGCGGAGAGCACTTCCGGCTTTTCATACTTGTACTTCAGCTTGGTGAGCGGCTGGTGCGACCACTCCACCGTGACCTTTCCCGCGCCCGCGCGGTACAATTCTTCCACCACCCATTCCACGAATTCCGGCTGGTCGAGGCCCGCATTGACGATCACCCACTGTCCGCGCCTGACATTGATCCCCGTCTTGGCAAGCAGTTTTGCATAGCGTTTGAGTTGCAGCTTATTCATAATATCCTCCGTATACGGCTTTTTTGCACCATTATAACGCATCCGCGCAAAATAGTCAATCCCTGCAGACACAATAAAAAATGCGGGAACCTGCCCGCATCTTCTATATTATGTCAGATATAGTACTACGTTCCCGCTCGATAATGTGCGTTTCACATCGATGACACGTTGATTGGAGGAGCCGCGGAACACCAAACGGATATCCTTGAGTTCCTCCACAAAGCGGCCGTCCACGAGCACGTCCAGAAGCGAGATCAGCTCGCGCGTCACTTCACAGTTCGCCTGCTCCTCTTCCAGCGCCCCATCGAGGAGGGTGTAGCCCGTATAGCACCAGATGCTCTTTTGCGGAAAGCTCCTGCGCACTTCGCGCACGAAAGGCAGCAGCGCGCGCTGGTTCTCCGGTTCCATGGGGTCCCCGCCAAGCAGCGTCAGCCCCGCAATGTAATCGGGCGCGAGCGCCTCGAGCAGTTCCTCCTGCGTTTCCTCGGTAAACGGTTTGCCGTAAGCAAAATCCCAGGTCACTTTGTTGAAACAGTTCTTGCAGTGCCTCCGGCAGCCGGAAACGAAGAGAGAGACGCGCACCCCCTCTCCGTTCGCAATATCCGTCTTTTTGATCTCGGCGTAATTCATTACAGATGCAGGACTCTGTCCTTGATCTCCTGCGTTCTGCCCTGGTTCCAGAACTGCGTTCCGATATAGCCGCAGGTACGGCGGGCAACGTTCATCTTGCTCTGGTCGCGGTTATGGCAGTGCGGGCACTCCCAAACGAGCTTTCCGTCCGCATCCTCCACGATCTGGATCTCCCCGTCATAGCCGCACACCTGGCAGTAGTCGCTCTTGGTGTTCAGCTCCGCATACATGATATTGTCGTAGATATACTGCATGACGGCAAGCACGGCGGGAATGTTGTTCTGCATGTTGGGCACTTCCACATAGGAGATGGCGCCGCCCGGCGAGAGCTGCTGGAATTCGCTCTCAAACTTGAGCTTGGTGAACGCGTCGATCTGTTCACTGACGTGCACGTGATAGCTGTTCGTGATATAGTTCTTGTCCGTCACGCCGGGAATGACGCCGAAACGCTTTTGCAGGCACTTGGCGAACTTGTACGTTGTACTCTCGAGCGGCGTGCCGTACAGCGAGAAATCGATGTTCTCCTTTTCCTTCCACTCCTTGCACTTGTCGTTCATGTGCTGCATGACGGCGAGCGCGAAGGGCTTTGCCTCCTCATCGGTGTGGCTCTTGCCCGTCATATACTTGACGCACTCATACAGTCCCGCATAGCCGAGCGAGATGGTGGAATATCCGCCGTAGAGGAGCTTGTCGATGGTCTCCCCCTTCTTCAGGCGCGCCAGCGCGCCGTACTGCCAGAGGATGGGCGCGGCGTCCGAGAGCGTGCCCTTCAGGCGGTTGTGGCGGTACATGAGCGCGCGGTAGCACAGCTCGAGGCGCTCGTCGAAGATCTTCCAGAACCGCTCCTCATCGCCGCCCGACGAGAGCGCGACGTCCACGAGGTTGATGGTGACGACCCCCTGGTTGAACCTGCCGTAATACTTGGGCTTTCCGTTCTCGTCCACATAGGGCGTCAGGAAACTGCGGCAGCCCATGCAGGTGTAGCAGTGCCCTTCGCCGTTCTTGTCCACTTTGTATTTGAGCATCATCTTTTCGGAGATGTAGTCGGGCACCATGCGCTTTGCGGTGCACTTTGCCGCGAGCTGCGTTAAATACCAATACTTGCTGCCCTCGCGGACGTTGTCCTCCTCCAGAACGTAGATGAGCTTGGGGAATGCGGGTGTCACCCACACGCCCGATTCGTTCTTCACGCCGCGGATGCGCTGGTTGAGCGTCTCCTCGATGATGAGCGCAAGGTCGGAGCGCTCCTGCTCGCTGCGCGCCTCGCCCAGGTACATGAACACCGTGACGAAGGGCGCCTGCCCGTTGGTCGTGAGCAGCGTGACGACCTGATACTGAATGGTCTGAATGCCCTTTGCGATCTCCGCTTTCAGGCGCTTTTCCGCGATCTTGGCGATGCGCTTTTCATCCGTGATGCCCAGGTCCTTGAGCTCGTCCGCAACGTCGGCACGGATCTTCCGGCGGCTGACGTCCACAAAGGGCGCAAGGTGCGTGAGCGAAATGCTCTGCCCGCCGTACTGGTTGGAGGCGACCTGCGCGATGATCTGCGTGGCAATGTTGCACGCCGTCGAGAAGGAATGCGGCTTTTCGATGAACGTCCCCGAAATGACGGTTCCGTTCTGCAGCATATCCTCGAGATTGACGAGGTCGCAGTTGTGCATGTGCTGTGCGAAATAGTCGGCGTCGTGGAAGTGGATAAGCCCTTCGTCGTGCGCCTCGACGATCTCGCGGGACAGAAGGATGCGGCGCGTCAGGTCCTTGGAGACCTCGCCTGCCATGTAATCGCGCTGCACGGAGTTGACAGTCGGATTCTTGTTGGAATTCTCCTGCTTGACTTCCTCGTTGTTGCACTCAATGAGCGTGAGGATCTGCGCGTCCGTCGTGTTCGCCTTACGCACGAGCGCACGGGAATAGCGGTACGTGATGTACTTGCGCGCCACGGCAAACGCCTTTTGATCCATGATCTGGTTTTCCACAAAATCCTGGATCTCCTCGACGTTGACCGCACGGTTCAGATCGCCCGCAAGCGCCGTCACCTTCTTGCAGATCAGCCCGATCTGTTCTTCAGTCAGGCGGTTGTCCTCGCTCACTTCGTTGTTTGCCTTGCGGATGGCGTTTTCGATTTTGGAAACGTCGAATGCAACTTCCGCACCATTGCGCTTGATGATCTTCATGGCTCTCTCCCTCTTGTCCTTTCCCTGAAAGGGCGTAAAAAGCGTTCCCCTTGCGGAGGGAACGCTTCTATCATACAACAACTTGTGGAATTTGTCAAGGGTTTTCCACTATATTTTGATAAAATATTTTTTGCCGACCACTATATGTTGTGGTCGAGGCGGATTTTGTCGTTTTTTGCCCGTGAAACAGAGGACGCAGAAATTTTCACGCGGGAGGGCGGGAATATTACAGGAGGACGGTCCCGTTGATGACGAGCGAAAAGCGGCAGCCGAGGAACTGGGCGGCCTTTCTGGAGAGCTGCATGCGCCCGAAATAAATTTCAAAATAGTCCATGACGGAACAGATCGCCGTGTCGATCTCGATGTGCAGCGCGATGACACTGCCCCCCTCTTCCACGCGCACATACGAGCGCTCGGCGGCAAGATTCACGCGGTCGTGAATGTTCGCTTGAAAGACGTCGCTCACGGCGTTCCTGACGCGGCTCTTGTGTACGTCCGCCTTGTCGGCGATGATGAGCGCGGAGGAGATGTCCGAAACGGGCTGCCCGTACTGTTCGTCATGATTGCCGATCGCCATCATGATCTCCGCGGCATCGGGCGCGCTCATGCCGAGGCGGGTGAGAATCTTGTAGGAGAGGATGGCTCCGGACTGGGCATGATCCTTGCGGTTGATGCAGTTGCCGATGTCGTGCAGATAGCCCGCGATCTCCGCAAGGCGGATGCGGTCCTCCTCCTTGCCAAGTGCGCGCAGGATCTCCCCCGACCACTTGCTCACAATGCCGGCATGGCGGCGGGAATGTTCGGTAAAGCCGAGCGCCTCGATCTGCTTTTCCGACATTTCCATGATCGCTTCGACTTCGCTGTCGCGCCGGATGGTGGCAAGATCGAGCATGTCAGAACTCCGTTACGCTGAGGCTCGCGTAAATTTCTTCGTACTTTGCCTTGGTGAAGGAGATGGTGTCAAACGTCGTCACCGTCGCCGTGCCCGCCGCTACGCCTGCGCGCAGGATCTCGGGAAGGGGCGCCCCCTTTTGCAGCATCGTGGCGGCTGCGGCGACCATACCGTCCCCCGCGCCGACCGTGGAATTGACTGCCACGTTGATGCTCTTGCAGTAGTAGTTCTTCGTCCCGTCCGTGATGACCGCCCCGTCCTTGCCGAGGGAGAGCAATACGATGCGGGCGCCGCGGTCGAGCAGTTCACGGCAGCCGGCGAGCATGTCGTCCTTGTCCTTGAACTCCCTGCCGAGCGTCTCCTGCAGCTCCTCGAGGTTGGGCTTAACGAGGTCGATGCCCGCCTCGAGCGCGGCAAACAGCTTGGCGCCTTCCGTATCGGCGATGCGCAGCGAATGCGGATCGACGGCGCGGAAGATTTCGCGGTAGTAACCTGTATCCACACCGCGGGGCAGTCCGCCCGAAATAACGGTGACGTCCGAACGGGAGGAGAAATTGCGGATCATCTGCATCAGCTCCCCCAGTTTCTCGCCCGCCACCTGACCGCCGACGTCGTTGATCTCAGTGAGCATGGACTTCTTGTCGATGCACTTATAGTTCTCGCGCACCCTGCCGCTGTTCCATACGAACGCGAACGGAACGCCCTCTTTGTCGAGCGCGCGCTCGAACATGGCGCCGTTCTCGTTATACATGAATCCCGTTGCGTATGCCTCGCCGCCCAGCCGCGCCACGCCGATCGCCACATTGAGCGCCTTCCCCGTAAAGGAGAGCGTCTTGCTCTTGACGATGTTGACCTTTCCGACGTTGAGCTGGTCGAGTTCGATGGTCACGTCCACGCTCGGACTCATGCAGACCGTAAGAATCATTGTTGCAAAATCCTCCTGTCGCTTACTTCCCCGAAGGATGGGGCTTGTACGCATGCGAATGCGCACAGAGATATTATATTATGCTTTTTGGGAAATTTCAAGAGCAAGCAGGAAAATTTTTGCAGAAAAAACGCTCTTTTTTGCGGCTGTGTGTCACATGGAGATCATCTGCAGCGTCTCGTACAGTTCATAGTTGAACTTTTTCTTCATGGAGACAGCCTCAATGATGTCCATATCGATGATCTCGTTCTTATGGATGCCGACCACGCGGTTGCCGATGCCGTCCTTCAACAG
>CALVLT010000009.1 GCA_944340905.1 uncultured Clostridia bacterium
GGAGAGTGTGCGCGGCCCGCAGGGTGAAAAGGGCGACAAGGGCGACACCGGCGCCGCGGGACAGGACGGCGCAGACGGCGAGGACGGCAAGTCCGCCTATGAGATCGCCGTTGAAAACGGCTTTGTCGGCACGGAGGAAGAATGGCTCGCCAGCCTGAAGGGCGACACGGGCGCGACCGGCGCAGCGGGTGCGCAGGGCGAAAAAGGCGACAAGGGCGACAAGGGCGATAAAGGCGATACGGGTGCGACCGGCCCGCAGGGTGAAAAGGGCGACAAGGGCGACAAGGGCGACAAGGGCGATACGGGCGCCGCGGGACAGGACGGCGCAGACGGCGAGGACGGTGTCGGCATTGCGGATATCGATATCCGTGTAAACGATAAGTGGGGGATCTCCAAGACCTTCACCTTTACCATGACGGATGAATCGGTCAAAGAAGTTACATACACCGACGTCGTCTACGGCATGACGTATGGCGCGTCCTCCGCGCAGGACATCACCGCTCTGCTCGGGTACGGCGTCTCCGCCATCAGGCTGACGGCAGACATTTCTGCGGACGTCGTTGTCGGCGAGGACGCCGAAGTCACGCTCGATCTGGGCGGCAATACGCTGACGAACGTCTCCGGCCACACCATCACCAACTACGGCACGCTGACGGTCATCGACTCTGTGGGCGGCGGCGTCGTCGATAACGTGACGCATGCAAGGGCGGCGCTGCACAACGATGTCGGTGCGGTGGCGGTGCTCAGCGGCGGCGCGTTCACGCGCAGCAAAGAGGCGGGTTCCGGCGCTACGCAGAACGGACAGAACAGTTTCTATAATATTCGCAACTACGGTGATATGACGATCAACAGCGGCGTGACGGTCATGCAGAGCGGCGCGTTTTCCAGCCTGTTGGAAAACGGGTGGTATGACGGCAGTCAGAATACGTCCGAAGCGCCCGCACGGCTCACGATCAACGGCGGCGTGTTCAGCGGCGGACTGAACACCATCAAGAACGACGACTGGGGCGAAATGACCATCAACGGCGGTTCGTTTGAGAATGTATCTCAGGCGGCGGTGCTCAATTGGAACGTGGCAAACATTCACGGCGGTACCTATGAGATCACGGGCAATGCGCAGGCAGTCATACTGAACGGGCATATCAATGAAACGATGGATAAGGGAATTCTCTCCGTCAAGGGCGTTGAATATACGGGCGCGCCGCTGCTCGCATGGATGAGCGGTTCGGGCAGCAAAGATGCCGGCACGATCACCGTCTACGATGCGCAGACACTGCAGGCAGCGATCGATATCGCGGCGGACAAGACGGTCGTCCTCGGGGTGGATATCGTGGTCGGCTCGCAGGGAAATTCCGCAACGGGGCTTACGATCGCCAACAAGGATGTGACGCTCGATTTCCATGGCTTTACGCTTGAAAACGTTGGGCTTGGTTTTGCCCTCCATATCACGGGTGCGTCCGCAAACGTCGTTTTGAAAGATTCCTCGGCTGCACAGTCCGGCGGGGTTTACGGCGGGCAGGGCGGCGACAATCAGTCGGTCCGCATGGACGGCGGCGCAACTGTACGGATCGACGGCGGCAACTATACCGTCGGCGGCGATGCGAACGGGCTTGGAAACTCCTGCATTTCCATTGCCTCCGACAGCGTGGTATCCGTCTATGGCGGCACGTTCTCGTGCGAAACGGCATATAACGGAAAATATTATGTGCTCAATGTACAGCAGACGACAGGTGCAGCCGGAGAATTCACCGTCTACGGCGGGACGTTTGTAAACTATGACCCCTCGACGGGGGACGACGCTCTCAGCGGCAATTTTGTAGCCGAAGGGTACGAGGTCGTCTCGTCCGAGGACGGCGACGGCAATACGCTCTATACCGTGCAGAAGGCAGAATAAGTGTTTTGACGGCACATAAAAGCCCGTTCCCGTGCGGAACGGGCTTTTGATGTGCAAAACTCGATAAAAATCCGAAAAACGCTTGAAATATGCGCCGCCGCGTGGTATAATGAGATGATCGTGTAAGGGAACATGCGGCCCATGCTTTGGATTTGCCCGTATCGCCCCCTTGCATATACAGGGGAGGCTGTGCGCATGAAGAGCATGACGGGTTACGGCAGGGGCGTGTGCAGCGAGGGCGGCGTGGAACTGACCGTCGAGGTCAAGTCGGTCAACAACCGCTTTCTCGACCTTGCGATCAAGTGCCCGCGCATCTTTCTTGCGCAGGAGGAGCACATCCGCTCCATCGTGCGTAGCCGCATCACCCGCGGGCACGTGGACGTGTTCGTCAGCTATACCGACAGGCGGGAGAGGGAAAAGACCTATTCGGTGGACGCCGGCATCGTGCGCGCCTACCACGGCGCGGCGCAGGCGCTGAAACAGCTCTTGCCCGATGTGGCGGACGATACTTCGCTCACCTTTTACCTGCGCCTGCCCGACGCGGTGCGGACGGAGGAGAACGTCTGCGCGGACGAGGTGCTCGTGCATGCGCTCGAGTGTGCGCTGGAGGAGGCGCTCGGTGCGCTGACCGCCATGCGCGAACGGGAGGGAGCAAGGCTGGAGGCAGACCTTCTCTCCCGCATGCAGACCATCGAATCGCTCACCGAACGCATTGCCCTGCGCGCGCCGCTCGTGGCGCAGGAGTACCGCGCCAAACTCACCGAGCGCATCAACGAATACCTTGCGGGCAAGGTGGACGAGACGCGCATCCTCACCGAGGCCGCCGTATATGCCGACAAGTGCAATATCGACGAGGAGCTCACCCGCCTGCGCGCACACATCAGAGCGTTCCGCGAGATCTGCGCGCTCCCCGAGGTGGGCAGGAAACTGGACTTTCTGGTGCAGGAATTCAACCGCGAATGCAACACGGTCTGCTCGAAGTCCAACGACAAAGAGGTGACGTCGCTCGCCCTTGCCATGAAGAACGAGATCGAGAAGGTCCGCGAACAGATACAGAATTTGGAGTAACGCATGAGAAACGTCCTTTTTGTCATTTCGGGGCCTTCCGGCGTGGGCAAGGGGACGATCGTCGACCTGCTCCTCTCGGAAGACAGCGATCTGGTGGAGTCCGTCTCCTGCACGACGCGCGCGCCCCGCGCGGGCGAAGTCAACGGCAGGGAGTACTTCTTCATCACCGAACACGAATTCCGCGACCGCATTGCCGCGAACGACTTTTTGGAATATGACGAGCATTTCGGCAACTTCTACGGCACGCCCCGCTCCTTTGTGGAGCGCTGCCTGAAGGAGAAGTCCGTTCTTCTGGAGATCGACGTGGTGGGCGCGCTCAACGCCAAGCGTCTGATGCCGGAGCGCACCGTGCTCATCATGGTGACGCCGCCCTCGCTGCAGGAGCTGGAGCGCCGCCTCAGCGCAAGGGGCTCGGAGGGGGAGGAGGCGCTCAAAGAGCGCATGCGCAGGGTCCGCTATGAACTCGATCAGGCGCCGCTGTACGATTACGTGGTCGTCAACGACGATCTGCAGCGCACCAAACATGAAATTCAGGAAATCATCCGCAAAGAAAAGGAGAAAAGCATATGATCAATGAACCCTCGGTGGATGCTCTCATCCGCAAACTGGGAACGGAGGAGGAACCTGCCAGCCGCTACGAGCTGTGCGTGGTGGTCGCAAAGCGCACGCGCCAGATCATCGAACAGATGCAGTCCGCGGGCGTGACGGAGCTGCCCGGCAAGCAGAAGGAGATCGTACTTGCCTGCCAGGAGATCATGAACGGCAAGGTCACGGCCGTGCGCGACTGACGCGCCCTGCCCACACAAAAGCGCCCCGTGTTCTTCAAGCGGGGCTTCTTTTTCATC
The DNA here is from genome assembly GCA_944340905.1 of uncultured Clostridia bacterium. Classification (GTDB taxonomy): domain Bacteria; phylum Bacillota; class Clostridia; order Christensenellales; family Borkfalkiaceae; genus Gallimonas. The sequence goes on from CALVLT010000009.1 coordinate 3,808, forward strand.
ACGGGAAAGATCATGATTTGCGAGGTCATCGTCGATATCGCGCACAGCGAGGTGGATAAGATCTTCGACTATGTGTGCGACGTGCCCGTTCAGGCGGGCGCCCGCGTCGCCGTGCCCTTTGGCAGGAGCGCGGCGACGGGCTTTGTCGTGCGCGTGAAGGAGACGAGCGACTATCCCGCCGAAAAGCTGAAAAAGGTGTACCGCGCGGAGGAGGGCACGCCCGCCGTCAATGCGGAGTGCCTTGCGCTCGCCCGCGCGATCGCGCGGCGCTACCGCGTTCCGCTCGCGCTGTGCCTTCGGTTGTTCATCCCGCCCGAGATGCGCACGGGGAAGGTGAGCGAGACCTACCGCACGTTTGCACGGTTTTTGCAGGACGTCCCCACAAAAAATGCACCGCAGCAGGCGGCATGCCTCGCCTTTTTGAAGGAGAACGGCGAGACGGACGCGGCGAAACTTCGCGCGCAGTTCGGCGGGGCGGTGAACGCGCTCGAAAAAAAGGGCGGCATCATTCTGGAAAAGCGGCGCGTCCTGCGCGACCCGTACAAGGGCGTGGAGGGGGACAAAAGCGAGCACACGCTCACGTCCGCCCAGCGGCGCGCGGTGGAGGCGATCGGCACGACGGACAAGACGGTCACGCTGCTGCATGGGGTGACGGGCAGCGGCAAGACGGAGGTGTATCTCACCCTCATTGCCGATGCGCTCTCGCAGGGAAGGACGGCGATCTTCCTCGTGCCCGAAATTTCCCTGACGCCCCAGATGCTCTCCCAGCTGCGCGCGCGGTTCGGCTCCGCCGCCGCCATCTTGCACAGCGGTCTGTCGGCGGGGGAGCGCTTTGACGAATGGCAGCGCCTGCGCGAGGGCGCCGCGCGCATCGCCATCGGCGCGCGTTCGGCGGTGTTCGCACCCGTGGAGAACGTGGGCGTCATCGTGCTCGACGAGGAGCACGACGGCAGTTACTCCTCCGAGAGCGCGCCCCGCTACAACACCTTCGACATCGCGCTCATGCGCGCAAAACACAACGGCTGCAAGCTGGTGCTCGGCAGCGCCACGCCTTCGGTGGAGACGTACCGCCGCGCGCTGGAGGGGGAATTTGCGCTCGTGCGCATGCCCGAGCGCATCAACGCGCGGCCGCTGCCCGACGTGCAGATCGTGGATATGCGCCGCGAGGTCAAGCGGGGGAACCCCTCGCCCTTTTCGGCGGCGCTCAGGGAGCGGCTCAAGGGCTGCCTCGATACGGGGCAGCAGGCCATTCTCTTCCTCAACCGCAGGGGGTATTCGCAGACCGTTCTGTGCCGCGACTGCGGCTATGTTGCCAAGTGCGAACAGTGCGACGTCTCCCTCACCTATCACAGCGAGGAAAACTGCCTGAAGTGCCACTACTGCGGCGCGCGCTACAAGATGCTCGAGGCCTGCCCCTCGTGCGGTGGAAAGCATATTTACTATGCGGGAACGGGCACGCAGCGCGTGGTGGGGGAGCTGAAAAAACTCTACCCGTCCGCAAGAATTCTGCGCATGGACAACGATACGACGAACGGAAAAGAGGGACACTACCGCATTCTCAGACAGTTTTCCGAGCGGCAGGCGGATATTCTGGTCGGCACGCAGATGGTCGCCAAGGGGCACGACTTTCCGCTCGTCACGCTCGTGGGCATCCTCGATGCGGACATGAGCCTGCACTTTCCCGACTACCGCAGCAACGAGCGCACCTTTCAGCTCGTGACGCAGGTGGCGGGCAGGAGCGGGCGGGGGAGCGAGAAGGGGGACGTGGTGCTGCAGACCTATGACCCCGACAACCCCATTCTGCGCTTTGCCGCGGCATACGACTACGAGGGGTTCTACCGCCACGAAGTCAACATGCGCGCCGCCACCATGTTCCCGCCCTTTGCGCTCATCGTGCGCGTCATGGTCTCGTCGGGGGAGGATCGCGCCGCGCTCGGGGCGCTGCGCGAGGTGTACGAAAAGCTGCAGGCGGTATACCTCTCCGCACAGGAGCAGTTTCTCTTCTTCAACCGCATGCATGCGCCCATCAAGCGCATCCAGGGCAAATACCGCTATCAGGTGCTCATGCGCCTGACTTCCAAAAAGTTACTCTCGGCAATTTACGACGCCGCGTCCGGCGTAAAGCATCGGGACGTGCTCGTGTGGGTGGAGGAAAATCCCTCCAATCTCAATTGAATGACAGGTGAATTATGATCCGTGAAATTGTACAGGTAGGCGACCCCGTTCTGCGTGAGACGTGCAAACCCGTCACGCGCTTTGACAAGGAACTCTGGACGCTGCTCGACGACATGCGCGAGACGCTCAAGGCCGCCGAGGGCGCGGGGCTTGCCGCGCCGCAGGTGGGCGTTCCCGTGCGCGCCGTGCAGGTGGACGTGGAGGAGGGGTTCTTTGAACTTATCAACCCCGTTCTCGTCTCGCAGAAGGGGGAACAGACGGGGCCGGAGGGCTGCCTTTCGGTGCGCGGCAAGGCGGGCACCGTCACCCGCCCCGACAAGGTGAAGGTGGTCTTTTCGGACAGGAACGGCAACCGCTGTTCGCTGGTGGCGCGCGGCTTTTTCGCGCGCGCCGTCTGCCACGAGCTCGACCATCTGGACGGCATTCTCTATACCGATAAGGCGAGCAACGTCCACGACGTGGAAGACTGAGGAGAGGGGCGCATGACGATATTATTTGCGGGAACGCCCGCCTTTGCCGTGCCCGTCTTTGAGGCGGTCGCGCAGCGCTTCGGCGTCGCCGCCGTGCTCACCCGCGCGGACAGCCCGCAGGGAAGAAAACACGTGCTCACGCCCCCGCCCGTCAAGGCGGCGGCGCTTGCGCGCGGCATTCCCGTGCTGCAGCCCGTGCGCCTGCGCGAGGATCTTGCTTCTTTGCGCGCCGTGGGGGCGGACCTCATGGTCACGTGCGCATACGGACAGCTGCTCACGCAGGAGGCGCTCGACATGTTCCCCATGGGCGTGTGGAACGTGCATGCGAGCCTGCTGCCCAAATACCGCGGCGCCGCGCCCATCGCCGCCGCCATTGCGGCGGGGGAGGAGGAAACGGGCATCACCATCATGCGCACGGACGCGGGCATGGACACGGGGGACATGTTCTTGCAGGAGCGCCTGCCCATCGGCGGGGAGGATACCTGCGGCACGCTCTCGGAAAAGCTGTCCGCGCTCGGCGCCAGGCTCATCTGCACGGCGCTTGAGCGCATCTCCCGCGGGGACGTCGTGCTCCGGAAACAGGGGGAGGGGACGGTCTGCCGCAAGACGGTGCGCACGCAGGCGGACTTTACCCGCCCCGCCCGCGAGGTGAGCGCGCTCATCCGCGCCCTCTCGCCCGAGCCGCTCGCGTATGCGGTGTGCGGGGAACTGACGCTGAACTGCTTGGATGCGCGCGTTGTACAGGGCAGCGGGCCTGCGGGCGCCGTGCTGGCGGCGTCGCCCAAAGAGGGACTGATCGTTGCCTGCGGCGAGGGCGCCGTGCGCCTTTGCGAAGTGCAGCCCGCGGGCGGCAAGCGCATGGCGGACACCGCCTTCTGCAACGGCGGCAGGCTGAAAAGGGGGGACATCTTTGACAAACCCGCTCTATGATCCCTATCGGGTGCTCTGCGAGGTGTACAGCTCGGGCGCGCACCTCAAGCTCGCGCTCGCCGTCACGCCCATCGAGGAGGCGCACCGTTCCCGCACCGTGCGGGTGTGCTACGGCGTGCTCGAACACGACGGCTATCTGACGCAGTGCATCCGTTCCGTCGCGCCCAAAAGCCCCAAATTGCGCGCGCGCATTCTGCTCAAAGTCGCGCTCTATTTTCATATCTTCCTCGGAAAACCGCGCTATATGGTCACAGATCTCGCGGTGGAGCTGCTCAAAAAGATGGGCAAGGGGGGCATGGCGGGCTTTGTCAACGCCGCCCTGCGCAGTTTCGATGCGGAAAAAGTCGTCATTCCGGAGGGGGACGAGGGGCTTGCCGTCACCACGCCCTACCCGCTCTTCGCCATCCGCAGGCTGCGCGCCGAATACGGCGACCGGACGGACGCCATCGTGCACGCGCAAAGCAGCGGCGTGAGCGTGCGTTTCGTGCGCGGCGCGCAGAAGTATCTCTCCCGCCCGCACACCGCTACGCCCTTTGAAAACGTGTATCTATTTGAACACTTCGCGCGGGACGCGGGCTTTGCGGCGGGGGACTACACCTTCCAGTCGGTGGGCAGCGTCGCCATATGCGGGGTTGTTGAGTCGTGCGAAAACCTGCTCGACGCCTGCGCCGCGCCCGGCGGCAAGTCCGTTCTGCTCGCCGAAAAGTGCGCGCACGTGACGGCATGCGAGGTGCACGCGCACCGCCTTGCCCTCATTGAGAGTTACTGCGCCCGCATGCGGGCGGAGAACGTGCGCGCGGTCCTTGCAGACAGCAGCGTGTTCCGCGCGGAATATGAGAGCGCCTTCGACGGCGTTTTGTGCGACGTTCCCTGTTCGGGGTTCGGCACCGTCGCCGAAAATCCCGACCTTCCCCTCAGCAAAAAGGAGGGGGACTTTGCGCGGCTGCGCGCCGTGCAGTCCGCCATTTTGCAGAACTGCGCGCGCTATGTCAGGCGGGGCGGACACCTGTACTATTCCACCTGTTCGCTGTTTGAAGAGGAGAACGACGGCGTGGTGTCCGCGTTCCTTGCGCAGCATCCCGAATTCCAAACGTGTGCGGCGGAAAGCCCGCTCCCCCACGAAAAAAAGAGGTGCGGGATCCAGTTTTTGCCCGATACGGCGTTCGGGGCGGGATTCTATGTCGCAAAGATGAGGCGCGTATGAAGGCGGTATTGCAGGATCTGACGTGGGCGGAACTTGCCGCACTCACCGTGCAGGCGGGGGAGCAGCCCTTCCGCGCAAAACAGCTGGCACAGGGGCTGGCACAGGGGAAACGCATCTCGGAAATCCCCGTCCCCGCCCCCTTCCGCGCGTGGCTGCTCGAACGCTTTGAGGACGAGCCCGTGCGCATCGAACGCACGTTCACAGCCAAGGACGGCACGAAAAAATTCCTGTTCGCGCTTGCGGACGGCAACCTTGTCGAGGGCGTGCTCATGCACTACAAGTACGGCAACACGCAGTGCGTCTCCACGCAGGTGGGGTGCCGCATGGGGTGCAAGTTCTGCGCCTCCACGCTGGGCGGGCTGGTGCGCAATCTCAGCGCGGGGGAAATCTTGGGGCAGGTGCTCGCCGTCAACCGCGCGGAGGGCGGCGGCGTGCGCGAAAAGCGCGCCGTCACCAATCTCGTGCTGATGGGCAGCGGCGAACCCTTTGACAATTACGACAATGTGGTGCGCTTTCTGCGCGCCGTCACGGACGGCGAAGGGCTGGGCATCAGCGCCCGCAACATCAGCCTGTCTACCTGCGGGCTAGTCCCGCAGATGCGCGCCTTTGCCAAGGAGGGCATCCCCCTCAACCTCACCGTGTCGCTGCACGCGGTGACGGACGAGGAGCGCGTCCGCACGATGCCCGTTGCCCGCGCCTATTCCATCCGTGAAATTCTCGGCGCCTGCGCCGAATATTTTGAGAAGACGGGGCGGCGGTACATCTTTGAATACAGCCTCATCGCGGGGGAGAATGCCGACCTCGCGCACGCCGATGCGCTCGCCGCCCTTCTCAAGGGCATGCCCTGCCACGTCAATCTGATACGGCTCAACGAGGTCAAGGAGCGCGCGCTGCGCGCGGCGGACGAGGCGAACGCGCAGGCATTCTTAAAACGGCTGACCGGACACGGCATCTCTGCCACGCTGCGCCGCAGCATGGGCGCCGACATCGGCGGCGCCTGCGGGCAATTGCGGGCGAGTTACTTGCGCGACGATGAGCCGCCGATGTCGTAAGGGTTCCCGAAAATATTTGCAAGGCAAAGATTTTTGGGAAGAGGAGCGGCAACAAAGCGACGAATCGCTTTTGCTTTTGCGGAAGCGATCGGGTTGCGGAGTTTGCCGCGACGAGGCGGCGCCTGCGGGCAATTAAGAGCGAGTTATATCAATGATAATCAATAAAAAATCTGCAAAAAGACGCAGTATTTTTGCAGATAGAGGAGCAATAGGCGCAAAAGGCGTGATATTCGGCTGTGCCGGATATCCGGACACGGCGCCTTGTTGCGACGACATGGCGACGTGCCGCCCAAGACAACGTAAAAGGGGATTCTTCGTCGCGTCTTGCGCCGCTCCTCTGAATGACGTGAGCGGGGCAACTTGCGCGACGAGCCGCCGGTGTCGTAAGGGACCAAATCCGATAAGGGGTGAACTATGCTTGAGATCAAAGTAGCGCCGTCCATTCTCGCGGGCGATTTCGCGCGCATGGGCGAGACGGTCAGAATGCTGGAGCAAAACGGCGCGGACTATATCCACTGCGACGTGATGGACGGAAATTTCGTGCCTCCCATCACGTTCGGCGCGCAGATGGTGGAGCAGATTCGTCCGTATACCAAACTGCCGCTCGACTGTCATCTCATGGTGCTGCGCCCCGATACCCGTCTGGAGGCATTCGCGCAGGCGGGGGCGGATATCGTCAGCGTCCATGTGGAGGAGTGCCGCGATCGCATCGTTCAGACGCTGCGCGCCATCAGAAACCACGGCATGAAGGCGGGCGCGGTCATCAATCCGGATACGCCCGTCGAGCAGCTGTATGACTGCGCCGAGGCGGCGGACATGCTGCTTTTGATGAGCGTGCATCCCGGCTGGGGCGGGCAGAAGTTCATTCCCTCCACCCTTGAAAAGATCGAAAAACTGCGCTCTTTCCTTGTGCGCAGCGGGCGGGGCGAGCTGGATATCGAGGTGGACGGCGGCATCACCGAGGAAAATGTCAGGGACGTCATCTCGGCGGGTGCCAACGTCATCGTGGCGGGCAGCGCGGTGTTCCGTTCTGCCGACATGCGGGCGACCATTCAAAGGCTGCGCGGCGTATGAGGGCGGTCATCCTTCTCAACGGCGAACCGTACAGGGGCGCCATCGACGACAACGCGCTCGTCCTGTGCTGTGACGGCGCCTATGACTGGGCGAAGGGCAGGCTGCGCATCGACGTCAACCTCGGCGACTACGATTCGCTCGGCTATCAGCCCGATCCGCCTCCCGCCGAGGTGTATCCTTCCGAAAAGAACTATACGGACGGGGAGCTTGCACTCATGCGCGCGATGGACGCGGGTGCGGACGACATCGAATTTTACGGCGGCGGCGGGGGAAGGGAGGATCACTTCCTCGGCAACCTCCACCTGCTGTATGCCGCGTGCAGGCGGGGCGTGCGCGCCGTCATGGTCACCAACCATGCGCGCATCTTTGCGGCGGAAGGGCTTGTCGAACTCAGGGGTCTGCAGGGAAAGACGCTCTCCATTGTCCCCTTCGGGGGCGAGGTGCATATACTGGAGAGCGGAGGGCTGTATTACCCCCTGCCCGATACCTTTGTCTACGGCTCCACGCGCGGCATCTCCAACGTCGTCACGGCGGAGCGGGCATACTTTCGGACGCAGGGGGTGGCGCTCGTGTTTGTCGATATGGAGGTGGAGGCATGAACGTGATCGTCTGCATCAAACTCCCGGGGGTGTTCGCGCGCCTCGCGCGCCTGTTCGGGAAGAGGAAATGAAGTACTGCGACCTGCACTGCGATGCGCTCACGGCACACGGCGCGCCGCAGGTGACGGGCGCACGGCTCGCGGCGGGCGGCTGCCTAGTGCAGTGCTTTGCCGCGTTTGTGGAAGGGGGCGGCTTCGCCCGCTTTTCCCTTCTTGCGGACAAGTTCGATGCACTGTGCGCGCGGGAGGGGTTTCACAAGGCATTGCGCGCCTCGGATATCCGCGGGGACGCCGTCAACGCCGTGCTCACAAGCGAGGGCGGCGCCTTTTCCACCCTTGCGGAACTGGACGCCATGTACGCGCGCGGCGTGCGCATGGCGGGCTTTGTGTGGAACACGCCCACGGCGGCGGGCTTTCCCAACTATCCCGACTATGAAGGGGTGTGCGCGGGGCGGGTACCGCCCGCCGTCCGCGAGGGGGAGCACGGGTTGACGGCACTCGGGCGGGAGGCGGCTGAGAGGATGGCACAGCTGGGCATCATTGCGGACGTCTCCCACGGCAGCGACGCGCTCTTTGCGCAGATTGCCGCCCTTCACAGACCCTTCGTCGCCAGCCATTCCAACGCCGCCTCCGTCTGCAACAACGCGCGAAACCTGACCGACGCACAGCTCCGCCTGCTGGCATCGTGCGGCGGCGTGGCGGGGCTGAATTTCTGTGCCGACTTTTTGTCGGAGGACGCGGGGGCGCAGGCGCAGCGTGCGGCGCTCCTTGCCCATGCGCGCGCCGTCATCAACGCGGGCGGCGAAGATGTTCTTGCCATCGGCTCGGACTTCGACGGCATTCCCGCCAATGCGTATCTGCCCGATCCCTCCCGCATGCCGCGCTTTTTACAGCTGCTTGCGGACGCATTTGGCGCGCGCATCGCAGAAAAAATCGCGCAGGGCAACTTCCTGCGCGTTTTCAAAGAGGTCTGCGGATAGCGATGCTGAGCGAACTGGGAAACACCCTGCGCTCCATCATCGACGCCATGCAGGACTGGGGCATTTGCAAGTAAGCCTTGGTTACTTTTTTATTACCGACGAATAGAAAAGTAACCCTCTTGCATGCCGCCGCGCCGTGTGGTATCCTGTTGCCGACAACATAAAGAGGAGGATACGGCAATGACGGAAAACATGTTTGCACCCGCCTGCGGCACGCAGGACAAACGAGAACGGGGACGCCCGTCGGGGCGTCCCGCAGGATGACATTGCAAGAGGGGAACAGATGCAACCTTATTTCAGCATACAGTGGCACATTACAGATACGTGCGATCAGCGCTGCAAGCACTGCTATATCTTTTCAGAGGGGCACCCGCGGCTATCAGGCGCATCGGGACTGCTCAACGACCTTTCAGCTCAAAGATCATCTGTGGACGCTCTTTCTCTATGAAAAGGGGCTGTACCGTCTGCCCGCAGGCCATGTCGTACAGGGCTGCAACTGCGCCCGCAATCATCTTACCATTCTGCCCGACGGCGACATCTACGCCTGCCGCCGCATGGAGAGCAGGGTGGGCAACGTGAATACGGACGATCTGTATGCCGTCTGGACGGGCGCGGCCGCATCCTCTATCTGGAACTCGGCGTCGGCATGAACACGCCCGGCATCATCAAATATCCCTTCTGGCAGAGGACGGCGCGCAATCCGAAGGCGCGGTACGTGTGCATCAATCTGGAGATGGCGTATGCGCCCGCCGAGATCGCAGGCCACTCGCTGTGCATTTCCTCCGATCTAAGTATTCTCGAAGAACTCACCCGTTGACAAATCTCCCAAAAGAGGGTATACTGTTGCCGAAGGAGGAAACAATATGCCGTTTATCGATTGCAGAACATCTCAGAAACTCTCCCCGCAGGTGCGCGAACGCATCAAGGCGCGCTTCGGGCAGGCGATCTCCGCGCTGAAAAAGCCGGAGAGCTACCTCATGGTGGGCTTTACGGACGGGTATGAACTGTGGTTCGCGGGCAAACGCGCCGAGCAGGGGGCATACGTCGGGATCAGCCTGTTCGGCAACGCCTCTCCCGCCGACTGCGAGCGGATGACGGCGCTCGTGTGCACCATTTTGCAGGAGGAGGCGGGCGTTGCGCCCGCGCAGACCTACGTCACCTATCATTCCGTTGCCAATTGGGGCTGGAACGGAGCAAATTTCTGAACAGGAAGGGGCGCCGCCGTGCGATGCACGGCGGCGCCCCGTTGTTTTCGTTATCCCGCGGCGCCCGTCCGGACGCGGCGCTTGCAGCGTTTGGGCGCGGGGGAGGGCGCTTTGGGAATTTCGCCCGCCTCCTCCAGCCACGCCACGGTGTCCTCCAGCGTCTCGTACAACCCGCGGGGACGGTAGCCCAGCTCCGCCGTCGCCTTGTCGTGCGAAAAGCGGGCGTTTTCCAGCACCACGCGCAGCGCGTAGGGGGTGAACAGCGGCTTTTTGCCCCTGCGCGCCGCCAGTCTCTGCGCGAGGGGCGCGGCAAGGCGCGCCATCCACATGGGCACGGCGCCCACCTTCCGCCTGCCCGTGATCTGCGCGAGCATGGCAATCGTCTCCTTCAGGGAATGATAGTTGCCCGTCAGCAGATAGCTCTCGCCGACTGTTCCCCTGTCGGCGGCGGCGAGTACGCCGTTCGCCACGTCGCGCACGTCCACAAAGTCATAGCCGCCCTTCACGACAGCGGGCAGTTTGCCGCGGCAGTAGTCCTTGACGAGCTGCACAAGGTGGTTGCCTTTTCCGCTGTACGGCCCGATGATGCCGGAGGGCAGCACGATGACGGCGGGAAGATGCTCCTCTCGGGCCATGTTCAGAACGAGCGCGGCGGCTCTCGCCTTGCTGCGCGCATATGCCCCGTCGAGCGGGGCGGGGTCGTAGCGGCCGATCTCGCGCTTGACCATGCCCTTCGGCAGGTCGGGCATGGCGTGCACCGAGCACACGTATACGACCTTTTGCACCTTTTTTTCAAGGCACAGCCGCATCACATTTCGCGTGCCTTCCACGTTGACGGCGCCCACGGCGGGATTTTCTCGGCTTGCAATGTCTACCACGCCCGCACAGTGAAGAACGACCGTCTGCACGTCCTCGGGGGCGTCAAAGAACGGGGTGAGCGTCTCGGGCTTTGTCACGTCCCCGAAGAACACGTCCGCACCCATGGTGCGCAGAAAAGTCGTGTCCTCCCCGCGCATGATAAGTGCGCGTATGCATTCGCCCCGTTCGTGCAGTGCGGCGCACAGGGCGCTGCCCAAATGCCCCGCTGCTCCCGTGATAAGATAGAGTTTCTTCATGGCGTTTCACCTCCTGTTGCAAATTTCGCCCGATCGTGGTATAATCGTGTTCGGAAGATTCTTATTTCACTTACAGTATACCACGGAACCGAGATTTTTCGTCCAATCAGATATTGCACAGATGTACGTTTCGGAACACTGTGTGTGAAAACGTTCGGAAGGAGACAAAATCATGAACATTGAAGGCGGCGATATGCGGGTGCGGATGACCAAAAAAATGCTCATCGGAGCGTTTTTGCAGCTGCGGCGGGAAAAACCGCTGCGCAGGATCACGGTGAGTGAACTGTGCCAGTGCGCGGGCGTGGGGCGGGGGACGTTCTATGCGCACTATGAGGATGTGTACGATCTGAACGAAAAACTGGAGACGCAGTTTCTGGAAGAATTTTCCGGGGCGCTGCGGGGCGCGCTCGAACAGCAGGAGAACGTGCAGTCGGCGCGCAGGGTGTGCCGCACGGTGTTTGCCCTGCTTGAAGAAAACGAGCAACTCTGTCAGCTCATTCTCTCCTCGGACAACGCGGGCGGCGCGGAGCGCTTTGTCGAACTGGGCGGAGAGCTGTGTACCGAATACTATCAGAAGCTGTTCGGCAACGTGCTGCCCAAAAAGCTGCGCGATTTCTACCGTTTTGTCTCGTCGGGATGCATCGCCTGTATGAAAGAGCGCCTGCGTTCTGAGGAGCGCCTGCCCGTCGAACAGTTCGCTGACGAGATGGGTGAATTTATCACGCGTGGCGTGCGCTGTCTTCTGTGAACGTCGTTCTTCAGACGCCGCGCTTGCGGATCAGACCGTTTACGCGCAAAGATACGGATGCGATCTTTGCGATCTATTCCGATGAGAACACAAATACGTTTCTGCCATGGTTTCCCGTCCGGACGAGGGGGGAGGCAGAACGCGTCTATGAGGAGCGTTATGCCGCATCAGGCAAAGATGCGGGGTTTGCGCTTGCCGTCTGCATCGGCGGCCGGCCCGTCGGATATGTACATCTGGAGGGGAAGCCGCCCTACGACCTTGGATATGCTCTGCTGCCCGGCTACCGGGGGCAGGGACTGGCCGTCGAAGCGTGTGCCGCGCTGCTCGGTCATGCCCGGAAGGAGGGCTTTCCATTCGTGACGGCAACGCATGACGTGAACAATCCCGCAAGCGGGCGGGTGATGCAGAAACTGGGTATGAAGTACTGTTATTCCTATGAAGAGTTCTGGCGCCCGAAAAATTTCCCTGTGCTGTTCCGCCTGTATCAGATCTCGTTTGGGGATACTTCCGTCTGGCGTGGTTATTGGGAAACGGCGCACCGGCGGTTTGTGGAAAGTCTGCCGTAATCGCCGCATGAAAGCATGTGCGTTTAACTTGCTTTTTTTGCGCAAATATGCTATACTGTCCCCGAAAAACAACACGGAGAAATGTATGTACAATTGTCAGGAACTTGCTGCAGGGCTTTGGTACCTGGGCGGGAACGACAGGCGGATCGCGCTCTTTGAGAGTGCCTACCCCGTTCCGCGCGGCGTATCGTACAATTCCTACCTGCTCAAGGACGAAAAAAATGTCTTGTTCGACACGGTGGATAACGCCGTGGGCGATGTGTTCTTTGAAAATCTTGCGCATGCGCTGGGCACAGAGGCGCTCGACTATGTGGTCGTACACCACATGGAACCCGACCATTCGGCAACGTTTGCCCGCCTTGTCGAGCGCTATCCGCACGTCACGGTCGTCACGTCGCAGAAATCTGCCGCGATGCTGAAGAATTACTTCGGCTTTGCGGGGAACGTGCACATCGTCAAGGAGGGGGATACGCTCTCCATCGGCAGGCGCACGCTCACCTTTGTCGCCGCGCCCATGGTGCACTGGCCTGAAGTCATCTTCACCTATGTGCCCGAGGACGGCATCCTGTTCTCGGCGGACGCCTTCGGCACCTTCGGCGCGCTGTCGGGCAGCCTCATTGCGGATAAGGACGTGTTCGCGCACGAGTATCTGGACGAGGCGCGCAGGTACTACTTCAACATTGTCGGCAAGTACGGCGTGCAGGTGCAGTCCGTCCTCAAAAAGGCGGCGGGGCTGCACATTTCCCTCGTCTGCCCGCTGCACGGCCCCGTCTGGCGGGAGGGGTTTGACTGGTATCTCAATAAATATCTCACCTGGAGCGCCTACGAGCCGGAGGAGAAGTGCGTTGCCGTGTTCTATGCGTCCGTATACGGACACACGCAGAACGCAGCCGAGATCGTCGCCTCCGCCATCGCCGAACAGGGCGTGCGCGTCAGGGTGTTCGACGTGTCCGTCACGCACGGCAGCGAGCTGCTCGCGCAGGCGTTCTGCTGCTCGCACGCGGTGTTCGCCGCCACGACGTACAACAACGGCATCTTCATCACCATGGAAAATTTCCTCTCCGACCTGAAGGCGCACAACTTCCAGAACCGCGCCTATGCCGTCGTGGAAAACGGTTCCTGGGCGCCCCAGGCGGGCGCGCTGATGGACGGCATGCTCTCCTCTCTCAAAAACATGCGGCGCATCGGGGAAAAGACGACGGTGCTCTCCGCGGTCAGCGAGGACAGCGCGCAGGCGCTGCGCGCACTCGGCAGAGCGGTTGCCGAGGATGTAAAAGCAAACTGAAAACACGGCCTTCGGGCTGATAATCGGAGGTAATAAAATGGCAAAGTATGTGTGCACGGTGTGCGGCTATGTGTACGACGAGGCGGCGGGCGACCCCGACAACGGGATCGCGCCCGGCACCAAGTGGGAGGACGTTCCCGAGGACTTCACCTGCCCGCTCTGCGGCGTAGGCAAGGAAGATTTCGAGGAAGAGGCCTGAACTTGTCCGACGGTGCCCCCCGCGCGTTTGCGGGGGGCACTGCGGTTTCTTTCGGGCATCGGGTGAAAAACGTGCGAAATTTCCGCCGGCATGATTGAAAGCCGCCGTTGTGTGTGATAAATGTAGCGTAAACAGGATAAACATTTTTTTCAGTGAGGTAACGGCATGGATACGAACAGAGTGATGATATTGTCCGTCATTCCCATGCGGACGCAGGTCGTGTTTCCCGATACGACGGTCGCGTTCGACGTCGGGCGCGGCGTCTCGCTCGCTGCCGTCGAGCGCGCCGACGCAAATGATAAATACGTCTTTGTGACAAGGCAGACCGATCCCGAGAAGGAATTCCCCGAGGGGGAGGATCTTTGCAAGGTGGGAACGGTGTGCGTCATCCGCCAGGCGACCCGCCTGCCCGGGGACAGGGTGCGCGTGTTCGTTGCGGGGCAGTACCGCGCCGTCGCGCGCAATTTCCGCCTGGAGAACGGGTATATCTACGCCGTCACCGAAGAGCTTTCCGCCATTCACGGCGACCCTTCGCTGGAGGAGGCGTTCTTCCGCACGGCAAAGGAACTGGTCAAAGAGATCGTCGGCAGCGAATCCAAGTCCGCCAAGGAGCTGGACGCCGCGCTGACGGGCATCTCCGATCCCGACACCTATATCAACGTCTGTGCGCATCATCTGCGCCTGCGCGACCCCGTCAAACAGGAACTTCTGGAGGAGACGGTGCTCGTGCGCAGGCTGCGGCTGTTCGAGCAGTGCCTGAATACCGAGGTGGAGATCGAAAAGCTCGAGCGCAAGATCGCGCAGGACGTGCGCCGCAGCATCGAAAAATCGCAGAAGGAGTACTTCCTGCGCGAGCAGCTCAAGGCGATCCACGCCGAACTGGGCGACGATGTGGAGGAAAACGAGCGCCTGCGTGAAAAGCTGCTTGCCAAGGGGCTGCCGCAGGCGGTGGAGGAGAAGGCGCTTGCCGAACTCAGACGCATGGACAAGATGCCGCCCTCTTCCCCCGAATACACGGTGCTCAGGAATTATGCGGACTGGCTCATCGACCTTCCCTGGCGGGAGCAGACGACGGACACCGAGCGGCTCTCCGACGTGGAAAAGGTGCTCAATGCCGACCACTACGGGCTGGAAAAGATCAAGGAGCGCGTTGTGGAATATCTCGCCGTCCTCAAGCTGACGGGCGAGCTGAAGGCGCCCATTCTCTGCCTTGTCGGGCCGCCCGGCGTGGGCAAAACGAGCGTCGCCATGTCCATCGCCCGCGCGCTGGGCAGAAAGTTCGTGCGCATGAGCCTGGGCGGCGTCAAGGACGAGGCGGAGATCAGGGGGCACCGCCGCACTTATATCGGCGCCATGCCGGGGCGCATCATCTATGAAATGAAGAATGCGGGTTCCGTCAATCCCGTGTTCCTTCTCGACGAGGTGGACAAGATTTCCTCCGACATGCGCGGCGATCCCGCCAGCGCCCTTCTGGAGGTGCTTGACCCCGAACAGAACGCCACCTTCCGCGACAGGTATCTGGAAGTTCCCTACGACCTTTCAAAGGTCATGTTCATCGCCACCGCAAACACGCTCGACACCATCCCCGGGCCGCTGCGCGACCGCATGGAGATCATCGAACTCTCGGGCTACACGCCCGACGAGAAAGAGGAGATCGCCAAGCGCTATCTCGTGCCCAAAAAGCGCAAAGAGAACGGGCTGGAAGAGGGGCAGCTTCGCTTCACGGACGGCGCCCTTGCGGCGATCATCGACGGCTATACGATGGAGGCGGGCGTGCGTTCGCTCGAGCGCACCATCGGCACGGTGTGCAGAAAGGCGGCGGTGCGTATCGCCAAGGGCGAGGAGAGCGCCATCGTCGTCACCAAGACAAATCTTGAAAAATTCCTCGGCGCAAAGCGCTTTCTCCATGAGGACGAGATGCGCGACGAGGACGAGGTGGGCGCCGCCACGGGACTTGCGTGGACGGCGGTCGGCGGCATGCCGCTCACCATCGAAGTCTCCGCCATGCAGGGCAAGGGTGACATCCTTCTGACCGGAAAACTCGGGGACGTCATGAAGGAATCGGCGCGCGCCGCCATCAGCTATATCCGCGCCCATGCCGAAAAGTACGGCATTTCGGACGAGGCGTTCGAGCACAAGGATATTCACATCCACGTGCCCGAGGGCGCAACGCCCAAGGACGGGCCGTCTGCGGGCATCACGATGGCGACTGCCATTTTGTCCGCGTTCACTGGCCAGCCCGTGCGCCGCGACGTCGCCATGACGGGCGAGATCACGCTGCGCGGCAAGGTGCTGCCCATCGGCGGTCTCAAGGAAAAGGCGCTCGCCGCAAACCGCATCGGCATCCACGACATCATCATTCCCGAGGAAAACAAGAAGGACGTGGAGGATATTCCCGAGAACGTGCGCAAGCACCTCAACTTTATCTGCGTGAGCGACGTCGATCAGGTGTTCCGCAACGCTGTCACGGGGATCCACTATGCAGGTTAAAAACGCAACATTTCTGACGAGTGCGGCGCGGGCGGAGCAGTTCCTCCGCCCGCAAAAGCCCATGATCGCCGTGTGCGGCAAGTCGAACGCGGGCAAGAGCACCCTCATCAACATGCTGGCGGGCAGAAAGAACCTGGCAAAGACGAGCGCCGCGCCCGGCAGAACGCGCCTCGTCAACTACTTCGATTTCGGCGAATTCTGGCTTGCCGATCTCCCGGGCTACGGCTATGCCGCCGTCTCCAAGGCGGAACAGGCAAAGTGGGCAAAGACGCTCGACGCGTTCTTCGCCAACAGGGAGGACGTGCGCCACGTCTTTCTGCTCTCCGACATCCGCCGCGATCCCTCGGCGGACGACAGGCAGATGGTGGAGTTCCTCACCTATCACGGCATGCCCTTTACGGTCATCGCCACCAAGAGCGATAAGCTCTCGCGCATGAAGTGCAAGGAGCGCGTGCGCGCCGTTGCCAACGCCTTCGGGCTGGGGGCGGACAACGTGATCGCCGCCTCGGGCGTGACGGGGGAGGGCAGGGACGCCCTTCTTGCACGCATCGGGCAGGTCTGCACGGCTGCCGCCATGCCGTCTGCGGAAGAGGGATCGGAACAGGACGGAATGCGGAAAATCTGATATTCGGGAAAGCGGCGGGCAGGCGTCCGCCGCTTTGCAGTCCGTCCGCGCAGCTCCCGCGCCGCCCTCCGCATGAATAATTTCATGCGGATATGACATACAATGAATGTGAACGAAACGTCGTTTTCAAGGAAGTATCGCCGCACAATGGTCGTTCTCATCGTAATCGCGGCAGTTCTCGTCGCGTTTGCCGCCGTCTGTCTGTGGGGCGCATGGGAAAACACTGCCGTCCAGCTCCACCGCATTTCCGCTGCCGACGAGCGCCTGCCGTCCGCCTTTGACGGCTTTACGTTTGCGCACGTGTCCGATCTGCACAACACGCAGTTCGGGCAGGATCAGTCGCAGCTGTGCGCACTCATCGCCGAGGCGAAGCCGGACGCCATTGTCGTGACGGGGGACGTCATCGACAAGCGCCGCCCGGGGACCGAACATGCCCTCGATTTCTTTGAGCGCGCCGTCCGTATCGCGCCTGTCTACTATGTGACGGGCAATCACGAGGCGGTTTCCAAGGAATACCCTGCCCTGCGCGCGGCGATCGGGGCGATGGGGGTGACGGTGCTGGATGATTGCGCGCTTGCCTTGGAGCGCGGCGGGGAGCGCATCACGCTCGCGGGAGTCGATGACCCCATCTTCACGACGGCGGAGGCGGAAAAGAACGCGCAGCTTATGCGCACAAAACTTGCGGACGTACTCAAAGAACGTGAACATTTCACCGTTCTTTTGACGCACCGCCCCGAATTGTTTGCAGTGTACCGCGAGATGGGCGCCGACCTGATCTTCGCGGGGCATGCGCACGGCGGACAGTTCCGCCTTCCGTGGGGACAGGGCGTGATCGCGCCCAACCAGGGGCTGTTTCCCAAGTATACGCAGGGCATGTACGAGGAAGAGGGCGCAAAGATGGTGGTCAGCCGCGGGCTGGGCAACAGTTCCATTCCCATCCGCCTGAACAACCGCCCCGAGGTCGTGGCGGTGACGCTGAAAAAAATATAAAAAGACGGCGCGCGGAGTGTGCGCCGTTTGATTTTGCGGGGAATGCCGGCACGGCTGCGCCGTGCAACGTTTGGTCGCGTGACATTTTCCCGCCCGTATGCTATCATTTTGGGCGGAGGTGAGGATTATGACCTTAGGGGAAAAGTTGAAACAGTACCGCGCACAGGCAGGCCTGACGCAGCAGGAACTTGCCGACAGGCTGTTCGTGACGCGCGCCGCCGTCTCCAAATGGGAGCGCGATCTCGGCTATCCGGGCATCGACAGCCTGAGGCTGCTCGCTGCGCAGATGGGCTGCACGCTCGATGAGCTTGTCTCGGAGGACGACGTAGAAAATCAGCGCAGGCTGGAAAACAGGGCGGCAAAGCGCATGTATGTGTGCGCGATCGCCTGTTTTGCCGTGGCGGTCGTATTTGCGCTGCTGGCTTATTTTCTCGAAGAACCGCTCTGGCTGATCGGGGCGGGGTGTTTTTGTGCGGGCTATCTTGTGTTCGCGTTCTTTGCGCGCCCGCGCTGGAAACGGCTGGCGGGGAACGGCATCTACCGCGCGGCCGTGTTCGTCATCATGCTGCTCGTCGTTCTTGCCATCACGCTCGCGGGATTGGTGTAGTACAATTTTAAGGGGCAGCGAGATAATGGCTGCGCTCCGTTCTGTATGACTGTCCCCGAAGGTGACTGAAGGAGCAGTACCGCGGCGGAAAAAGTTTTTTCAGGCGGTTGCTATTTTCTGCGCGTTCTGTTATAATGGGAAAAAAGCAAACGGAGCGCATTATGATCGATCTTACCACTGTCAGGAACACCGACCCCGAAGTCTGCCAGGCCATGGAGCGCGAACTTTCCCGCCAGCGCGGCAATCTCGAACTCATCGCCAGCGAAAATATCGTCTCGCCCGCCGTCATGGCGGCGATGGGCAGCCACCTTACCAACAAGTATGCGGAGGGCTATCCCGCAAAGCGCTACTACGGCGGCTGCGAGTTCGTCGATGTGGTGGAGGACCTCGCGCGCGACCGGCTGAAGGAGCTGTTCGGCTGCGAGCACGCCAACGTGCAGCCCCATTCGGGCGCGCAGGCGAACTTTGCCGTATACTTTGCCATGCTCAAGCCGGGCGATACCGTCATGGGCATGAACCTCTCGCACGGCGGACACCTGACGCACGGCTCGCCCGTCAACTTCTCGGGAACCTTCTTCAACATTGTTCCCTACGGCGTATCCGAACGCACGGAGACCATCGACTATGACGAGATGGAGCGCATCGCCCTCGAATGCAGTCCCAGGATGATCGTGGCGGGCGCAAGCGCCTATCCGCGCACCATCGATTTCGCCCGCATCCGCGCCATCTGCGACAGGGTGGGGGCGCTCATGATGGTGGATATTGCCCACATTGCGGGGTTGGTGGCGGCAGGGCTGCACCCCTCGCCCGTGCCCTACGCCGATTTTGTGACGACCACCACCCACAAGACGCTGCGCGGGCCGCGCGGCGGCGCCATCATGTGCAAGGAGCAGTACGCAAAGGCCATCGACAAGGCGGTGTTCCCCGGCACGCAGGGTGGACCGCTGATGCACGTCATTGCGGCGAAGGCGGTCGCCTTCAAGGAGGCGCTCACGCCCGAATTCAGGGTTTATCAGCAGCAGATCGTCAGGAACGCGGCGGCGATGGCGGCACGGTTCACCCAAAACGGCGTGCGCCTTGTTTCGGGCGGAACGGACAACCACCTCATGCTGCTCGACTTGCGCGGGGAAAACCTGACGGGCAAAGAGCTGGAGGCGTTGCTCGACAGGGCGCATATCACGGCGAACAAGAACACCATTCCCTTTGAAACGACGTCGCCGTTCATCACCAGCGGCGTGCGCATCGGCACGCCCGCCATCACCTCGCGCGGCATGAAGGAGGGGGAGGCTGCTGAGATCGCCGACCTCGTGACCGAAGTCATCCGCGGCCGCGAAGGGGCGATCGCCGATGTTTCGCGCAAAGTCGCGCAGCTGTGCGACAGGTTCCCGATCTATCAAGGGGATATTTTGTAATATCTGCAAAAAACACTCCGCCCGCTGTCATCTGACAGCGGGCGGAGTGTTTTATTGAATGAGTTCATCCAAGGATACTTCAAAAAATTTGGCAAGCTGAATAAAGTGTTTCAATGACGGAACATTCACTCCCCACTCATATGCTTGGTAGGATTGACAGCTAATGCCAATTTCATCGGCTACGTTTTGCTGCGTAAGATGATATTTTTTCCGCAGACGTTTTAAGTTGCCTGCCAAATTATATAATTCTTCCATAATATTTTATACAGATTCGATCAGGTCGTCGAGGGAAACATCGTACAGTTTCGCCAATTTGATAAAATTCTCAAGTGTCGGCACGGTGAGTCCCGTTTCATAGGCGTGATAGGACTGGTAGCGTATGCCGAGTTGCTGTGCCACATAGGACTGCGTGTAACCGTACTGATTGCGCAATGCCTTTAGATTTTTGGAAATCTGATATAATTCTTGCATTTGTCCCTCCAAACACTTGACATTTTATAGTTTCAAACTATAAAATTTAAGAAATGTAGTTTGAAACTATAGGAGGAACAGATGAAAGACGTGGAAAATAAGCAGTGTGCGGGGCAATCTCTTACCGCGGGGTTATTGCTGGAAGAAATCAGAGTGATTCTGAAGGACAGTTTTGTGGCGCAGATCAGGAAGGCGGGGGATGAACTTGTGCTGCGCTTTCCGGGCGGCGAGGTATTCCGCCTCACCGTCTGGCGGCTGCAAGAGCGCGGCGCATCCGCTCCTTGAATGACGGGTGCAAAGAAGCCCTCCCTGTGCAAGGGGCGAATGTGTGCGTCATGCGCAGCACCACAGTGTGGTGTGCATGACGCACGGCTCACCCCCGAGGGGGAAGGCTCAACCGTGTTTACATCATGGTTCCATGTCTGTAAGGAGCATGAAAATGCTTGACAGAATGCAGTCCGCGTACTATAATACAGGCAATCGAATATTCTTTGGGGCGGAGTGAAAGTCTCCACCGGCAGTAAAGTCTGCGAAGGGCGCAAGCCCCCGAACGGGTGCAATTCCCGTACCGACGGTCATAGTCCGGATGAGAAAAGATGGAAAGGCGATATTTCCGCGCGCCCCTTTGCAACGAAGGGGCGCGCGTATTTTCTTGCGGTCAGAGAATATCCGAAAAACATCAAAAGAGGGTATGTTATGGCAGCAAAAAAGTACTTTTCTTCCACGCGCATTGCGATGATCGCGCTCTTTTCGGCGCTGGCGGCGATCTTGTATATCTTCAATTTCGCCCTGCCGTTCGCCTTCCCGAGCTTTCTGGAATTCCGCTTTTCAGATGTGCCCGTGCTCATCGGCACCTTTGCGCTCGGGCCGCTCTCCGGCTGCGTCATCGTCGTCATGATGGTGCTCATCAAGCTCGTGTGCGTGTCCACTTCCACGATGTTCGTGGGGGACGTGGCGGACATCCTCGTGGGGATTGCGCTCGTCATTCCCGTGGGCCTCATCTATCAGCGCCGCCGCACCTTTAAGGGAGCGCTGCTGGGACTTACGGTCGGCTCGCTCATCTCCACCGCGCTGGCGGTGCTTCTCAACCGCTTTATGCTCGTGCCCGCCTATATCTATCTCATGTTCGGCGGCAGCTGGGAGCCGCTGCTCGGCATGATGACCCCCCTGTTCCCGAGCTGCACGCAGGAAAACTTTTACAGCATCTATCTGTGGGCCGCCATACTGCCCTTTAATCTGCTGCGCTGTTTGGTGGCGTCCCTCATCACCTTGCCCGTCTATAAGCACATTTCGCGCGCCATCAACCGCCTGAATGCCAAGCTCACGCCCAAGAAAAAGGCGTCCGCGGCGGGGGAGCGCTATTCCACGGCGCTCATCATCGTCGGTTTTGCGCTCGCCGTGCTCATCCTTATCTTCTTCGCCGTGCTGCATTATATGCTGACGCAGGGCTGACCGATGGAAAATTCTTGCAAAAAATCGCCGTATGCGGTATAATAGCCGTGATATGGCGATTTTTCTTTCCCGCTCACCCGAGGAGACCCGGGCGTGGGCGGAAACCTATGCAAAGACGCTCTCGGCGGGCGACGTCGTTCTGCTGGACGGCGAGATGGGCGCGGGCAAGACGGTGCTCGCGCAGGGCATCGCGCGCGGGCTGGGCGTGGAAGAGGACGTCTTAAGCCCCACCTACGCCTATGTCAACAGCTATGCGCCCCTGTTCCACTTTGACTGCTATCGCATCGGGAGCGTGCGGCAGGCGGAGGAGCTTGGATTTTCCGACTACTTCGACGCGGGCAAGGTCTGCCTTGTGGAGTGGAGCGAGAACATCGCCCCGCTCTTGCCCGCGCACTGCAAGCGCATCGTCATCCGCAAGACGGGGGAGAACGAACGGGAGATTGAAACATGAAATTTCTTGCCATCGATACGAGCGGAAAGCAGCTCAACGTCGTTGCGGTGAACGGGGAACAGCAGATCGTTTCCCGCCATACCGACTGTGCCATGCAGCACTCCGTCCTGCTGATGGACGCGGTGGACGCCGCGCTGAACGGGGCGGGGCTGAGGGCGGCGGACTGCGATTTCTTTGCGTGCGTGGTTGGCCCCGGGTCGTTTACGGGCATCCGCATCGGCATTGCCACAATCAAGGGGCTTTGCCTCGCGTGCGGAAAGCCCGCGCTTTCGCTCACCTCTTTCGATGCGCTCGCATACGCTGATAAGAGCGGAAAAAAGCTCTGCCTGGTGGATGCGGGGCACGGCAACTACTACGCCTGCGGCTATTGCGGCGTGCAGGTGTGTGTGCCTCCCGCCTTTCTTGCGCGCGCGGACGCGGATACGCTCATCCGGGAGGGGTATGCGCCCGTCGGGTATGCGCCCCTGTTTGAGGGGGTGAAGGAGGCAGACGCGGCGCAGGGGCTGCTGTTTGCCTCCGCTGCAAAGGCGCAGGAGGCGTGCGGCGCGCACGCGCTCGAGGCGGTGTACCTGCGCAAGTCCTCTGCGGAGGAGATGCGGTGAACGGGCGCGCCTGGGAATATGCCGACCTGTCCGCGATCGCCGCGCTCGAAAAGGAGTGTTTTTCCGATCCGTGGAACCACCGCATGCTGGCGGAGTCCTTTCTCTCGGGCCATTTTTACGGCTCTCTGCTCGAGGAGGAGGGCGCCGTCACGGCATACGGCGGCGTGAGCGTGTACGGAGGGGACGCAGAGGTGCAGCTCATTGGCGTTGCGGAGATGTACCGCCGCTGCGGCAGGGGGAGCCGCGTGCTGGAGGACTTGCTTGAAATTGCGCGGGAGAAGGGGGCGAGGCGCGTCTTTTTGGAGGTGCGCGTGTCCAATGCTGCCGCGCTCATGCTCTACCTGCGGCACGGATTTTGCGGACTGTATGCCCGTTCGCGCTACTATGCGGACGGCGAGGACGCCATCGTCATGGTGAAGGAGCTTGCTTGAATCTGTCCTGTTTGCAGAAGGGGGAGGGCAGGGATATCGTGTTTCTGCACGGCTATCTCGCCTCCAAGGAATGTTTTGCGCCCCAGATCGCCTATTTTTCACGGCGGTTCCGCGTGACGGCGCTCGACTTTCCCGGATTCGGACAGGCGGGGGCGCTGCCCGCGCCGTGGTCGGTTGCAGACTATGCTGACTGGCTGACGGAGGCGCTCGCCGCGCTGGGCATCGTTCGTCCGTGCGTCGTGGCGCACTCCTTCGGCGGAAGGGTCGCCGTCAAGTGCCTCTCGCGGGGGAACCTGTTCGACAGGGCGGTGCTGGCGGGCTGCGCGGGCATCCGTCCGCGGCGCACGTTTTCTTACTACGTCCGCGTAAAAACGTACCGCATCGTCAGAACATTCGCGCCCCGCTATGCGCAGCGGCACTTCGGCAGCGAGGAGTACCGCACGCTCCCGCCCGTCATGCGCGAGAGCTATAAAAAGATCGTCAACGAGGACCTTCGGGAGGACGCGCGGCGCATTGCCCGCCCCGTCCTGTTCGTGAACGGCACACGCGATACCGCCGTGCCGCCCGCGTCCGTGCGGGTCTATCTCTCCTGCGTGAAGGGGAGCAGCGTCTTCTGGATGGAGGACTGCGGGCACTTCGCGTTTCTCGACAATCCGCTCGCGTTCAACGCGGCAACGGAGGAATTTTTCTCATGAGCACATCCACCATTCTTGCCATTTGTGTCGGCGGTCTGCTTGCGGGCTACGCCTATTTCATGTGTTCCGTCCGCCTGATTGCCATCTTACAGCAGCAGGGATACCGCGGGAGCGCCTTTCTCAAGTGGTACTACCGCTCGCGCAATATCGAGCGCAAAAAGGCGTCGCTGCTCGCGCTCGCCGTCGCGCTGCTGACGGCGCTCTTTTGCGTGTGCTTTTCCTTTGCGGGCTACCGCGTCGCCAACCTCGTCAGCGCCCTGCCTTTTGCGGGCATCTGTGTGCTGTACTGCTATGCGGAGGGCAGGCACGCCCTTAAAGTGCCGCTGAAGAGTACTATGCGCGCCGTGCGGCTGGGCGTGGCGTATGCCGCCGTGCTGATCGCCGTCGATATCGGGCTGGGGTTTGCGATGACGGCGATCGCGGACGCGGTAAACGCAGACTGGCTGTATCTTGTCAGGTTCGTTCCCTTCTGCCTCGTTCCTCTCATTTGCCCGCTGCTGCTCGTATGCGTCAACTTCTGCATGAAGGCGTACGAGGTGCCGCACACGAACAAGTTTGTAAGGCGTGCCGCGCGCACGCTCGCCGCCTCCCCCTGCATCAAGGCGGGCATTACGGGCAGCTTCGGCAAGACGTGCGTCAAGCACTTCGCCGCTGCCATTCTTTCGGAAAAGTACAGGGTCATCGCCACGCCCGCCTCCTACAATACGCCCGCCGGCATTGCCAGGACGGTCAACGAAGGGGGACTGGACTGCGATATTTTCCTCGCCGAAATGGGCGCGCGCAGAAAGGGGGACATTTCCGCTCTGTGCGACATGGTGTGCCCGACGGTGGGGGTGGTGACGGGCGTCACCTGCCAGCACCTTGCCACCTTCGGCTCGCCGGAGGCGATCTTTGCGGAAAAGGGCGTGCTCGCCGCGCGCGTGCAGCGCTGCGTTCTCGGGCGCTCCTGCGCGGACATGGGTGCCTCCGATGCGCTCGTCATGGGGCGGGATTTCGATGCGGAGGACGTGAAGATCGGTCTGGACGGCACACGCTTCACGCTGCGTCTTCCGGACGGCAGCATCCCCGTACAGCTCCCCGTTCTGGGGCGGCACGCTGCCGAGGATACGGCGCTCGCCGCCGCGCTGTGCTCCCTGCTCGGCATGTCGGCGGAGGAGATCGCGGCGGGCATCCGAAGGATCGTGCCCGTTCCCCACAGGCTGGAGCGCAGGGATGCGAACGGGCTGATCATTTTGGACGACGGCTACAACTGCAATGCCGAGGGCGCCAAAAACGCCCTGGAGGTGCTGCGCCTTGCCGCGGGCAGAAAGGCGGTCGTCACGCCCGGCATCGTCGAACTCGGGCAGCTCGAGGAGGAAGTCAACGGCGCGCTCGGGGCGGCGCTCGCGGGGCTTGACCTCGTCATTCTCGTGGGGGAGACGCTCGTGCTCGATGTGCGCAGCGGCTACCTTGCCGCGGGCGGCGACGAATCGCGGCTGCACATCGTCCCCACGCTGGAGGCGGCGCAGACGCTGCTCGCCGAAGAACTCGCGGCGGGGGACTGCGTGTTGTTTTTGAACGACCTGCCCGACTGTTATTGACCCGCGCGGCGGACGGATAAGAGGGCGGAAAGCCTTCCCCCCTGGGGGAAGGTGGCAGGCGAGCTTGCGAGCCTGACGGATGAGGGGCAGTTTACTCTTTGCTCTTTCCGTCAAGTCAAATCACCAAGGAAACACCTTCGGAAGAAAAATACTTCGGAGGTGTTTTTGTATGTCCAAAAGCATGCGCGGAACGCAGCCAACGGCTGCCGTCTTTTTCGGGGGACGTTCGAGCGAGGCGGAAATCTCCGTCATCACGGGCATGTATGCCGTCAATCTGCTGCGCGGCACGCGCTACCGCGTCCTGCCCGTCTATCTGCCGCCCGAGGGCGGTTTTTTGCTCGGGAACTGGCGGGGCGTGGAGGAATTTTCCCGCCCCGTCAAGGGGACGCCCGTGCAGCTCTTGCGCGGCGCGCTCGTGCGCGAAGGGAGCAAAAAGCCGCTTGCGCGCGTGGACGTTGCGCTCAACTGCTGCCACGGCGGCATGGGGGAGAACGGCACGCTCGCGGCGCTGCTTGCGTGGAACAACATCCGCTCCGCCTCGCCTGACCTTCCCGAGAGCGCCCTGTTCATGGATAAGGTGCTCACCAAGATCGCCGCCCGCGGGCTGGATATTCCCGTTGCGCCTGCCGTCTGCGTCACGGAGGGGGAATGGCGGGAGGCGCCCGAAGGGGTGCAGGGGCGCGCGCAGGCGCTCGGCTGTCCGCTCGTCGTCAAGCCCGCGCGGCTGGGTTCGAGCATCGGCCTGAGCGTCGCGCACACGCCCGAAGAACTTGCCGACGCGTTCGCGCTCGCATTCACCCTCGATGACAAGGCGCTTATCGAGCGCTACTTCGCGGGGAAACGGGACATCAACTGCGCCGCCTGCCGCATCGGGGGAGAGGTGAAGGTGTCCGCCTGCGAGGAGGTGTTCTCGGGCGGCGAGCTGTTGTCCTATGCGGAAAAGTACGAGGAGGGGAAGGACTCCAAACTGCCCGCCGACCTGCCCGAGGGCGTCGCCGCCCGCATTGCGGCATACACGCGCCGCCTGTACGAGGCGTTCGGTATGCGCGGCGTCGTGCGCGCGGACTTTCTCGCGGCGGGCGAGGAGGTGTACTTCAACGAGCTGAACACCGTTCCCGGGTCGCTGGCGGGGTATCTGTTCGGCACAACGCTCGCCGAAGTGCGCAGGTTCTTCCTCGCTCTTCTGGACGAGGCGGTGCGCAGCGCGCCGCCGCCCAAGCGCACGCTCACCACGGGAATTTTGTCGGGAAAGGTTTTTTCGGGCGCAAAAGGTTGCAAACGGCGGGGAAATTTCGTATAATAGAAGAAAATCCCGCCGAGGTGAATATGGCGAAAATTCAGATGACGACCCCCATCGTGGAGATGGACGGCGACGAAATGACCCGCATCCTGTGGAAGATGATCAAGGAAGTGCTCATTCTTCCCTATGTGGACTTAAAGACGGAATATTACGACCTGGGGCTGCCCCACCGCGACGAGACGGCGGACACCGTCACCGTCGAGAGCGCGCTTGCAACCAAGAGGTACGGCGTTGCCGTCAAGTGCGCCACCATCACGCCCAACGTGCAGCGCATGTCCGAATACCACCTGCACGAAATGTGGAAGAGTCCCAACGGCACCATCCGCCGCATTCTGGACGGCACCGTGTTCCGCGCGCCCATCGTGGTGGACGGCATCCGTTCCTATGTGCCCACATGGAAAAAGCCCATCGTGCTCGCCCGCCATGCCTACGGCGACGTCTATTCCGCCGTGGACGGCATTGCCGCCGAGGGGAACAAGGTCTACCTTGTCACCGAGGACAAGGAGGGGCGGGAGATCGCCAGAAAGCTCGTGCACGACTTCAACGGTACGTCGGGCGTGGTGCAGGGCATGCACAACTGCGATGATTCGGTGCGCTCCTTTGCGCACTCCTGTTTCCGCTATGCACTCGAGCAGAACCTTCCCATGATGTTCGCCACCAAGGATACCATCTCCAAGGTGTATGACGGACAGTTCAAAAAAATCTTTGCCGAGGTGTACGAGGAGTACAAAGAACAGTTCGAGGCAAAGGGGCTGTGGTATCTGTATACGCTCATCGACGACGCCGTGGCGCGCATCGTGCGCTCGGAGGGGGGCATCCTGTGGGCGTGCAAGAACTATGACGGCGACGTGATGAGCGACATGGTGGCCACCGCCTACGGCTCTCTTGGCATGATGACCTCCGTGCTCGTCTCGCCCGACGGCAAATATGAGTACGAGGCGGCGCACGGCACCGTCACGCGGCACTACTACAAGCACCTTGCGGGGGAGGAGACCTCCACCAACTCGGTGGCGACCATCTTTGCCTGGACGGGCGCCCTCAGAAAGCGCGGCGAGCTGGACGGCAACGCGCCGCTTGCGGCATTTGCCGACCGGCTGGAGCGCGCAACGGTGCAGACGATCGAGGAGGGGGAGATGACGGGCGACCTTGTCCCGCTCTTCCACAAAGAGGGGGTCGTGGCAAGAAAGCTTAATTCCGAACAGTTCCTGCATGCGATCGCCCGCCGCATGAACTGAAATACCGTACACGTATCTTGAAAACCCCGCCGAGGTTCCCTCGGCGGGGTTTTGCACGGTTTTCAAAGGGAGCTGTTTGTGTAGTTTCACCCTTAAGGAGATGTAAGGGGGAAGCCCTCCCTGTGCAAGGGGCGAATGCGTGCGTCATGCGCATCACCACGGTGTGGTGTGCGCGCACGCATGAGCTGGCAATTTTGCATATGCACGCAAAATTGCTGACCGCCCGACGCGCAGCGGCGCACGAGCGCAGCCGAAGTTACGCAAGATCTACTTGCGTGAGACGGTGCCGAGCGCGCGAGGCAGGAGGGTTGTTATGCCTGTCTGCGGCAAGCTTTTACAACCCTTCCGTCACGGCTTGCGCCGTGCCATTGTCTTGGCAGCACCAAGGAAGAGTGCTGCCGGCGGGCACGAAATCGCCCTTGATATGGCGATTTCTCAGTTCGCGCATACGCAGAAGCCCCGCAGGGGCTGTCTGCATAACATACGCGCTCACCCTTACACAGGGGAGGCATAGAACCGCGTCGTCTCAGGGGCGGCCTTACACGAACAAGCCGCAGCCGCATTTCCATGGAAAACGGCGCGCCCGTTCGAGCGCGCCGTAACAGCTTGGATTCAGTCCTTGCGGACAAAGGATAAGAACACGAGGGCGAACCGCAAAAAGTACAGCAGGGAGACGAGCAGCGAGGCGACATAGGTCAGCGCCGCGGCGGAGAGCACTTTGCTTGCGGCGGGCACCTCATCTTCGGTAAGAATGCCCTCCTCGACGAGCATCTTTTTCGCCCTGTGCGAGGCGTTGAATTCCACGGGCAGCGTCACCAGTATGAACAGGGTGGAAAGCCCGTAGAGCGCGATGCCCAGATACACCGCCCACTGGCCGTATGGCTGGGGGGAAGTCACCCAGAACAAATCGAGCAGCAGCCCCACAATGACGACGGGAAGGGCAAGGCGGGAGCCGATGTTGGCAACGGGCACGAGCACGGTGCGGATTTTATAGGGAATGTACCCCGTGTGTTTTTGCATGACGTGCCCCACCTCGTGCGCGGCGACCGCAACGGCTGCCACCGAGGCGCTGCCATAGGTGCTCATGGACAGGTTGACCACGTTCCTGCCCGGGTTGTAGTGGTCGGACAGCCTGCCCTCCACGCGGTTGACGGCAATGCCCGTCACGCCGCGGTTGCGCATGAGCCGCGTCGCCGTGTCGTAACCCGTCATGCACGAGCGCGTCTGCACGCGGTCGTATTTGGCATACGTCGTGTTGACGCGCGCCGACGCCCATGCCGAAAAAGCAAGGCAGGGGATCAGCAGCAATAAAAACAACAGATAGTCGAACATGGCGCACTCCTTTTCCTGTCTATAACCTGTCTATAACTTATTATACCGCAAGTGGGGCGGTTTCTAACGAAAAAAGCGGTATTTTCACAAAAGTCGGGCAAAAAATTTTAGACGGCGCATTCCCCTTGTCAAAACTATTGCGTTTTGCGGCAAAACTTGGTATACTTTGGGCATGGATAACAAGATATTCACCGACAAAGTGCGCGTCACGCTCAAGGCGGGTGACGGCGGCGACGGCATGAATTCCTTCAAGGCGTACAAGGGCAAGCCCGCCTGCGGGCCGGACGGCGGCGACGGCGGCGACGGCGGGAACGTGTACGTCATGGCGGACGAGAACGTGCACGACCTGCTCGCCTACCGCTATACGGGCAAATACTGC
Organism: uncultured Clostridia bacterium; assembly: GCA_944340905.1. GTDB lineage: Bacteria > Bacillota > Clostridia > Christensenellales > Borkfalkiaceae > Gallimonas. The sequence goes on from CALVLT010000009.1 coordinate 33,461, forward strand.
GCGGGCAACGGCGAGCGCGGCGGCTCCAATCAGTGCTCGGGCAAGCGGGGGGCGGACGTCGTGCTCAAGGTCCCCTGCGGCACGCTCGTGCGGGACGCCGAGAGCGGGAAGATTATCTGCGACGCCTACGAAAGCGGCGAAAAGATATTGCTGCTCGCGGGCGGCAGAGGGGGCAAGGGCAACGTGCGCTTTACCACCGCCCGCCGCCATGCGCCCAACTTTGCGCAGAAGGGGGTGCGCGTCAGGCCGCATGCCGTCGTTCTCGAAATGAAGGTGATCGCCGATGTGGGGCTGGTGGGCTTTCCCAATGTGGGCAAGTCAACGCTGCTCTCCAAAATTTCGGCGGCGCGGCCCAAGATCGCGGACTACCATTTCACCACGCTCTCGCCCAATCTCGGCGTGGTGCGCTACTATGAACATTCCTTCGTCGTTGCCGACATCCCCGGGCTGATCGAGGGGGCGGCGCAGGGCGCGGGGCTGGGGCATGACTTTCTGCGCCATATCGAGCGCACGCGCATGATCTGCCACGTTCTCGACATTGCGGGCACGGAGGGGCGCGACCCTCTGGAGGATTTTGACAAGATCAACGCCGAACTTGCCGCCTACTCCGAAAAGCTCGCTGCCCTGCCGCAGATCGCCGTGCTCAACAAGTGCGACTGCGCGGGCGCCCAAGAAAACGCCGCGCGCTTTGCGGCGGCGCACCCCGACCTTCCCGCCTGCACCATTTCCGCCGTGAACGGCGAAGGGGTCAGGGAGCTGCTCGATGCCGTGTGGCGCATGCTCGAAACGCTGCCGCCCGCCGAAAAGATCCCGTCCGATGAATTTGCGTTCGAGGAAGAGGACACCTGGCAGTTTGAAATCTTCAAAGACGAGAACGGCGCATACGTCGTGACGGGCGGGCTGGTCGATCTGTTGTGCCGCAACGTCGTGCTCAACAATCCCGATTCCATGGCGTATTTCCACCGCATGCTCAAGACGCGCGGCGTGTTCCGCGCGCTGGAGGCACAGGGCTGCGCGCAGGGCGACACCGTCATTGTCGGAGACGTGGAATTTGAATACGTTCCGTAATTTTCGGGACATTTTACCCAAGGAGAGAAGATCATGACAAGCAAACAGAGGAGCAAACTCAAGTCCATTGCGGCGAACCTTTCGCCCGTCACGCAGATCGGCAAGGGGGGCATTACGGATAACCTTTTGAAAACGCTCTCCGAATGCCTCGAGGCGCGCGAGATCATCAAAGTCAACGTGCTGCCCAACGCCGAGGCGGACGCCGATACGATGGCGCAGAACGTCGCCGACCTTCTGGGTGCGGAGGTGGTGTACGTCATCGGCAGGAAGGCGGTGTTCTACCGCCGTTCGCAGCGCGACGACGTGGAGCACATCGAACTGTAAAAAAATTTTTGCCGAAAGGGTTGACAAATCTTTTTGGATGAAGTAAAATAAAGACACAAAAGAATATCCGGTAGGTAAGGCTACTACGGGGATACGGGCTGTTGCCGCAAAACGATGGAGACATCGTGCGCAGGTTTGAACAGGCGGCGTCGAACACAAGGCGCAGCATAACACAGCTTCATTGCCCCGCGAAGTCAAAGCTCGAACGGTGGACTCTTTGCGGACAGTCGTCATTTTCCGCGCGCCGTCGGGCGCGCGGTTATTTTTTTGAAAAAAACAAGGAGGCATGCAGGATGAACGAAGGCAGTCGAAGCCGAAGTGCGTCGGGCGGGCGATCGCGTGCCGTTTGTCCGCATGCCCGCACATTGACGCGCTGACGGTTCGGCTACCTCATCGATGCAGATCGAAGGAGGTAGTATCATGAAAAACATCAGGAAGGAAGTTTCGGCACTGAGGCTTGCCCGCCCCGCCGCGCAGGAGCGCCTGCGCAAGGCGGCGCGCATGCCCGCGGAGCGCGTGTGCTCCTGGCTGGGAACGGGCGACGGCGGACTGAACGCGCAGGAGGTCGCCGACCGCCGTGCACGCTACGGCAGCAACGTCCTTGCCGTCAGGCGCGGCGCGGGCGCGCTGCGCAGGCTGGCGGGCGCGTTCTTTGACCCGTTTACCCTCATTCTCGTCGTGCTGGCGGCCGTCTCGTTTGTGACGGACGTCGTCTTCGCCGCCCCCTCCGAGCGCAGCTGGTTCACCGTTGCGGTCATCGCCGTGATGGTCGCCGTCTCATGCGGGATGCGTTTCGTGCAGAAGACCAAGAGCGGCAACGCGGCGCACAAACTGTCCGCCATGATCGCCCCGACGGCGTGCGTCGTGCGCGGCGGGGTCGCTGCCGAGCTGCCCGTCGCGGACATGGTGGTGGGCGATCTCGTCCGGCTGAGCGCGGGCGACATGCTCCCCGCCGACGTGCGCATTCTCGCGGCGAAGGACCTGTTCGTTGCCGAGTCCGCCCTCACGGGTGAGAGCGCGCCCGTGGAAAAGAATTCCGCGCAGAGCGAGGGGGCGCTGCTTGGCTGTGCCTGCCTCGCCTTTGCGGGAACGAACGTGCTGAGCGGCAGCGGCACGGGCGTCGTTGTGGCGGTCGGCAGGGATACGCAGCTCGGGCAGACGGCAGGCTCGCTCGAGGAAAAGCCCGCGCGGACGGCATTCGACGAGGGCGTGAACGCCGTGTCCCGCCTGCTCATCCGCCTCATGCTCATCATGGTGCCCGTCGTCTTTTTGCTCAACGGGCTGACGAAGGGGGATTGGCTGTCGGCGGGGCTGTTTGCGGTGAGTGTCGCCGTAGGGCTCACGCCCGAAATGCTGCCCATGATCGTGACGACCTGCCTTGCAAAGGGCGCCGTTGCGATGTCAAAGAAAAAGGTCATCGTCAAAAATCTCAACTCCATTCAGAACCTGGGCGCCATGGACGTGCTCTGCACGGACAAGACGGGCACGCTCACGCAGGACAAGGTCGTGCTCGAACTGCACCTGAACGTGGAGGGGGAGGAGGACGCGCGCGTGCTGCGCTACGCCTATCTCAACAGCAGCCATCAGACGGGGCTGAAAAATCTCATGGACGCCGCCGTCATCGAGCGCGCCGAGGCGCTGTGCGCGCAGGGCAGGCTGGACGCGGCGCTCCTGCACGCCTACCGCAAGACGGACGAGATCCCCTTCGATTTCGAGCGGCGCAGAATGAGCGTCGTGGTGGCGGATGCGTCGGGGCGGGAGATGCTCGTCACCAAGGGGGCGGTGGAGGAGATGCTCGGCGTCTGTGCCTTCGCCGAACTCGGCGCGCAGGCGCTGCCCCTGACGGACGAGGTGCGCGGCAGAGTGATCGCCCTTGCCGACAGCCTGAACGCAAAGGGGATGCGGGTGCTCGCGCTCGCGCGCCGCCTTGATCCGCCCGCGCAGCTCACGGCGGCGGATGAACGGGACATGACGCTCGTGGGACTGCTCGCCTTTCTCGACCCGCCCAAGCCCACGGCGGCAGCCGCCGTGCGCAGGCTGACGGACGCGGGCGTTGCCGTCAAAGTGCTCACGGGCGACAACGAAAAGGTCGCGGCGTATATCTGCGCGCGGGTGGGCATCTGTGCGGACAGCGTGCTGCTCGGCAGCGACGTGGACGGCATGACGGACGACGAACTTGCCGCGGCGGCGGAGCATACGTCGGTGTTTGCCAAGCTCTCCCCCGCCCAGAAAGCGCGCGTCGTGGGGCTGTTGCGCCGCGGCGGGCACGTCGTCGGATACATGGGGGACGGCATCAACGATGCCCCCGCCATGCGCGCCGCCGATGTGGGCATCTCGGTGGATACCGCCGCGGACGTCGCCAAGGATGCGGCGGGGGTCATTTTGCTTGAAAAGGACCTCACCGTCGTGGCGGACGGCGCACAGGAGGGGCGCAGGACGTACTTCAACATGATGAAGTATATCAAGATCACGGCGTCGTCCAATTTCGGGAACATGTTCTCCGTGCTTGCGGCAAGCGCGTTCCTGCCCTTTCTGCCCATGCTCGCGCTGCAGCTCATGATCCTGAATTTTGTGTACGACATCTCCTGCACCGCCATTCCGTGGGACAGGGTGGATGCCAAATACCTTGCCCGTCCCGCCGCGTGGGACGCCCGATCGGTGCTGCGGTTCATGCTGTGGTTCGGGCCGGTCAGTTCCGTGTTCGATATTCTCACATACGTCCTGCTCTTTTTTGCCATCTGCCCCAATGCATGCGGCGCGCCCTATTCCGCTCTGGACGCGGCGGGGCAGGAGACGTTCGCTGCGCTCTTCCGCACGGGCTGGTTTCTCGAATCGGCCCTCACGCAGATGCTCGTCCTGCACCTGCTGCGCACCGAACGCTTTACATGGAGCAGCCGCGCCTCGCTGCCCGTCTGTGCTCTGACGGCGGGCGGCGTCGCCGTGCTGACGGCGCTCCCGCTCGCCCTCGGGGAGGCGGCGGGGTTTGCCCATCCCCCCGCGGCATACTTCGTCATGCTGGCGGGCATTGTCATCCTGTACATCATTGCGGCGTGGGCGTGCAAAAAGCTGTTCGTGCGCCGCTGCGGGCAATTGATATGACGGCGAAAAACGCTGCGGCGGCGGGCATTTTGCCCGCCGCCTTTCATTATTTATTTTGAAAAGCGTCATTCATATCATTTGATTTTTTTCTGCATAGTGCTTGCACTTTTTCTTCGCTTGTGCTATACTGAGGCTACCACACAAATTTCATAGTCACTATATAGGGTTACGAATCGGCAATTTCGTATCTCTTAACTCTATATACTCTATATAGTGGAAATTTGTGTGGTAACAATCGGAGATACTTATTGCAGGGCGTGTCTTCGGTTGAAGCCACGCTTTTTTTGTTTGCTGTAAAAGCGTGACTTGGGGGCAATATGTCAAAGAAGAATATGCATGTGGAGAAAATTTTTTATGAATCTTGATTATTCTGTTGCGAAAAAAGCGGAGATCGATCATGCACAGACAATGTGCGAGGAATATCCGAACGCCAGCTACAGTTGGTATCTGTTATACACTGCCTTGAGAGGGACGTCAGGCCAATGGACACAAAAAAGATTTTTGAAAAAGGTCAAAACATGCGCGGATTTTTCTTATTACTTTCAAATTGCGGAAGAAGAATTGGGGAAGGAAATCAAAGACGATAAAAAAAGATTTCTGAAAGAGGCACTTCATAAATTTGGCGGCTTTATAGCAGGTTTTCTGACTTTGATGTTTTCGCTGGTCGGAATTTTTCTTTTTGCGGTTATGCCGGAATTGATCTGGATTCCGGTAGCTGTAGCGGGTTGCTTTATATTTGCATTCTGGATTTATAGCTGTGTGCTTGATCATAGGGGACGGGCTAAGTTGACTGTGCGTATCATTCAATTGATACGGGAAGGCGGATACTCGCTGATGATCAACCAAAGTGCGATTTATCAGAACACAAATCAAGGGAAATGAGGGAAGACAGAGCCATGGCGATTGTACAAATGAAATGCCCGAATTGTGGCGGGAATATGCTTTTTCATAACAATCAGTTTGAGTGTCCGTATTGCTATACAATTCTTTTGAACATTGTGGATGCCACGATCGACGGGGATGTTACGATCATGGATGTCGATGAGTTTTCACAGAAGTTGGAGGCGAGCAAGCGGCAGTTCGTTGTCAACATCAACGATCGTTTGAAGGTCGGAGATGTTGATACGATGGTTATTAACAAAAAATTGAAAGATGCAAAATTATTTTTGGATTCCGGACAATTTGACAAGGTGCCAACAGCGCTAAAAGATATTCCATATACCACTCTTAATTCGATTCTTGCTGCCCAGCGTCTTCTGTTTTTGTCCGAATTGAAAGTACATAGCGAGGCGGAGTTGATGTTTTATGACGGCTTGATCGATCGGTCAGGCTATTATCAGCGCATTTTGCAATTAGCGGACGAGCCGACCAAACAGACGTACCTGAAACTGGCGGAGCTTTGCACGCTGAGAGAAAATATCAAGAAAGAGGTCGCACGGGTCGAGGAATTGTGGAAAGTTGACCTGAAACAGGAATCGGTGGCTTACGCAAAATCTATGTGCCAAAGATACCCGCAATCGACCATAAGCTGGACGACGTTGTTTGATATCAAGAGCCGTATTGATCCGAATTATGTCGGCGATATGGAATATGAACGTATGATTTCATGTCCCGATTATAAGGGAGAGCTGCCGAAGATCATGCAACAGCGGTTTGATTCTTGCAGATCGTGTGCCTTTACGGGTGTTAATGAAAGTCTGCGTTGGATGATTTTCAGTGCGTTATGTTGCATTGTGTTGACCGCTTTGGTAATATTTTTTATAGGCATGGTGGTCTCTTTATGGACTTATGCCGATCATTTGATGGAGAGCGCCCTGCTGAGCATCCTGATTCAAGTCGGCATTCCTTTGCTGGCGTTGGCGGCATTGATCGCCATGATCATCTTTTTTGTGCATGCGCAAAAAACATATTTGAATCCACTTACGCGCAAAAGAGTTTTTCGGCGGATACTTCCTTTTGTCCCGAAGACAGCGCGCGCAGAGGCTGTCAGGCATTTCAATGCGATCAGACGAGGCGAACTTCTGCCTACGATCGGGCGTTCGGCTGCATTCCTTATAATGATCGGATGTATCGTCGGAGCATGTTTTTTCGTTCCGTATATTCTGCACCCAACAGTAGACGGGATAACATATTCCAGCGCAGGGCAATTGAAAGGCGGATATGAGATCGCGGAGATACATACAGCGGATAGCACATTGATCGTACCCGAGACAGTGCTTTTTTCCAATGTAACGGATATTGCTTGGGACGTTGCGATCGATTCGGATGTTTCTATCAAAGAAATCGTGCTGCCCTATGAAGTAGGAAAATGGACTACGACATTGAGCCGATTCCATTCCTTGGAAAGGATATTTCTCTATGCGCCGTATCCATCGGAGGATGATGAAGAGTACAGATTTTGGTCAGATGTGCTGGAAGACAATTATTCTTCTTCTGCAACGATCTATTGGGAAGGAGAATGGGAAATGACGGACGGGAAACCCGTCGTATTGGAAAATGCGTAGACAGAGGCTGATATGGAAACGAGAGATAATCGTGCAAAATCAATTACATTGACGGTCACTGAAAAATGCGATCTTGCCTGTATATATTGCTATGAACATAAGAAGACGGCGCGGGACATGGATCTTATGACGGCGCAATCCATTATCGATCGGGAATTTTCCGATCATAGTGCGGATAGTTTTATGATCGAGTTTTTCGGGGGAGAACCGTTTTTGAATTTTCCGCTGATCAAAGCGGTTGTTGACTACATAGGTAAAACGTATAGTGAGATTCCCGTTCACTATTTTATCAGCAGCAACGGAACGCATGTTCACGGAGAAATCCAACAATGGCTGATTACGCATTCGGACAGCGTCACAGTCGGGTTGAGCTTTGACGGGACAAAGCGCGTTCAGGATATGAATCGCTCCGGAAGTTTTGATAAAATAGATTTATTGTTTTTCCGGAAAATGTATCCCATGCAACCGGTGAAAATGACGGTGTCAAAGAATTCATTGCCATATTTATCTGAGAGCATAGCGTTTCTGCACGAACAGGGATTCAGGATTGCCTGCAATCTTGCCTATATGGTTGATTGGACGTCGGCAGAGTGTGTGCATATTTTGCAAGAGCAACTTGAATTGCTGATTCAATATTATATCGATCATCCTCAGCTTGAAAAGTGTTCCATGTTGAATTACGACATATCGATATTAGGGCATCCCAAAGCAAATCAGGAATATGTAAAAAAATTTTGTGGATGCGGTACGGACATGCATGTATACAGCGTCGATGGGATTTGTTATCCATGTCAATTATTTTCTCCCATTTCCGCCTCGGAGAAAGCGATCAAATCCTGTGACTTTCATTTAAAAAGAGAGATTCCGCGGGAATGCTATCCCGCAATGTGTAATGACTGCTATTACGAGAGGCTCTGTGCTTTTTGTTTGGGCAGCAACTATCTGAGTACCGGCAATATGTTTATGCCGGACGCAAAAAGATGTGAACTCAATAAGGTGATCTTCCGCGCAAATGCAAAATTACAGGCAATGGAGTGGGGGAACGGTGTTGCATTTGAAGATGAACAGGGATTGTTGAAATCCGTAACAGACATCTTGGGGTTATAAATTCGGATAGTCAATGTTTTTACATTAACTAAATATAAAAAAGGAGGGAAAGGATATGTTTGTATTGCCGGATGCATTGGTGGCAAGAATCAAGGCTGCGCTCATGCCCGCCGAGTTGGCTCCTGCTGCAGGATATTACACAAGCAGTTGTGACTATACCTGCGGCAGTAGCTGTGACAACAACTGCTGTAACGGCTGCCGTGGTTCATGTTCAACGGTTGCGGCACATTTTTGATCCGTTGAAACAAAATCAAAAAGAACGCTTGCATGCAAGCGTTCTTTTTGATAGAGGAAGGAGCGATCAACAAAAGCAATCAGTAAAATATAGAATAATTCTCTTGTAAAAATTGCGGACAAGCTCTTGTATTTTTTGGGCAAATATGGTAGAATATCAAGGAACGGTTCCCAAAAGGGTCGAACAATTTTTATGGAGGATATCAGATGCAATATTCACGCGAAGTGGAAGAGATGATCTGTGTCGCCAAGGGTCCCAGGCATGACCCCGCTCCCATTCCCGAAGAGGGCAAGTGGGTGTGCGCCAAGCAGATCACGGACATCAGCGGGTTCACGCACGGCGTGGGCTGGTGCGCGCCGCAGCAGGGCGCCTGCAAACTGACGCTCAACGTCAAGGAGGGCGTCATTCAGGAGGCGCTCGTCGAGACGATCGGCTGCTCGGGCATGACGCATTCGGCTGCCATGGCGGCGGAGGTCCTGCCCCACAAGACCATTCTCGAGGCGCTCAACACGGACCTGGTGTGCGACGCCATCAACACCGCCATGCGCGAACTGTTCCTGCAGATCGTGTACGGCAGAACGCAGTCGGCATTCTCGGACGACGGCCTTACCGTCGGCGCGGGTCTGGAGGACCTGGGCAAGGGGCTGCGTTCGCAGGTCGGCACGATGTACGGAACGGCGCTCAAGGGCGTGCGCTATCTCGAGATGGCGGAGGGCTATGTCACCCGCCTCGCGCTGGACAAGGATAACCAGGTCATCGGTTATGAGTTCGTGTCCCTGGGAAAAATGACCGACTTCATCAAGAAGGGTCTGGAGCCCAACGAGGCATGGACGAAGTCGATGGGCCACTACGGAAGATTTTCCGAAGAACAGGGTGCGGTGAAGTACATCGACCCTCGCAAAGAGTAAGGAGGTGAGCGGTATGGCTTTGTTTGAAGGATATGAGAGAAGAATCGATAAGATCAACGGCGTCTTCAAAGAGTACGGCATTTCCTCCGTCGAAGAGTGCAGGGACATCTGCCTTGCAAAGGGCGTGGACTGCGACAAGATCGTGCGCGGCACCCAGCCCATCTGCTTTGAGAATGCGGTCTGGGCGTATACCGTCGGCGCGGCGATCGCCATCAAAAAGGGCTGCAAGAAGGCAGCGGACGCGGCGGCTGCCATCGGCATCGGCCTGCAGTCCTTCTGCATTCCCGGCTCGGTCGCGGAAAACCGCAAGGTGGGTCTCGGTCACGGGAATCTGGGCAAGATGCTGCTCTCCGAGGAGACGGATTGCTTCTGCTTCCTTGCGGGGCACGAATCCTTTGCTGCGGCGGAGGGCGCCATCTCCATCGCGATGAACGCGAACAAGGTGCGCAAAAAGCCGCTGCGCGTCATCCTCAACGGTCTGGGCAAGGACGCGGCGTTCATCATCTCCCGCATCAACGGGTTCACCTATGTGGAGACGGTGTTCGATCCGTATACCGAGACGGTCACGGTCACGAACGAGGTCGCCTATTCAGACGGCCCCCGCGCGAAGGTCAAGTGCTATGGCGTTGACAACGTGCCGGAGGGCGTTGCGGTCATGAAACTCGAGAAGGTGGGCGTGTCCATCACAGGCAACTCCACCAACCCGACCAGATTCCAGCACCCCGTTGCGGGCACCTATAAAAAGTGGTGCGTGGAGAACGGCGTCAAGTACTTCTCCGTGGCATCGGGCGGCGGTACGGGCAGAACGCTGCACCCCGACAACATGGCGGCAGGACCTTCTTCCTACGGGATGACGGACACGATGGGCAGAATGCACTCGGATGCGCAGTTCGCGGGCAGCTCGTCCGTTCCCGCGCACGTCGAGATGATGGGCCTGATCGGTATGGGCAACAACCCCATGGTCGGCGCAACGGTTGCCGTTGCGGTCGCCGTTCAGGAAGGCATGAGCAAGTAACAAAAAACCAGATACGTCAAGGGGTTTTTGCAACCGCTGCAAGAACCCCTTGTACTATAATATGCAGAGGGTATAGACATGAACGTGGATATGAAGGGGAAGTTTATCGGTGTTTCGCAGGAAGTGAGCGTCTTTACCGTGCGCAGGCGCTTTCAGGCGCATGCGGGAAGGGCGCGGCTGCGCGCCACGGCGCTCGGCGTATACTTTGCCGAACTCAACGGCGAGCGTGTGGGGGATGCGTACCTTGCGCCCGGCTGGACGTCCTACCGCCATACGCTGCAGGTGCAGGAGTACGAGGTGCAGCTGCGCGAAGGGGAAAACGAACTGGCGCTCACCGTGGGCGAGGGGTGGTTTTGCGGACCGCTCACGTGGAACCGCAGGGCGAAGGTATACGGCGACCGCCCCGCCGTGTGCTGTGAACTGACGGGGGAGGGCGTTTCGGTGGCGACAGATACCGACTGGACGGCAAGCGAAAGCCATATCCGCGCGTCCGGACTGTATGACGGCGAGCGCGTCGATCTGACGGCGCCGCTGCGTCCCCTGCAGGTAATACAGGTCGCCTGTGACAAGGCGTGCCTCGTCATGCAGGAGTGCGAACCCGTGCGCGACATCTGCCGCGTTCCCGTCCGGCAGGTGCTGCGCACCCCGAAGGGGGAGCTGGTCTACGATTTCGGTCAAAATCTGGTCGGCGTTGCCGAGGTGCGCACGCCCGAGACGTTTGACGGGACGCTCACGCTGCGCTTTGCGGAAATCCTCGTGGACGGCAATTTTTATACGGACAACCTGCGCAGCGCCAGGGCGACGGACACATTCACCGCAAGGGGCGCGCACACCTTTCGCTCCGAGTTCACCTTCCACGGGTTTCGCTATATGAAACTGGAGGGTGACGAGCTGCCCGCACAGTGTGTGACGGCGATCGTCCGCCATACCGATATGCGCCGCACGGGGCACATCGGGACGAGCGATGCGCAGCTTGCGCGGCTGCTCGAGAACGTCGTGTGGGGTCAGCGCGGCAACTTTGTAGACGTTCCCACCGACTGCCCGCAGCGGGATGAGCGGCTGGGCTGGACGGGGGACATCAATGTGTTCGGGCGGACGGCGGCATACAACTACGACGTGCGCGGCATTCTGAAAAAATGGCTGCGCGACGTGTGCAGCGACCAGACGCCCGAAGGGGACATTCCCTCCGTCGTGCCCGACTGCCTCGGCGAACAGCGCACCGCCGCCATGTGGGCGGACGTCGTGACGATGCTGCCCCATACGCTGTATGAGATGTACGGGGACGTGTCCTTCCTCGCCATGTGCTATCCCGCCATGCGCAAATTCGTTCTTGCGCGGGAGAGGACGATGGAGAACGGACTGATCGCGCGCGGGTTCGAGTGGGGCGACTGGCTCGCGCTTGACAAGGAGGTGCTGCTGGAGGAGGGGCCGTTCGGCAGAACGGATGTCTATTTCATCGCGAACGTTTTGCATGCGCATTCCCTCGGCATCGTCTCCGAGACAGCGCGCATTCTCGGGGAGGCGGCGCAGGCGAAGGAATACCGCCTGAAACGGGAAGCGCTCGTGCGCCGCATCCGCCGGGAATATTTCACGGCGGGCGGAAGGCTTGCCTTCGATACGGTGACGGCGCAGGTGCTTGCGCTGCACTTCGGCATCGCGGCGCCCGAGGCGCGCGCCCGCCTTGCCGCGCAGCTCAATGATAACGTTCTGCGCCACGGCTGCCGCATCAGCACAGGCTTTATCGGTACGCCCTATCTTTTGTTTGCGCTCGCCGACAACGGGTATTTCGATACAGCGGAAAAGGTGCTCTTCAACCCCGATTTTCCCGGCTGGATGTACGAAGTTTCCATGGGCGCCACCACGGTGTGGGAGCGCTGGAATTCCCTGCTGCCCGACGGCACGCCCAATCCGGACGGCATGAACAGCTATAATCACTATGCCTACGGCAGCGTGATGGAGTTCGTCTACCGCCGCATTGCGGGCATCGAGGCGGCGGCGCCCGGCTTTTCCGCCGTGCGCATCGCGCCCATGCCGCTCGCCCGCGTCGACCGCGTGCATGCAGAGTACGAGAGCGTCTCGGGCAGGATCGCGGCGGGCTATGAGCGTACGGGGGAGGCGATCGTCTATACGGCGGAGATTCCCGAGGGCGTGCGCGCGGAACTTGCGCTGCCAGGAGAGCCTCCCGTGCCCATATGTGCAGGAAAGCACACCTGGAAACGAAACACATAACAAGAACCCGCGCTCAGGCGCGGGTTCTTGTTATAAGAAATAAATGACGGCGTGAGCCGTCATTTTTATAGCCGTTTCAATGATGCGTTGCCGGAAACCGCCGTCGGGTCAAAATTTTTTGAACACCGCGCCGTCGGAGGCGGACGTGACCAGCGCACGGTAGCGCTTCAGGTATCCCTCCACGGGCTTCTCGAGCGGCGTGAACGCGGCCAGCCGCGCCGCGATCTCCTGTTCGGGAACGCGCAGATCGATGGTGCCCTTTTCAATGTCGATATCGATGATGTCGCCCTCCTGCACGACGCCGATCACGCCGCCTGCCGCCGCCTCGGGGCAGACGTGCCCGATCGCCGCGCCGCGCGTCGCGCCCGAAAAGCGGCCGTCCGTGATGAGCGCCACGGTGTCGCCCAGTCCTGCGCCCACGATGGAGGAGGTGGGGGAGAGCATCTCGCGCATGCCCGGCCCGCCCTTGGGGCCTTCATAGCGGATGACGACCACGTCGCCCGCGCGGATTTTGTTGGAGGAGATGGCCTCCATCGCCGCCTCTTCCGAATCGAATACGCGCGCGGGACCGGAATGGCGGTACATTTTTGGATCGACCGCGCTCTTTTTGACCACCGCGCCCTCGCGCGCCAGGTTGCCCTTGAGAATGGCAAGCCCGCCGTAGGGGGAATACGGGTCGCTCACGGGGCGGATGATCTGCGCGTCGCGAACGCGCGCGTTCTTGGTGAGTTCGTCCTGCGTGACGAGCGCCGCAGTCATCGCGCTGCCGTCAAAGAGTCCGGCGTCGATGAGTTCGCGGATGACGGCGGAGATGCCGCCCGCGTCCTCCAGCTCCTCGATGTAGTGCTCGCCGGCAGGCGCAAGGCGGCACAGGTTGGGGGTCGCCATGCTGATCTCGTTCATCGTATCGACGGAGAGCTGCTGCTTGGAAAAGCCCAGTTCGCTCGCCAGCGCCAGAAGGTGCAGAACGGAATTGGAGGACGCGCCGATCGCCATGTCCACGCGCTCGGCGTTCTTGAGCGCCGTCGGCGTCAGAATGTCGCGCGGGCGTACGCCGCGCGCAAGCAGGCGCATCACCGCTTCGCCCGTCTCTTTGGCGAGCACAAGGCGCTTTGAATGCACGGCGGGAACGGTGCCGTTTCCGGGCAGCGCCATGCCCAGCGCCTCGAGAAGGCAGTTCATGGAATTTGCCGTGAACATGCCCGAGCACGACCCGCACGAGGGGCAGGCGGCGCATTCAAAGCGGGCGAGCTCTTCTTCGTCGATTCTGCCCGAGGTATAGGCGCCCACCGCCTCGAACATGGAGGAGAGGGAGAGCTTTTTGCCGTCCTTGTGCCCCGCGAGCATGGGCCCGCCTGAGCAGAAGAGGGCGGGAACATTGGCGCGCACCGCACCCATCAGCATGCCGGGGATGATCTTGTCGCAGTTGCCCACGAACACGCACGCATCGAAGGCGTGCGCCGTAATGAGGATCTCGCAGCTGTCCGCAATGACCTCGCGCGAGGGCAGAGAATAGCGCATGCCCTTGTGACCCATCGCAATGCCGTCGCACACGCCGATGCAGGGCACGATGACGGGCTTGCCGCCCGCCGCCAGCACGCCGTCCGAAACAGCGCGCGCGATTTGCGTCAGGTGCATGTGCCCCGGGATGATGTCGCTCCGCGCGCAGATGATGCCCACGATGGGCTTTTGCATTTCACTGTCTGACCAGCCCAGCGCCCGCAGCAGCGAGCGCTGCGCCGCCATATTGCTGCCGTTTGTAAAGGTGTTCATAAAAACCTCCAAAAGAATTCACACTTTTTCTTTCGAACTGACGAAAGAAAAAGTCGTGAGGGGAAGGAAAACCCAATGTTCGCTACGCTCTGCATTCGGTTTATCTCACACGGGTAGACCGGAATTCGGTCACGGTTTTTGCCCTACCGATGGCAAAAACCTCAGTTCGGGCGTGCGCCGAAGCCACACCGTGGCTGTCGGCATAACGCACACCCTCACCCTGCGGCGCGCAATTGGCAACAGTTATAGCGCGCGCCGCTATACCTTTCCGCAAAAGCTGCGTGAGCAGCTAATAGGGGCGCAAAAGGCATAACGCAGTGACGCCTTTTGCCACATATTTTAACAAACGCCGTTCGTCAACCGTCATAACTTCGCCTCTTCGAGGCTCGTGTGCCGCCTTACGGCGGCGAGCAGAGCGGAACGAAGTGGAGCGCCCGATGCGAGGAAAAATACCCGCTTGCGGAAGTATTTTGACGATGCAGCGCACAAGGTGCAGCCGCAGTAAGAATCCCCTCGCTGAATGTAGAGAGCAAAATCCCCCCTGTCCTTCGGACGTCCCCCCTTAAAACAAATATTAAGGGGGCAAGGATAGGCTCCCACTTTGAGGGAGCTGTCTGCGGAGCAGACTGAGGGAGTACTCCTTCCGTCACGGCTTGCGCCGTGCCACCGTCTTGGCGGCGCCAAGGGAAAGCGCCGCCTTCGGTCACGGATTTTGCGCTGATAATGCAAAATCCTTAGTTCAAAGCGCGCGCACAGCGCACTGCGCTGGTGCGCATGACGCGCTTTTCACCCTCTTAGAGGGAGGCTTATTCGTGTTCTCTTGCCCCTAAGACAACGTACGGGGGATTCTCACGCCGTGCGTACGCACGGCTCAGAATGACGGTAACAGGCAATAAGTGCCCTTGCTATAATCTTGCCGCAAGGAAAATCACACTTTTCCGCTGCGGGACTCAATTTGCTATAAAATACTCGCGCAAGCAAAATCGCATTTTGCGCCAGCGCCCCACATTTGCGCATACCTGCGCTCTTGCGAAAAGAGTGAAGGCGGCGATGCTATAACTGTTGCTAATCTTCGCCGCCGAGAGAAAACCGGCGGTCAGCCGCCTTGCGGCGTGCCCGCGGGTTGTCTCTCAAAATCGGAAGATTTTCTTCCGTCAGTTCGGGAGAAAATCTCCGAGGTCAGATCCTCTCCTTATAATCCGTCTCGTCTTGGATGGTGGTCTTGCCGCGGGCGATGCTCGTCACGCCTGTGCGCGCCAGCTCCATCACGCCGTACGGCATGAGCATGGTGACGAACCCGTCCAGTTTCATGGGCTTTCCCGTCAGTTCCAGAATGGTCGCCTCGGGGGAGGCGTCTACCACCTTGGCGCGGAAGATCTGGCAGATCTCCAGCACCTGCGATCGCGTTCCCGCGTCCGTCCTGACCTTGATGAGCAACAGCTCGCGGCTGACGGCGTCCTCATCGGCGCGCTTGATTTTTTTCACGTCGATGAGCTTATCCATCTGTTTCATCATCTGCCCGAGGATATATTCGTCGCCGTTCAATACGATGGTCATGCGGGAGAGTTCCTCGTCCTCCGTCTTGCACACGGAGAGCGATTCAATGTTGTAGCCGCGGCGCGCGAAGAGCGCGGCGACGCGCACAAGAACGCCCGATTTGTTGGAAACAAGCGCGCTGATCGTGTAGCGGTTCATGCTTTGTCCTCCCATTCCGTCATGATGGTGTCATACGTCTGCCCGGGTTTGATCATGGGCAGCACGTTCTCGTCGTTGCCGATCATACAGTCCACAACGACGGGCAAAGGGGTCGCGAACGCCTCTTTCAGCACGCCGTCCACGTCCTCCTCCCGACAAATGCGCAGCCCCTTGGCGCCGAAGCTCTCGGCGAACTTCACATAGTCCGTCTTTTTGCGCACGTCCGTCTGCGAAAAGCGGTGGCCGTAGAAGAGTTTCTGCCACTGGCGCACCATGCCGAGCGCATGGTTGTTCATCAGAAGAATGGTGATGGGCAGCTCCTGCGTGACGGCGGTGGATAGTTCGTTCAGGTTCATGTTAAAGCACCCGTCGCCCGTCACAAGAATGACGTGCTTTCCCGTCGCCTTTGCCGCGCCGATGGCGGCGCCCAGCCCGTAGCCCATCGTGCCGAGGCCTCCGCTCGTGCAGAAGGTGCGCGGCTTTTCGATGGGGTAGTACTGCGCCGTCCACATCTGGTGCTGCCCCACGTCGGTGACGACGATGGCGTCCTTGGGTGCGAGTTTCGCCGCCTCGATGAGGATGCGGTGCCCAAGCTCCGGCTGCTTTTGTGCGGCATGTTCCGCCTTTTTCAGCTCCGCCGCCCGCTCGCAGAAGGCGTGCTTTTGCTGGGGGAGAAGGGAAATGAGCGTTGTGAGCGCCTCCTTCACGTCCCCTAAAATGGGGTGCGTGACGGGAACGTTCTTGTCCAGTTCGGCATTGTCGATGTCGATCTGCACGACCGTCTTTCCTGCGGCGAACTTGTCGCGGTTGAGCGCCACGCGGTCGGAAAAGCGCGTGCCGACGGCGATGATGCAGTCGCTCTCCAGGCACAGCTTTGCCGCCGTCGCCGTTCCGTGCATGCCCATCATGCCCACAAACAGGGGATGGCTCGCGGGGAACGCGCCCAGTCCCATCAGCGTGGAGGCAACGGGCGCATCCAGCCGTTCGGCGAGCGCGCGCACCTCCTTCGAGGCATCCGCCGCGATCGCGCCGCCGCCCACCATGATGAGCGGGCGCTGCGCCTGCATGATCGCCTGCGCCGCGCTCTCCATCTCGCGCGCGGGCACCGCCTTGGCGTGCGGGAGAACGGGTTTTTGGGGAACATAGTCCGCCTTTTCGCTCTGTACGTTCTTCAGAATGTCGATGAGCACGGGGCCTTTTCTGCCCGAATTGGCAATGCGGAACGCCTCGCGCACGACGGGGGCGAGGTCATTCACGTCCTTGACGATATAGTTGTGCTTGGTGATGGGCAGGGTGATGCCGAAGATGTCGATCTCCTGAAAGGAATCCCGCCCCAGCATGGCGGCGCCCACGTTGCCCGTGATGGCAACGACGGGCACGGAGTCCATATAGGCGGTGGCAATGCCCGTGACAAGGTTGGTCGCGCCCGGTCCGCTCGTGGCAATGACGACGCCCGTCTTCCCCGTAACGCGCGCCCAGCCGTCGGCGGCATGCGCCGCGCCCTGTTCGTGCGAAGTGATGACGTGCTCGATGTTCCCGTCGCGGTAGAGCGCGTCATAGATGTCGAGAACCGTTCCGCCGGGGTATCCGAATACGGTGGAAACGCCCTGTTCCTTCAGGCACTCGACGAGGATTTCCGCTCCCATCAGTTTCATAGTGCGACCTCCTTGCAAATTTTTTGAGTAAGGTATTGTTTCCTATTATATGGAATATTGTGCACTTTGTCAAGCGAATGGGCAACTTTGCGCCCTGCGGGCAGGTTCAATTCCTTGTATTGCCGCAATCGCCTTTGTTTATCAATCCCTGCGCCCGTCCGTGCGCCGACGGCGCACGGACGGGCGCAGGGCTGTTAATCATCCCGCTGTCTGTAATAAAACAGGCACAAAAAAAGTGAGCCGTCCGGCCCACTTGTTGTCTTGTCAGTTGCGGCGCTCAGTACTGTCTGAGGCGCTTGCGGATGGAGGCGATGCCCGCTTTTGCCGCCTCGGTGGAGGAGCCGCCCACGCTGTTCCTGCCCTCGGCGGAGGCGCGCGCAGTCACCGTCTGCAGCACGTCCGCGTCGAACACGGGGCTGGCAAGGCGGAATTCCTCCAGGGTGAGGGAGGGCAGCGTCTTGCCCTGTTCGATGCAGTAGCGCACCAGCTTTCCCGTCACGGCGTGCGCGTCGCGGAAGGGCACGCCGCGCTTTGCCAGGTAGTCGGCAACGTCCGTCGCCGTCGAATACCCTTCGCCTGCCGCATCGTACATTTTGTTGACGTTGAAGGTGAGCCTGGCAAGGAGCGCCGTGTAGATGGAAAGGCAGCTCTCCAGCGTCGCCTGCGCATCGAAAAACGGCTCCTTGTCCTCCTGCAAATCCTTGTTGTAGGCGAGCGGAATGCCCTTGATGGTCGTGAGAATGCCGACGAGGTGCCCGTACACGCGCCCCGTCTTGCCGCGCACCAGTTCGGGAATGTCGGGGTTTTTCTTCTGCGGCATGATGGAGGAGCCTGTGGAGTAGGCGTCGGGGATCTCCCAGTACCCGAATTCTTCGGACGTATACAAGATCGTGTCTTCGCACAGGCGGGAGAGGTGCGCCATCGTCAGCGACGCACAGAACAGATACTCCGCCACAAAATCGCGGTCGGACACCGCGTCGAGGGAGTTGCGCGAAATGCTGTCAAACCCCAAGAGGCGGCGCGTCACCTCGCGGTCGATGGGCCAGGAGGTGCCCGCAAGCGCGGCGCTGCCCAGCGGCATCACGTTCATGCGCTGCCGCAGTGCGTGAAAGCGGTCGAGATCGCGCAGGAACATCTCCGAATAGGCGTTGAAGTACTGGGCGCAGTTGACGGGCTGTGCCTTTCTCAGATGGGTGAACCCGGGCATGATGTATTTCACGGTCTCCTTTGCGCGGGCGAGCAGCACGCCGATGAGCGCCTTGAGCGCGGAGACGGCGTTGTCCGTTGCCTCGCGCGCATACAGGCGCATGTCCGTTGCCACCTGATCGTTGCGCGAGCGCGCCGTGTGCAGCTTTTTGCCCGTCTGCCCGATGCGTGCAACCAGTTCGCCCTCCACAAAGGAGTGGATGTCCTCCTGTCCCTCCACGGCGAGCGCGCCGCGCTCGATGTCCGCATAGATGCCCTTCAGCCCGTCACAGATGGCGTCGGCCTCCTCCTTGGTGAGAATGCCGCATTCGCCCAGCATGGTGGCATGCGCAACGGAGGCGGTGATGTCCGCGCGCCAGAGTTTTTTGTCGAAGGAGAGCGATTCGTTGAACGCATCCGCGTCCGCCGCCTCGGGGGAATCAAATCTGCCCTGCCAGAGTTTCATGTCGGGTACCGTCCTTGTTTTCTTTCATGCCCATTGTACAATATTTTTCGCGCGAACGCAACCGTTTTCCCCGCAAAGGGCGGCGCAAGGCGCAAATTTCTTGACAGAACGGCAACGTTTGCGGTACAATAAACACATGGTAATTTTAGGGCTTGACCCGGGCATCGGCACGATGGGGTACGGCGTCATCGAAAAGGACGCGCGCGGCAACTGCACCGCCGTGGACTACGGCGTCGTCAGAACGCCCCCCGATGAAAACCTTGCCGTCCGGCTGTGCATCCTCGAGGACGGCGTGAACGCGCTCTTCGATAAATTTCACCCCGAAGAGGCGGCGATGGAGGAGCTGTTCTTTTCCAAGAATATCACCACGGGCATTGCGGTGGCGCATGCGCGCGGCGTGATGCTGCTCACCTGCAACAAGCGCTGCGGGCGCATCTTCGAGTATACGCCCAATCAGATCAAACAGGCGCTCACCGGCTACGGTGCGGCGGACAAGGGGCAGATGCAGCGCGTGGTGGCGGCGCACCTGCGCCTTCCCAAGCCGCCCCGCCCCGACGACGCGGCGGACGCCCTGGGCGTTGCGCTCTGCCATGCGTTCACCAGCCGTTTCGGGGTGTTGTTCGGAGTGAAATAGTTCACACTTTTTTCCGCGAACTGACGCGGAAAAAAGTCGTGATTTTGAGAGACAACCCGCGGGTACGCCTACGGCTGACCGCGTGTTTTCTCTCGGCGGTGATAGATAGCAACAGTATAGCATCACCGCCTTCACTCTTTTAAATTGTACCGCAGCAATCACGAAAATATTTTTGCAGAAAAGATTTTCGTGAAGAGGAGCGACAGGCGTAAAAAGTGCGGCAGTCGGCGTAGTCGAATGCCTACAAAATGCGTCTTGTCGCGACGAGCGCAGGTATGCGCGAATGCAGGGCGCGGGTGCAGGGAAACCCTGCTTGCGCGAGTGATTTTATAGCAGGTTCACGAAATTCCTGAAAAAGCTATCAATTACAGATACAAGCAAAATCGCTAATTTGCGCAGTATGCCCCTAATTGTTGCGCAAGCAACTTTCAGAAAAAGGTGAATGCGCCGTCCGCTGTTATGTAAGCCCTGATGGGACGGTGCAGAGGAAAAACGGCGGTCAGGCACGCAGTGCCGCGCCCGACGGTTTTCCTCAGATCACGAAAATTTTCCGCCCCTTTGGACGGAAAATTTTGTGAACAAGGAAGGAGGTATTATGATCGGATATCTGCGGGGCAGGGTGCTTTCCCTGCTGCCTGAAAGCGTAATTCTGGACGTGGGCGGCGTCGGCTATGAGGTCATGTGCTCGGGGGCGGCGTTTGCCAACCTCTCGGGCGTGAAACGGGGGGAAGAGGGGGAAGTGTACACCTACCTGCAGGTGTCCGAACAGGGCATCGCCCTCTACGGCTTTGCCGACCTCAAGGAGAAGGAGCTGTTCCTGCGGCTGACCAGCGTGCAGGGCGTGGGGGCGAAACTTGCCATCGCCGCGCTCTCCGCCATGCGGCCCGCCGACCTGACCGAGGCGATCTACACGGCGGACGTCAAGCGGCTGACCGCCGTCAAGGGACTGGGCAAAAAGACGGCGGAGCGCATCGTTCTCGAGCTGCACGGAAAGATTTCGGCGGACGAGATCATCGGTTCGGAGGGGGGCATGTCCGCGCCCGCGCCCTCAAAACCTTCTCAGACGGACTCCGACGCCGTTGCCGCGCTCATGAACCTCGGCTTTACGCGGCAGGAGAGCGCGCGCGCCGTCGAGCGCGCAAAAGAGGCGGGCGCCAAAACCATCGAAGAGATCATCGGCACGGCGCTGAAGGGTATGTGATATGGAAGATTACGAATACGGCGAGGACCGCCTGCTCTCGAGCACCAAGGGCGAATACGACGCGGAGGAGAATATCCTGCGCCCCAAGACGCTCTCGGAGTACGTCGGACAGGACAAGGTCAAGGAAAATTTATCCGTCTACATGGAGGCAGCCAAGAGCCGCGGCGAGGCGCTCGACCATGTGCTCCTCTACGGCCCGCCCGGGCTGGGCAAGACGACGCTCGCGCATATCATTGCGAACACGATGGGCACGCAGATCAAGCTCACCAGCGGCCCCGCAATCGAACGTTCGGGCGACCTTGCCGCCATTCTGACCAACCTCAACGAGGGGGATGTGCTCTTCATCGACGAGATCCACCGCCTCAACCACACGGTGGAGGAGATCCTGTATTCCGCGATGGAGGACTATGCTCTCGACATCATCGTGGGAAAAGGCCCTTCCGCAAGGAATATCCGCTTTTCGCTGAAGAAATTCACGCTCATCGGCGCCACCACGCGCGCGGGGCTGCTGTCCTCGCCCCTTCGCGACCGCTTCGGCATCATGTGCCGCCTCGACATGTACACGCCCGAGGAGCTCAAACGCATCGTCGCCCGCTCGGCGCGCACGCTGGGCATCGGCATCGAGGAGGACGCGGCGTATGAGATCGCCCGCCGCTCGCGCGGCACGCCGCGCATCGCCAACCGGCTCTTAAAGCGCGTCAGGGACTTCGCCGCCGTCGCGGGGAATGCGGTCGTCACCAGGGAGGACGCCCGCCGCGCCCTTGCGCGCATGGAGATCGACGAACTGGGGCTTGACGAGACGGACAGGAACCTCCTGCGCGCGCTCATCCACAAGTTCAACGGCGGGCCTGCGGGGCTGGATACGCTCGCCGCCACCATCAACGAGGACGTCGCCACCATCGAGGACGTCTACGAGCCTTACCTTCTGCAGCTCGGGTTCATCGCGCGCACGCCGCGCGGGCGGGTGTGCCTGAAGGGAGGGTATGAGCACATGGGTGAGAAAATGCCCGAGAGCGCAAGGCGGCAGCTTTCGGTGTTTGACAATGACTGAGCTGACGCGCGGGGACATTGTGCGCATTGCGGCGGAACAGTCCGCCGTGGACAGTTCCTGCCACGCCTCCGATTTTTTTAAGGCGGAGCACGTGGTCGTCCCCTCCCGTTCCGACAAGGCGGCGCGCAAATATATCGCGCAGCCGTTTGCGTTCGACCTCACTTCCTACGGCAGGAACGCCGTCGCGTCGGTGCGCGAGGACCTTGTCCCCGTCGCACGGGCATATCTGCGCGGAAAGCAGACGCAGGCATGTTTTGAGACGCCCGCCCTGCACGAACTGGACGGCATGCTCGCGCCCTTCGGGCTGCGCACCTGTTACCAGGCGGAATATTTTCTGCCCGACCCCGCGCAGATGCGCGAACATGACTGCGCGTATGCGCTGCGCGTTCTGCGCAAGGAGGACTTTGCCGTGCTCTACCTGCCGCAGTGGAGCAATGCGCTCTGTGCGGCGCGCAGGGAATGCGACATGCT
Source organism: uncultured Clostridia bacterium (assembly GCA_944340905.1). Lineage (GTDB taxonomy): Bacteria > Bacillota > Clostridia > Christensenellales > Borkfalkiaceae > Gallimonas. Next base: position 56,081 of record CALVLT010000009.1, read on the forward strand.
GTGCGTGGGCGCCTATGACGGCGCGGCGCTGATTGGGCTGGCGGGCTGTTCGGCGGACTGTGAGCGCATGTGGCAGATCGGCATCGACGTTCTGCCGCAATACCGCGGCCGCGGTGTCGCGTCGGCGCTCGTCTCCCGTCTGGCGCGTGAGACGTTCGCGCGCGGGAAAGTGCCCTTTTACTGCGCGGCGTGGTCCAATCTTCCTTCCAAACGGACGGCGCTGCGGTGCGGGTTTTTGCCGGCATGGGTGCAGCTTACCGCCATGCCCGCACAGCGCAGGAGATAATTGATTACAATGGCTATGCTGAAAAAGAGTGATTTTTATTACGATCTGCCCGAGGAACTCATCGCGCAGACGCCTGCCGAGCCGCGCGATTCGTCGCGGCTTTTGGTCTATCACAGGGATACGAAATGCATCGAACATAAGATCTTCCGCGACGTTGCCGACTATCTGCAGGCGGGGGACGTGCTCGTCGTCAACCGCACGCGGGTGCTGCCCGCGCGCATCTATGCGCACACGGAGCACGGCGGGGCGGCCGAAGTCCTTCTTCTCAAGCGGCTCTCGCTCGACGAATGGGAGGTGCTCGTGCGCCCGGGCAGAAAGTGCCGCCCGGGGGCGCATCTCGTCGTCAATGACGAGCTGTCCCTCGACGTGCTCTCCGTCACCGAAAGCGGGGAACGTATTGTAAAATTCAGGTACGAGGGCGCGTTCGAGGACATTCTCTCGCGCGTCGGGACCATGCCGCTGCCCCCATATATCCACGAAAAGCTTGCCGACCCCGAGCGCTATCAGACGGTGTACTCCAGGGAAAACGGTTCGGCGGCGGCGCCCACGGCGGGGCTGCATTTCACCCCCGAACTGCTTGCGCGCGTCCGCGCGAAGGGAGTGGAGATCGCCGAAGTGCTGCTGCACGTGGGCTTGGGCACCTTCCGCCCCGTCAAGGAGGAGAACGTGCTCGACCATAAGATGCATTCCGAGTACTATGAAGTGAGCGAGGAGGCGGCGGACATCATCAGCCGTGCGAAACAGGAGGGGCGGCGCGTTATCTGCGTGGGCACGACCAGCGTGCGCACGCTGGAGACGGCGGCGGACGAGCGGGGCATGCTGCACGCCTGCAGGGGCAACACGGAAATTTTCATCTATCCGCCATACAGGTTCAAGTGCGTGGACGCGCTCATCACCAATTTCCACCTGCCCGAGAGCACCCTTCTGATGCTCGTTTCCGCGCTCTGCTCGCGCGAAGAGGTGCTGCGCATCTACGATGTGGCAGTCAAAGAGCGCTACCGCTTTTTCTCCTTCGGCGACGCGATGCTGATCTTATAACCGCCGCATTGCGGGTTTTCCATGATGAGGTAGCTATGAACAACGAATATTTTTCCTTTGAATTGCAGAAGGTCGATCCCGAAACGGGCGCGCGGGCGGGGGTGTTCCACACGCCGCACGGCGACATCGAAACGCCCGTCTATATGCCCGTCGGCACGCAGGCGACCGTCAAGGGCCTGCTCCCCTGCGACCTCAAGGAGATCGGCTCGCAGATCATCCTCTCCAACACCTACCACCTGTACATGCGCCCGGGCGACGAGCTGATCGCGCGCGCGGGCGGGCTGCACAAGTTCATGAACTGGGACAGGCCCATTCTCACGGACAGCGGCGGCTTTCAGGTGTTCTCGCTCGCGTCGCTCAACAAGATCACCGACGAGGGCGTGACCTTTTCTTCCCATGTGGACGGCAGCCGCCACACCTTCACCCCCGAACTTGCCATGCGCATCCAGCACAACCTCGGTTCGGACATCATCATGGCGTTCGACGAGTGCTCGGAGTACGGCTATACGCATGAACAGGCGCGCCTTGCCATGGAGCGCACCGCCCGTTGGCTGGAGCGCTGCTATGCCGCGCACGACGATCCGCGGCAGGCGCTCTTTCCCATCGTGCAGGGCAATTTTTACAAGGACCTGCGCCGCGAGAGCCTGGCGCGCTGTCTGCCGTTCGTGCGGCACGGCATCGCCATCGGCGGGCTTTCGGTGGGGGAACCCAAGCCGCTCATGTACGAACTGCTCGACGATTTGCAGGAAGTGCTCCCCGCGGACGTGCCCCGCTACCTGATGGGGGTGGGTTCGCCCGACTGCCTCGTGGAGGGGACGCTGCGCGGCATCGATATGTTCGACTGCGTGCTCGCCACCCGTGTCGCGCGCAACGGCACGGCGCTCACGTCGCGCGGCAAGGTGGTCGTGCGCAACGGGAAATATAAGGAGGACTTCACGCCGCTCGACCCCGACTGCGACTGCTATTGCTGCAGAAATTACACCAAGGCGTATCTGCGCCACCTTGTCAACGTGGGAGAGATGACGGGCGCCATCCTCCTCTCCCTGCACAACATCCGCTATCTGCACAATCTCATGCGCGGACTGCGCGAGAGCATCTTCGGCGGATATGTCAAAGAATTCGTCAGGGCGTTCTACGAACGGCAGGGGGAGGCCTGAGCGACGGATTTCGGCAATTTGCGCGGATTTTTTTCTTGTTCGGGTTTTGAAAACTGGGTGAAATGGAAAAAAATACCGTAAATCGCTTGCCAAAAAGGCGCAAAAAAGGTATGATAGATATCGTTCTGAAAGGAATCTGATCAAGGAGAGAACAAACGTATGTGGTTTGCATTGCTTGAAAGCACATCCGGTACATCCGGCAACAGCCAGAACGGCGACTGGATCATGTGGGTGCTGATCGCCGTCATCGTCGTCGGGTTCATTGCCTATATGCTCTTTTCGGGCAGAAAGAACAAGGCGCGTCAGCAGGAATATGTCGAGCAGCTCGAAGCCATCCGCCCCGGGCACAAGGTCAAGACGGCGGGCGGCATCTGCGGCATCGTCGTCGAGGTGTGTGACGACAACACCGTTATCATCGAGACGGGCAGCGAAAATTCCGGCAAGTCCTATGTGAAGATGGACAAGGAACTCATCGCCCAGACGGACGCCAAAGGCCCCACGCAGATCGCCCGCGAGGAGGCTGAGGCAAGGCGCAAGGCGGAAAAAGAGGCAAAGGCGGCGGCAAAACACGGCGAAACGCCCGCACAGCCGTCCGCAGAAACGCCCGTGCAGCCTGCACAGGAGGGCGGCGAGCAGCCCGAACAGCCTGTACAGGACACGCAGGACGAACAGCCGTAAGACGCCGGAACAAAAATTTTTCATTTAACGCAATACGCCCCGAAAGCTTTCACGCTTTCGGGGCGTATTCTTTGACGCTCATTGAATATCCCTTTTGGCAGGGCAGCAAAATCGTGCAGAAAAAGAGACTTTGGGCGGGGTAAAAAATGATTTTCGTCACGTCTCCCTATTTTTGTACAAAAATCGACGAATTTTGTAAATAAATTTTTGAATTTTGTACAAAAATGAATTTACAAATCCGAATTTGTGTTTTATAATACGGTTACAATTCAAAAACGGAGGCGAAATATGAAAAAAGTCTTAATCTTGGAAAGCAACGAGGCTTTTGCCAAAGAGCTTTCCGAACAGTTTGAAGGGGACGGATACACGGTGTGCGGTGTGTCCGGTGACGGGACGCAGGGGTTGGCGCTGCTGGAACAGCACGCGCCCAACGTTGTGGTGCTCAGTCTGCTCCTGACGGGTGCCGATGGGTTCACGGTCATGGAACACGCAAAAAAGGCGGGCATCAAAACGGACTTCATTGTCCTCGGCAATTTTGCGGACGACAAGATCATCAACCGTGCGATCTCCCTCGGGGCGCGTTACTATCTGATGAAACCGGTCCCGGCGCAGATCGTGGCCGACCGCGTTTCCGAGGTGACGCAGGAGGAGGCACCCTATGCCAGGGAGAAATTCGAGCGCCGCCGCGCCGGTTCGCTGGAGGAGCGCATCAGCAATATCTTTATCTCCATCGGCATTCCGCCCAACATCAAGGGCTATAACTACCTGCGCGAGGGCATCAAAATGGCGGTCGTCGATCCGCACGTCATGAACAATGTGACCAAAGAGTTGTATCCCGTCATTGCCGAGCGCTACGCCACGACGGCGAGCAAAGTCGAACGCGCCATCCGCCATGCGATCGAAGTGGCATGGAACAGGGGACGCGTCGAGGCGATCAACGCCATCTTCGGAGCGCGCGTCTACATCGGAACGGAAAAGCCCACGAACAGCGAATTTATCGCGCTGGTGGCGGATAAGCTCATCCTGGAAAATATGGTCTGACTTTCATACGCACAGACAACCGCATAACTCGTTGCAGCGGGACGGCCCCGGATACGGCGCGTCCCTTTTTCACGCCCTGCGCCCGATGGCGGGCGGGGCGTTCAGATTTCCATACGCGGGGCGCGCAGGGAAGATGGGTTGCGGCGGTGCGCCGCCGCAGCTTGCGATTTTTCCGAAAATATGGCCGAAATCGTTGAAAAATCTGCGCGGAAATGATATACTATATTTCGATCATTGTGCGATTTTGCAGATCGCTCCCTGCAAGGGAGCGGATTCGGAGGTTGAGTTTGAACGGAGTCGGCCGCGGAGAGGAACAACAGAATAAGAACAAGGGTGCGTTTCTGACGAAGGAGACGGTGGGAATGACGCTGCTCCTGTTCAGCGCGATCATCTTTTTCATTGCAGTCACCGGCCCGTATATCTTCGGGGACATCGGGCTTGCGATCACGGCATTTTTTGTGGGACTGACGGGATATTTCGTCTACCCGCTGCTTTTGCTTGCCATCTACGCCTCCGCCGTGATGGTGTTCGGAAAAAAGCTCGTTTCCGCGCGCTGGATCGCGCGGGTGTATCTGCTGCTTGCCGCCGTCTTTTTCATCGTACATACGGCGACTTCGGAACGCTTTTTTGCCGAAGGATTCGGCGGATATTTGGGCGGCTGCTGGTCGGCGGCGGAGCAGAGCCTTTCCGAAGGAACGGGCGGCGGCGTTCTGTTCGGTCTGATCGCCTATCCCGTGCGCGCCGCGCTCTCGGCGGTGGGGGCATACATTCTGTATTCCCTGCTCATTTTGCTGGCGCTCTGGCTCATCCTCATCGCAACGCCGCTGCGCGCCTACCTTCTTCCCTCCGCGAGGATGCGTACTCAGAAACAGCCGCAGCAGGCGGGACAGGCGGGACAGGCGGGACAGGCGGGACAGGCTGTCTCTTTTTCCGACCTGCCCGAACCCGAACGGACTGCGCAGATGCCTGCGGCGCAGCAGGGCGCGCCTGCCGTTCCGCCGCCCGCGCAGCCCGTCATGCAGCCTGCTGCCCCCCCTGCGGCGCAGCAGAGCGCCCGCACCAGGGAACAGTCGCTTGACGATGCGCGCGCCATCCTGTTTCAAGGCGATCCCGCAAGCAATTACAAGAACAATCTCATTTACGGCAGCGATTCGCGGTTCAATTCTCCCCGCCGTTCGAGCGTGGGGCCGGTGCAGCCGTCGCAGCCTGCCGCGCAGTCAGATGCCGCCGGCATGAGCTACAGCGCACGCTATGCGGAGGAGACGGCGCAGGCGCGCCCCGCGATGCCCCGCCAGGTGACGCCCGTCCGCGCCGAACCCGCCGCCATCGAAGAAGATATCAACTACCCGCAGCCTTCCTACCGTGCGCCCGTTGAGCCGGCGGCGGTGGAGCCGGACTATACACACGACGTACCCTATTCGCCGTATACGTCGCAGCCTTCGGTGTATGACCTCCCGGAGCCTGCCGAACCCGCACCCGCACGCCCGACCTACGAGGCGCCCGCCGAGCCTGCGCCCGCGCGCCCGACCTACGAGGCGCCCGCCGAGCCTGCGCCCGCACGGCCGACCTACGAGGCGCCCGCAGAATCTGCGCCCGCGCGCCCGACCTACGAAGAGCCCGTCGAGCCTGCGCCCGCACGCCCGACCTACGCGGAACC
>CALVLT010000010.1 GCA_944340905.1 uncultured Clostridia bacterium
CCCCCCAAGGGGAAGCCATTATTTTTACTCATCGGCATAAGCCTCTACTGAACCCCCAGACTATCTGGGGGTTTTCTTTTAACAAAAAAAGCGGGCAGGTGCCCGCTTTTTGCTTTGCATCAAGGTCGGGCGGCCGCCCAACCGATCGCCTTCCGGACACGGTCACTCCTCGCGACGCGGAACGGCGATCTCCATGTCCGAATCGGGATAGGAACAGCAGGGATGGAAATAGCCGAATTTTTTGTCCGCCAACCTGCGTTTATCCGCGCCCGCGATCGAGAATTTCCCCTCGATCAGGCGGCTGTGACAGAATCCGCACCCGCCCGCACGGCACTTGGCAGGCACCCGCAGCCCCGCGCGTTCGAGCGCCGTGAGAACCGTCTCGCGCGCGTCCGCCTGCACCGTGTACGTTTCAAACCCGATATGCACTATAAGGGTATACTGCGCGGGCGCGGCATCGCGCGTGCCCACACAGCCCGCCTCCTTGCGGACGCGGCGCAGCGGCAGGCCCAGCTTCTTCGTCTCGCCGTCCAGGAAACGGTACATGGCGTCCGGTCCGCACATCATCAGCGTGAAATCTTCCTGCGGGACATATTTCTGAATGAGTTCCGCCGTGATAAAGCCGTGTTCAAAGCCCTCTTTTTGTTCGTCGCTGAGCACATAGACGACCTTGATCTTATCCCCCGCCAGCGCGTCCAGTTCCTCCTTCAGGGCAAGGGAATCCTGCGTCCTGTCGCCGTAGAAGAGAATGAGAGAGAAATCCTCCGTGCCGTCGGCGATCGCCTGCGCCATCGAATAGAAGGGCGTGACGCCGCTGCCGCCCGCACAGGCGACCACGAGAGACGCATCGCGCACAGGCTCATAGAAAAAGTCACCCGATGAATCGCCGATGAGGAAGGTATCGCCGACCTTCGCCTTTTCGCACAGATAGCCGCTGAAAAACCCGCAGTTCTTGACGGTGACTGCAATGTGTTTTTCCAGCGCGGCCGCGGGGGCGGAGGAAAGGGCATAGGGGCGCGAAACGTCGCTCTCCCCCACCCTGCAGCCCACCGTGACGTACTGCCCTGCGCGGAAATACATAGGCTGTTCCGTCTCAAATGTGAGCGTGCGCATCTCCCCCTTTTTGTCCTCGACGGCAATGAGCTTTGCCTTCTGATAACCGGGATGCAGCACCTTTGCCGTCTCGTTGACGCGATAGGTCTTGGGAAGGGGCTGCGCGCTCCCCTCCGCCAGCTTTTCACGGCGCTTGGGAACCATCTTCTTAAAGCGCAGAAGGTCCATAAATCCGAAGATCTGTTTGCGGAAAATATACATGTTCAGCCCTCCTTCCTGATGTCGCCGACCGTCTGTCTGCCGGCAATATCGCCAGCGTGATAGGCGCTCGAATATCCCGACAGGCGCATGGCGTAACCGCCCGCAAAGCGCAGGCCGCGCACGCCGTTTTCATAGTCCTCGCCCATCATCTGCAGGCGGGGCATCAGCCCGTCCCAGTACTGCGATTCATACCCGTATATGACGCCCTGCGGATGTCCGCAGTAGCGCGCATACGTCATAGGCGTTGCAATGCTGATCTCCTCGATATGACCGCGCAGCTTTGCGCCCGTGTCGCGCTCGAACCGATCGATCATCTTGTTCGCGACATACGTCTTGGTCTTGAAGTAGTCCTGCGGCGCCACGTTCGCCCAGTCGTCCGACATATATAATGTGGTGAAGTACATCATCGACGTGCCCTCCGGCGAACAGTCGGGCTGCGCGCGGTTGAGGCAGACGGTCGCCTGCACGTCGTTGCCCTTGATCGTGCGCATCTTTTCATACTGCGCGACGGAATCCGAGGTGTCGTACAGGAAGTAGTTGTGATTTTCAATGCCCAGGTCGTCCGCCGTGGCGTCCAGCCCGAGGAACATAGTGAATCCCCTGCCCGAGAGCTTGCGCGCGTTGGCCGCACGGACGGCGCGTTCGGGCGGAGCGTCCATCAGCCTGCCGTACACGACGTGCGGCGAGCAGTTGGCAACGACATGGCGCGTTTCTACCTGCGTGCCGTCCGCAAGCACGACGCCGCTCACGCCCTGCGCGCCCGTTTCGATCTTTACCGCCTCGGTGTTCATGAGAATGTCGCCGCCCAACTCGAGAATGCGCTCCACAAAGGCGAGCGAAATTTCATGCGAGCGGGACTTGGGCGACATGGCGCCGCGCAGGATATAGCGGTTGACCATCGAGGCATAGTGCGCAAAGCTCATATCGTCGAGGTGCGCCCCGAGATAGCACCAGTAGGCGCTCAAAATGTCCTTCGCCTTCTTCGGAATGCCGATGGCCTTGAATACCTCGTTGACGGAATAGGAGCCGCAGCGCACGAAATTGCCGAAGTGTTCCACCATATATTTGGAATCCGTCTTGCCGTTCACCGAATTGGAATACGCCTGTGCAAGGCGCACTTCCTCCGCCAGGTCGAAAAATCTGCGCGTCGCCTTTGCGCTGCCGGGAACATAGCGCTCCATCTGCGCGATGAACGACTCCACCCCGAAGGGCATCGTGGCGTCCAACCCCTCCGCACGGCAGATCACACGGTATGCCTCGGGAATGGACAGCCATTCGATCTTGTGCGTCACGCCCAGATCATCGAACAGCAGGCGCAGATCGCCCGCATTTTCCGCCGTACCGAAGTCGTTGAGTTCATGCAGGGACGCCTCGAATTCAAATCTGCCGCGGCGGAAACTGGTGGCAAACCCGCCCGGCAGGTTGTGCTTTTCCACAAGCAGCGTCTTGAGTCCTGCCTGCGCCAGCCGCACGGCGGCAACCAGCCCGCCGTTGCCCGCACCGATCACGACCGCATCGTACTTTCTCTTCATCGGTCTCCTCCTCGTCGGACGGCTCCTGCCGCCCGCTGTCTATATTGTAACGCCGCACGGGCGTTCCGTCAAGAGCTTATCGAAAAAAACATGTGCTGTTTTGCGTGAAAAATGCCTGTTCCGGCAAAAAATTCTTGCATAATCGGTGCAGAACGCTTGACAAGCCCGTGAAAATTTAGTATGATAGCCGTTGTCACACGGGGGCGTAGCTCAGTTGGTTAGAGCGCTTGCTTGACATGCAAGAGGTCACAGATTCGAGTTCTGTCGTCCCCACCACCGAACCCTGTATATCGTGCCGAAGGTCCCGTCCGAATGCGCCGATGTGTGGGGTTTCATTTTTTTAATTAAAACAGCGCGGCGCGCCGTCCTTTGGGACGGCGCGCCGCGCATTCAATTTCACTTTCATTCTTTTTTGGCGGGCAGGCGCAGGAAGGTGCGCATGATGGCGCGCTCCTCGGGCGTGAGGAATGCCTTGTCCACGGGATAGAAGGTGACGCGGTTGGGATACAACAGGAAAAATTCCTTGTTCTCCCTGATCTTTTCAAAGTCGGAATACCGAAGGCGCGACGTGGAGACGTGCTCGCCCGCGCGGTAGTCTCTGATGACGACTCCCTCGGCATAGAACTCGTACTCATTGACGAAGGCGAGCGCGATCTGCTTTTTGTTTGCCCTGCCGCTCGAGATGAAGAACACCAGCCCGAGGCCGAAGAAGAGGGCGCCCACCCACAGCAGAAAATCCAGCCAGAATTCATCGGAGATGACGATAAGCCCCTCCTCCCAAACGACGGAGAGTACGAGGTAGGCGATGAGCATTGCGATGCCGACGAGCATCATGCACAGCATGACGATGCGCCCCGTTCCGGAGAGGCGCTTTTGCAGCGCGGCGTCGATCGCAACGCGCGTCCTGACGCAGGGCGACGATTGCGCTCCTTCCTCCTGCGGCGCGCCGTCTGCCGGCTGCTGCGCCTCGTTTTCCTTCCATTCTCCCATGATTCTCTCCTTTTTGCATGTATTATGTCACACATAGTACTATGAAATGGCCTGATTTTGGCGTTTTACTCGTACATTTCCGCCTTGGTGCTGCGCTGAAAGAGCTTTCCGATCTCCTCCTTGCAGCGCGCGGCATCGTCGCCCGATCCGTAGCAGACGGCGTACACCGCCTTGGTGATGGGCAGGTCCACGCCGTATTTTTCGCCCAGCAGTTTCATCGCCTTGCTCGTGGCGACGCCCTCGGCAAGCTTTGCAAAGCGCTGCCCCTTGGCGAGCATTTCGCCGTACATGCGGTTGTGCGAATAGGGCGAAAAGAGCGTCGTCTCGTAATCGCCGAGGTGCGCAAGCCCGTAGGCGGAAAGCTCGTTGCCCCCCATCGCCTTGATGAGGCGGGCGACCTCCCTTGCGCCCCGCGACATGAGCGGACCCTTCAGGGGAACGCACAGCACGTCGAGAATGCCCGCGGCGATGCCCATCACGTTCTTTGCCGCCGCCCCGATCTCGGTGCCCAGAAGGTCGTTCCCGTAATAAAAGCGGATGAGGTCGCTGTTGAACCGCTCCACCAGCTCCACCTTGAGCGCCTCGTTTTGTGAGTCGATGACCATGCAGTTGGGCACGCCCTGCACAAAGCTCTGAATGTGCCCGGGACCTACCCAGACGGCAATGTTCCGGGGGGAGATGCCGCTCTCGATCAAAATTTCCGAGAGCCGCTTGCCCGTGCCCGTCTCGATGCCCTTCATGCACAGGACAAAGATTTTGTCGGCGACGGGATACTGCGTTACGCGCTGCATAAAGCCGCGCAATCCCTGCGCGCTGATGGAGATGACGATCAGCTCCGCCCCCGTCACGGCGCGCTCCAGGTCGCAGGTGAGCGTGATGCGAGCATCGAGCGCGACGTATTCGTTGCGCCCCGTATGTTTGAGCACTTCGTAGGAGGGTTCGCCCTCCGGTCCCCAGCTCGTAACTTCGTTGCCGCGCTGGGTGAGGTACCACGCGATGAAGGACCCCCACCGCCCGCAGCCGAGTACGGAAATTTTCATATCTGTTTCCTCTCCAGAAGGGCGCGGGAGAGCGTCACTTCGTCCGCATACTCCAGCTCGGAGCCGACGGGCACGCCGCGCGAGATGCGCGTGACAAGCACGCCAAGAGGCTTCAGGAGCTTGGCAATGTACATGGCGGTCGCCTCGCCCTCCACGTCGGGATTGGTCGCCATGATGACCTCCTTCACGCCGCCCTCGTTCACCCGCTGCAGCAGTTCGCGGATGCGGATGTCGTTGGGCGAGACGCCGTTCATGGGGTCGATGACGCCGTGCAGAACGTGGTAGACGCCCTTGTATTCGTGCAGCTTTTCGAGGGCGATGACGTCCTTGGGTTCCTTCACGACGCAGATGGTGGACTTATCGCGCGTCTTGCAGATGTCGCACACGTCGTCCTCGGTAAAGTTGCCGCAGACGGAGCAAAAGCGCACGCGGCGCTTGACCTGCACGATGGCATCCGCAAAGGCGCGCGCCTCCCCTTCGGACATCTCAATGACCTTGTAGGCATAGCGCTGCGCCGTTTTTTTGCCCACGCCGGGCAATTTGGAAAATTCGTTCATGAGCCTGCCGATCGGCTCGATAAAGACCTCCACTTACAGCAAGCCTCCCATGCCGCCCATGCCGCCGAATTTGCCCATCTTTTCCTGATAGACCGCATCCGCCTTCTTGTAGCCATCCAGAATTGCCGCCATGATGAGGTCCTCGAGCATCTCTTCGTCCTCGGGGTCGATGACCGACTTGTCGATCTCGATGCCGTCGATGATCTTCTTTGCGTTCATATAGACGACGACTGCCTCGCCGCCCGCCGTGCCGACGATCTCCCACTCGTCGAGGAGCTTTTCCGTCGCCTGCACTTCCTCCTGCATCTTCTGCGCCTGCTTCATGAGGTTCTGCATTCCCGCGCCCCCCATGCCGCCTCTGTTGAATCCTGCCATACTTCCTCCGAATTATTTGATCTCGACCGGATAGTCCGAAAAATCCTTTTTCAACTGTTCGATGCCGTCGCGCGCCTCCGCCCGATCGGCCGTAGCGAACCGCACTTCAAACTGTGCAACGCCGATCTGCGCGAACACTTCCTGCATGAGCGAGCGGTGCTTGTCAGCATTCAGCGTGTCGCTCACCGTCCTGACGTCCGTTGTCAGAACGAGGGTCTCCCCCTCGCGCGAGGGTGCAAGGTCGCGGCAGAGCGCATACACGACGCCGCTCTTGGGCAGCTTTCTGAGTCTGCGCAGGAACAGGCCGAACACCGCCTCGGGCGAATCGTCGGGCGCTGCCGTAGCAGGGGAACGTTCCGCCGCGGTCTGCGCTGCGAACGGCGCATCGGGCACTGCCGCGGGGGCCTGCTCTGCCGCGGACTGTTTGGCGGGTACATCTTCCGCCGACCTGCGCGTTCCCGTCAGTTCCCTGGGCGGCGCCGACCTGCGCGGCGGGCGGGCGGGACCTTCAGAAACCTGTCCCGCAGGCTCTTCCCAGGGGGGGATCTCCTCGAGCGGGGGCGGCTCAGGCAGGGGGGGCAGTTCCTCTGCCGTGCCTTCTTCTTCGGACAGTGCGCGCGGCACGGGCGCTGCCGCAGAGCGCGATTGCAAAACGGGCTGCTGCGCGGCAGGCGCACCTGCCGACAGCGCCGCCACCTGTTTTTCGAGCGCGCAGATGCGCAGGATGAGCGCGTCCGCATCGAGGTCGGTCTGCGGCATGGCGGCGCGCAGAACGGCGGTCTCCAGCGAAATGCGCGGCGAGGAGGCGTAGCGCAGCTCGTTCTCCGTGCGGGTAAAAATTTCCGTTGCGCGCAGGATCGCCCTCCCCTCCGCCAGCTTGGCGATGCGCGCCGTCTCGGCAAAAAATTCCCTGGGGAGCGCGAGCAGTTTTTCGGCATTGGGGCACATCTTGGCGATGGCGACGCCGTTGAGGAAGGACAGAATGTCCCTGAGCAGCACGCCGACGCTCTTGCCCTCCGCAAGCGCCCCCTCCGCCGCCGCAAGCGCCGCGGGCATATCGCCCGAGAGCATCGCCCCGACCAGCGCCGCGTTCGTCATGAAATCGGCGGAGCCGAGCACGCTCGTCACCCCTTCATAGGTGAGTTTGTCGCCGTAGGCAAGGCACATTTCGGCGATGGAGAGCATGTCCCTGTCGCTCCCCGCGCCTGCGCGCGCGATGGCCGCCACCGCCTCCTGTTCATAGGGCCGCCCCATCTCGTCGAGAATGCCCGCGAGGTGCTTTTCCAAATCCTCCTCGGGAATGAGCTTGAAGTCGAGGCGCATGCAGCGCGAGAGGATGGTGGCGGGAATTTTGTGCGGTTCCGTGGTCGCCAGAATGAAGATGGCGTGCGCGGGCGGCTCTTCGAGCGTCTTTAACAGGGCGTTGAAGGCGCTGTCCGTGAGCATGTGCACCTCGTCGATGATATACACCTTGTACCTGCCCGAGACGGGCGGATACTGCACCTTTTCGCGCAGGTCGCGCATCTCGTTCACACCGTTGTTGGAGGCGGCGTCGATCTCGGCGATGTCCAGGGAATTTACCGACAATGCCTGACAGACGGGGCACTTGCCGCAGGGCGAACCGTTCACGGGGTGCTCGCAGTTGACGGCACGCGCAAAGATGCGCGCCACGCTCGTCTTGCCCGTGCCGCGCGGGCCGGTGAAGAGATAGGCGTGCCCCACCTCGCCGCGTTCGATCTGATGGGTGAGCACGCGCACGACGTGCTCCTGCCGCACGATCTTGTCAAAGGTCGCGGGGCGGTATTTGCGATAGAGCGATAGATGCGCCATAGTCTATTTGTTCTCCTTTTGCCGTCCGGCAAGAAAGGCGGCCTGCAATTTCTTCTTGGAGCGGGCAAGGGCGTTGTCGATGCTCTTCATGTCCTTGCCCACCGCCTGCGCGATATCCGAATAGCTCATGCCGTCCAGCCAGAGCGTGACGACGCGGAACTCGAAGTCGGAGAGCGCGCCCGTCAGCTTCTGCAAAAATTCCGCGCGCGTCTCCCCCGCGAGCAGGAAGTCCTCCGGCGTGTCCCCTTCGGGCACGCTGTCCGGATCCACATCGCCCTGTTCCGCCGCCTTGCCCGCCGCGCGCAGCGCGTCGTAGATGCGGTAGGACACGCACAGATAGGCGAAGTTGCGGAACCGCTTGCCGCCGTCCGCGCGGAAAGTGCGGATGGCGGAGACCAGCCCGATCATCCCCTCCTGCACGAGGTCCTCCGTCTCGCCGCCCGCCAGAAAGAACTTGCGGGCGCGGGCGCGCACCGTGCTCTTGTAGCGGTTGAGCAGCGCCTCCTCCGCGGCGGCATTCCCCGCCTGCGCGAGCGCGGCGAGCGTTTCATCCGTCTTGTCTTTCCAGTCTTGCACGGACCACCTCATATACGGCAATGCCGAGCGCCACGGAGGCGTTGAGCGAGTTGACCTTCCCGAAGAGCGGGATGGAGAGCACGCCGTCGCACTTCTCGCGCGTGAGGCGATGGACGCCGCTGTCCTCGCCGCCCACCACCAGCCCGACTTTGCCCGTCAGCTTTTTCTCATAGATGCTCTCGCCGCCCGCCTCGAGCGCATACACCCAGTAGCCGTTTTTTTGCAGCTCCTCGACGGCGCGGTTGACGGACGGGACCTTGGCGACACGCATGTGCTCCGCCGCCCCCGCCGAAATGCGGATGACCGCCTCGGTGACGGACGCGCCCTTGGCACTCGGGATGACCACGCCGTCCGCGCCCGCGCACTCCGCCACGCGCAGAATGCTGCCGAGGTTGTGCACGTCCTCGATGCCGTCGCACAGAACGATGAGGCTGTTCTCCCCTCCAAACAATTCCTCGAGCGCGGAATATGCAAACGCCGTCGTAAAGGCGATGACGCCCTGGTGGCGGCCCGTCACGCTCTCCTTGTCGAGCACCTCCCGCCCGACAAACTGCACGCGCACGCCCTGCCTTCTTGCCTCGGCAAAAATTTTGCCGAGCGTGCCCTGCGCGCCCTTTTCCAGCATGATCTTTTCAATGGTCTTGTCCGTCTTGAGCAGTTCCAGAACGGCGTTCCTGCCTTCCGTCTTCATATGTCACTCCTGTTCGGGGAAGAACAGCTCCCCGATGCGCTGCGGCTGACCGGTCAGGTACAGGTAGCCGATGAGCGCCTCGAACCCCGTCGAGCGCGCGTATTCGCCCGCCGAGGCATTCTTGCTCTTCGTCGGTTTCTTGGCGTTCCTGCCGCGGCGGAAGATGTCCGCCTCCTCCTCGGTGAGCAGGGGCAGAATGCGCACGAGCGCCTCGCTCTGCCCGTGCGCGGACACCTTTTCCGCGGCGCGGCGGTTGAGCGCGCCCGTCTTTTCCCCGCTCGAGAGCGCCAGACGCTGCCGCACGCACAGCGTATAGACCGCGTCCCCCACAAAGGCGAGGACGACGGGATTCATCAGTTTTACCCGTTCGGGCTTTACGGGCGCATCGATCAGAAACATCTGCCCAATTATACCACATTTGCGCCCGATTGACAAGTATTGGCGGAAAGATTTCGGCAGCTTACGCGGCGGCGGGAAAATTTCTCCATCTTGATCTCCTGCGCTTCGATGCGCCCCCGCTGCCTGTCCGTCAGCTTTGCCATCGTCTTACCTCCTTTTGCGCATGAAAAAAGCACCCCGAAGGATGCTTTGCAAATTGTGTTTTCGTTATTCTTCTACGACCTCAAATATCTGCGGCGGATAGGAATACCAATCCCCGCTCTCATCAACGATATTGTACATTCCATGTTCGCTGATTTTAATGACCTCATAGACCTTGTCATCAAGAATATCTCCGGTATAAAATTCTCCAGCCAGGAATCTTTTTTCAGGGATAATTTTGACTTTCATATTCACTGTTCCTTGCTTTTTAATTCCTTCTTTCCTACGGTCGGCTCTTGATACCAATGGATTTCTGCCTCAAAACTCTTTCCGTTCACCTCAATGGTACCAATCCCCTTCACTTTTTGCCAATCTTCCGCTTTTCCGCCATATGTACTTACAAGCCTTTCCACGTCCCGTATCGGTGTCCTCGTTCCCTTTCCGGCAAAGACCTCAATATGATGCAGCTTTGTCCCTTCAACGAAGTGCGCAACAGCTCCATCCGGCATAGCAATATCTTCGTTCGCCCATTTGGCGCTTAACGATCTCGGAATCGTTTCATCAGGAAGATATAGCTTTTGTTTGACCTCCGGAATCTCGATGATCTGCCGCTCGCGCAGCTCCTGCGTTCCAAATGCGGCATAATCCGCAACATACCTTCCGCTGCTCTCATCGTATGTCTGCGGCTTTCCGCCCGCACCCTTCTTTTCCGCCATGTGCTTTTCCTCATAAGAAAAGCGCTTTCATTGTAGCACGGATTTTCCGTTCTGTCAATGGCAGCGCTTAATTTCATTTCGGGGAGACGATCGATGCATCTCCCCTCAGGGGAATGAGATAAACCCGTGTGAGCATCCTCATCGGTATCCCGACCCGAGCCGGGATACATTTCGTGCCCTTTGCGCGCGTGCAGGAAAATATCCCGTCCCCCATTGCTTTTTGCTCCCGTTCGTGGTATGATAGAGAAAAAACGGAGCTTGACATGAACTATCGCAATCTCGGAAAATGGGGACTGAAGGTGAGCGAAGTGTCGCTCGGGAGCTGGGTGACAGACCTCGCCGGCACGCAGGCGATGGCAACCGCCCTGGAGACGGTGAACGCCGCCTTCGATGCGGGCGTCAACTTCTTTGACTGCGCGGACGCCTACTCGGGCGGCGCGGCGGAGCGTTTTCTGGGCAGGGCGCTGAAGGAGCACCGCCGCAGCGAATACGTCGTCTCCTCCAAGGTGTTCTTCCCGATGGGACCGGGCGCCAACGAACGCGGGCTTTCCAGAAAGCACATCATCGAGCAGCTGGACGCCTCACTCAAGAACATGGGGCTGGACTATCTTGACCTGTACTTCTGCCACCGCTTTGACCCCGCCACGCCCGTCGAGGAGACCATGCAGGCGCTCTCCGACATGGTGGCGGCGGGCAAAATTCTCTATTACGGCGTCTCGGAGTGGTCGCCCGTACAGCTCACCAAGGCGATCGCCGTCACAAAGGAGCTGCACCTGCGCCCGCTCTCCGTCATTCAGCCGCAGTACCACATGATGGACCGCTACATCGAGGACGAGATCATCGCCATCTGCGAGGAGAACGGCGTGGGCATCGTGACCTTCTCCCCCCTTGCGCAGAGACTGCTGACGGGAAAGTATCGCAAGGGGAAGCCCCTGCCCGCCGGATCGCGCGCCACGTGGCAGGCGGACAGACAGGTGAACGCCCTGCTCACCGACGAAAACCTGGACAAGGTGGAGCAGCTTGCAAAGATCGCCGAGGAGCTGGGCATTCCTCTCTCGGCGCTCGCCCTCGCATGGATCCTGCGGCAAAAGCAGGTGTCGTCCGTCATCACGGGCGCAAGCAGGGCGACGCAGCTGAAGGCGAATGTGCAGGCGAGCGGATATTCCATCCCCGCCGACGCCCTCGCGCAAATCGAGCGCATCCTCGATTACCACCCCTTCGTCAGGCGCATCGGCTGAACGGGCAGTTGACGGCAGTTACATCTCCCCCTTACACAGGGGGAGCAAGTTAGCAACGTCCTCTTGCCCCTAAGACAACGTATGAGGGGATTCTTCGGGCTTACGCCCTCTGAATGACGTAGACAAGCTTGGGCGAATGCGTGCGTTATGCGCAGCACCACGGTGTGGTGTGCGCGCACGCATGAGCTGGCAATTTTGCATATGCGCGCAAAATTGCTGACCAAGCGCAAGGTCTACTTGCGTGAGACGGTGCCCCGCAGGGGCGGGAGGGTTGTCTCCCGCGTCAACGCAAACATGCGATCAAACACCACAAGAGAAAAGCCGAGGAGAGCCTCGGCTTTTTTGTTGCGGCGGCGCGGCGTTCTGCACGGCATTTGGGCGAATCCTTTCCTCCCGCAAACGGGCGGCGCTATTCCACCGTGACAGATTTTGCAAGGTTCCTCGGCTTATCGGGGTCGCGCCCCAGCGCAAGGGAGACATGATAGGCGAGCAGTTGCAGCGGGATGACCGAGAGAATGGGCGAGAAGGCAGGTTCGCAGCGCGGCAAAAGGACGGACGCCGTGACCTCGCGCGCATGATAAAGCTCTTCAAAGGGCGTGACGAGAAAGACCGGCGCGCCCCGCGCATACACCTCGTGCACGGCGTTCATCGTCTTATCCGCGAGCGCCCTGTCGCAGGCGAGGGCGACGACGGGCGTGGCATTGTCCACCAGGGCGAGCGTGCCGTGCTTGAGCTCCCCCGCCGCATATCCCTCGCTGGGAAGGTAGCTGATCTCCTTGAGCTTGAGGCTGCCCTCGAGCGCCGCGCAGCGGTCCGCTCCCCGCCCGAGAAAGAACACGCTGCGCGCCCCCTGAAAGTAGGGCGTCCACGCGCCGATGCGCCCGCATCTTACGAGCGTCTCTTCGGCGAGCGTGGGCAGCCCCGCGAGCGTCGGCGCACGCCGCCCCCGCGCAAGCGCGAGCCGCGCGGCAAGCGCATAGAGCACGGCGAGCTGGGCATTGAAACTCTTGGTCGCCGCGACGCCCACCTCCCTGCCCGCGTGCGTCGGGAGCACGAAGTCGGCAAGGCGGGTGAGCGAGGAGTGGGCGACGTTGGTGACGGCGAGAAGGCGGGAACCCTTCTCCTTCGCAAGCTGCGCGGCGGCGAGCGTATCCGCCGTCTCCCCGCTTTGACTGACGGCGATCGTCAGCGTGCGGGGCGGCACGATCGGGTCCGCATAGCGGTATTCGCTGGCAATGCTGACCTGCGTGGGCACCCTGGCGAACAATTCGGCGGCGTGTTTCATACACAATCCGCTGTGATATGCCGTGCCGCACGCCACAATATGCAGGTACTGTGTCTGACATAGTACTTTGCAGAGGTCGGAAAACTCCGGCTTTGACAGGTCGGGAATGCTGTTTTGCACGGCCTGCGGCACCTCATCGATCTCCTTGCGCATGAAGTGCCGGAATGCCCCCGCATCGGGCGCAGGCTCCTCGCACCCCAGCGGAACCGCCTCCCGCGCCACGGGAGAGAGCGCGCCATCGAACAGCTCCACTCCCCCGTCCGTCAGGCGGGCGAAGTCCCCGTCCTCGAGCACGTAGGCGGTGCGCCCTTCCGCCTGGACGGCGGCGAGATCGCTCGCAGCAAACACGCCGTCCGCACCCTCGGCGACGATGAGCGGACTGTGCATGCGCGCGCAGACGATCTGCCGTTCCCCTTCGGCGAGCACGGCAAAGGCATAGGAGCCGACGAGCTGCCCCGCCGCCCCTTTCACCGCCCGCAGAAGGTCCCCCTCCTTCCGGTACAACCCGTCGATGAGGTGTGCGGCGACCTCGCTGTCCGTATCCGAGGAGAACGCCTCGCCGCGCGCCTCGCACGCCGCGCGGAGGGAGGCGGCATTCTCGATGATGCCGTTGTGCACGAGGCAGATCTTCCCGCAGCGATGGGGATGCGCGTTGCGCTCGCAGGGAGCGCCGTGCGTTGCCCAGCGCGTGTGGCCGATGCCGAGATCTCCTTGCATCGTGCGGGCGAAGGCAAGTTCCGCGACCCTCCCTTTCCGCCTGACAACGGCGAGCTTTCCCTCCGACATGAGGGCGATGCCCGCCGAATCATAGCCGCGGTATTCGAGTTTTTCCAGCCCGTCGATGAGGACGGGCGCGGCGGGCGCAGTGCCAAGATAGCCGACGATGCCGCACATCACAGTGCCTCCGCGCTCTCGCGCACTGCCCGTTCCGCAAGGCGCACCGCCCGCTCCGCCTCCTCCTCGTCCCCCTCCGCGAGGATGCGCACGACCTGCTCCGTACCCGATGCGCGCACCACCATGCGCACGCCCGCCTCCTGCGCCTTCGCAACGGCGGCTCGCACCCCCTCGCTCTGCACGACGGCGGCGCCGTTCGCCACGGGGACGTCGCGTTTTTTCTGCGCGAGCGGCACATAGCCGCGCGTCAGGAAGGAGAGCGGGCACTTGCGCGCAAGAACAAGCTCGGCGACCTTCAGGGCGGTGAGGATGCCGTCGCCCGTCGTGGCGTATTTGCGCAGCACGATGTGCCCGGACGGTTCGCCGCCCAGCAGCGCGCCCCTGCGCACCATCTCCTCATAGACGTACTTATCCCCCACCTGCGTGCGGGTGCAGACGACGCCCATGCGCTCGAGCGCGCGCGAGAGTCCCCCGTTGGAGACGAGCGTTGTCACCACGCCGCCGCTGCCCAGAACGCCGCGTTCCGCCATATCCTTGGCGCACACCCACAGGATGCCGTCGCCGTCCACGATCTCCCCGCGCTCATCCACGCAGATGCAGCGGTCGGCATCCCCGTCAAAGGCAAAGCCGATGTCCAGAGCGTGCAGGCGCACCAACTCGCACAGCCCTTCGGGATGGGTGGAGCCGCACCCCTCGTTGATGTTCGTCCCGTCGGGGGAGACGCCGATGCACCGCACCTGCGCGCCGAGGGCGTCAAACACCGTCTTGGCGAGCGCCCAGGCGCTCCCGTTGGCGCAGTCCAGCCCCACCCGCAGGCCGCGGAAGGAGACGCGCGGCAGCGAGAGAAGGTAGGCGAGATAGCGGTTCCTGCCCGCCACAAAGTCCACCGTGCGCCCGATGTCCGCCCCCGTAGCGAGGGGGAGCGTTCCGCCGTCGAGATAGTCCTCGACGAGGGCGAGCGTCTCCTCGGGCAGCTTTTCGCCGTCGCCGCCGAACAGCTTGATGCCGTTGTCCGAAAAGCGGTTGTGGCTCGCCGAGATCATCACCCCGCAGTCGAACCCCTCCGTGCGCACGACATAGGAGACGGAGGGCGTGGTGGTGACGTGCAGCAGGTACACGTCCGCCCCCGACGCCGCCGCGCCCGCCGCGAGCGCATATTCAAAGGCGTAGGAGGAGAGACGGGTATCCTTGCCCACCGCGATGCGGGGGCGCTTTCCCCGCGCGAAGTGGCGCCCCAGAAATCTTCCCACCCGAAAGGCGTGGATGGCGGTGAGCGATTCGTTCGCCCCGCCGCGAAAGCCGTCCGTTCCGAAATACTTCATAGCACCTCCCCGCGCGGCAGCGCACTTCCATCCTATGCCCGCCGTCCGCAAAAAGGTGATGCATGTTACGTATGACCGAGATATTTTGCCGCGCCGCCCGGCTTGATACTCTCGCGGCTCCTGCCGATGCAGAAGTCCCCGTCCTGCAGGTCGCGCGTGAGCGTGGTGCCCGCGGCAACAAAGCAGCCCTCCCCCACGCGCAGGGGGGCGACGAGGTTGCAGTTGCTCCCCAGAAAGGAGCCTTTCCCGACGCGGGTGCGGGATTTGCGCTTTCCGTCGTAGTTGACGAACACGACGCCGCAGCCCACGTTGACGTTCTGCGCAAGGTCGGCGTCCCCCACATAGGCGAGGTGCGCGAGCTTGCAGCCCTCGCCGATGCGCGCGTTCTTGCATTCGACGAACGCGCCGATGCGCACATCGTCCCCCGCCTGCGTTGCGGGGCGCAGCGAGGCATACGGCCCGACGGTGCAGCGCTTGCCCACCTTTGCCGAGACGAGGCGGCTGCTCATGACGTGCGTCCCCGCGCCCACAACACTGTCCTCGAGGTAGCTGTCCTCGATCACGGCGTCCTCGCCGACCACGCTGTTCCCGCGCACGACGCTGCCGCGCCGCACGAGCGCTCCCCGCCCGAGCTTTGCCGTAAGATCGACCTGCGCCCCCTCCTCCACAAGGGCGCCCTGCTGCGCATGGAAGAGCGCGCTCTCGCGGAAGGCGCGCACGCGCATGGCGGCATAGTCGGCGAGGGTGTACATCCCCGCATCGGGGTCGCTCCCCTCGCGGAACGCCCCGCCCCGTTCCAGAAAGCCGCCCGCAAAGCGCAGACTGCCCGTGTGCACGCAGAGAAACTGCTCCAGCCCCTCCCGCGTCAGGAAGGGAAACACGGGGTACAGAACGAGCTTTTCGCCCGCGGGCGGCGCCCCGTCCACAACTTCCGCACCCAGCCTCGCGCGCATGCGCTCGAGACAGTTCATGCCCGCGAGGCCGAGCGCATAGCCCGCCTCCCCGCGGAAGGTAAAAAACGCACGTGTGACAAGATAGACCTTCATATGCGTTATCATATCAAAGCGCCCCGACCGTTTAGAACGGTCGGGGCGCCTGTTTGTGCAAAAATTTTATTGCAGGATCGCGCGGCGTACGGCAAGGCGGTATGCCTCGTACTCCCGCTCGCGCTGCGCGTGCAGGGCGGGATCGGGTGCAAAAACCTGTCCCGCGCGGCGCATGGAGGGCAGTTCGCCCACGTCGGCAAGGCCGAGGGAGAGCGCGCACAGCATCGCCGCGCCCAACGCGGTGCTCTCAAGCTCGGCGGGCCTGTCCACGGCGAGGTTCAGAAGGTCCGCCTGAAAGCGCATGAGAAAATCATTTGCGGACGCGCCGCCGTCGCAGCGCACGGCGCAGATGTTCACGCCGTCCTCCCGCATGCAGTCCGCAAGCTCGCGCGCCTCGAAGGCGATGCTCTCCAGCACGGCGCGCACGAGGTGGGCGCGCGTCGTCCCGCGCGTGATGCCCGAAAAGAGCGCCTGTGCCTGCGCGTTCCAATGGGGTGCGCCCAGCCCCGTGAAGGCGGGCACAAAGCAAACGCCGCCGCTGTCGGGAACGCTTGCGGCGAGCTGCTCCGTCTCGGCAGCATTGACGATCAGCCCCACGCCGTCGCGCAGCCACTGCACGGCGCTGCCCGCGTGAAAGGCGCTGCCCTCGAGCGCATACGCCGTTTTGCCGTCCAGCGAAAAGCCCACCGTCGTCACCAGACCGCTGTGCGAGGCGAGGGGCGCCTCCCCCGTGTTGAAGAGCAGAAACAGTCCCGTTCCATACGTCACCTTCCCTTCGCCCGCGTTCAGGCACCCCTGTCCGATGAGCGCCGCCTGCTGGTCGCCCGCCAATCCCGCAAGGGGCAAAAAGCCGTCCCGCGTGGGCATTTCGCCCAAGCGCGCATCGCATGCGCGCACCTCGGGAAGGATGGAGCGCGGGATCTCAAAACGCGCGAGCAGCTCGTTGTCCCAGTCGAGCGTATGCAGGTTGAAGAGCATGGTGCGCGAGGCATTGGTGACGTCCGTCACGAAGGAGCGGCCCTGCGTCAGCTTGAACAGCAGCCAGCTGTCCACCGTGCCCGCGCACAGCCTGCCGCGCGCGAGCAGGCTGCGCGCCGCGGGGATATGGTCGAGGTCCCAGCGGATCTTGCTCGCCGAGAAATAGGCGTCCGGCACCAGCCCCGTGCGCTCCGTAACGAGGCGCTTGGTCCCCTCGTCGAGGGCAGCACACCAGTCGCTCGTGCGGCGGCACTGCCAGCCGATGGCGGGGCAGACCGGCTCGCCCGTCTCCCTGTCCCACAGGACGGTGGTCTCGCGCTGATTGGCAAGACCCACACCCGCAACCGTTTTTTCGCCTGCAAAGCGCAGGCAGTCGTTGAGCACGTATGCCGCCTTGTAGTAAATTTCCTCCGCGTCCTGTTCCACCCAGCCGGCGCGGGGAAAGCTCTGCCCCACCTCCTGCTGCGCGCGGTAGACGAACCGCCTTGCCGCAAGGTCGTACACGAAGGCGCGCACGCTCGTCGTGCCCGCGTCCAGCGCGATCACGTAGTCCATCTCTCTCCTCCCTGTCATATAAATACGGATACGGGAGCGGCAAACACCGCTCCCGCCCTTCAAAGATGCTTTAAGATATTTTGATAGATCGCCGTGTCCGAATCGAGAAAGGTGTTGAAGATGACGTGCATCTTGTTCCCGGGGTGGCGCACCTTCCAGCGCTTGACCGCGCCCGTCGCGATCTCCGCCGCCTCCGCCTGCGGAAAGCTGAACACTCCCGTCGAAATGCAGCAGAAGGCGAGCGAGGAAAGCCCCGCCTCCTCCGCCGTGTCGAGGCAGGAGGTGTAGCAGGAACGCAGCATGGCGCGGTCCTCCTTCGTCACCTCGCGGCGGATCATCGGCCCCACCGTGTGCAGCACATAGCGGCTTGGAAGATTGTAGGCGCGCGTCAGCTTGCAGTCGCCGCACTCCTCCTCATGCCCCTGCGCGGCAATGAGCTTGGCGCAGTCGTCGCGCAGCTGCATACCCGCCGCCGAATGGATGACGTTGTCGATGCAGTTGTGGTTGGGCAGAAAGCACCCCAAAAGCCCCTTGTTGGCGGCGTTGACGATGCCGTCCGCCGCCAGCCGCGTGATGTCCCCCTGCCAGAGAGAGATGCCGTCCGCAGCGGGAAAGGAGGCGGGATCGACGATGCCGCGCTCCAGCGTCTCCGTCCAGAAAAGCCTGTCCTGCACGGCGATTATATCCTGCGGAATGGGGTGCGCGGGGCGCTCGTTCATGTAGCCGCGCACGAGCGCGCGCTTTTTTTGCGGTGTGGCGCTGAACGCCGCGATCATGCCGCGCTCGCGCAGGAGCCACTTCAAAAGGGCGTCGATCGCCTCCTCCTTTTCCTGCTGCGTCAGCGGTTCCGGCCGCGGATAGGGCGAGAGATCGACGACGCCGTCAAAACGGCAGTTCACCTGGAAAGCTCCTTGTTATAATTGATCAGGCACCCCGCCAGCAGAATCTTGCGCTCCTGCGGCGTGAGCGTGCCCGTCTCCAGCACGACGTCGCGCGCCTTTCCGCCCGAGATCAGCGTGGCGACGAAGCGCTCCTCGCCCGCGGCGATCCCCTCCGCAATGTTGCGGATGTAGAGATAGTCCCCCACGTGGAAGGCGCCCTGCGCACAGGTGAAGGGCAGCATGCCCCAGTTGATCAGGTTGGAGCGGTAGCGCTTGGTGGCGTACTCCCTGCAGATGTTGGCGACGCCGCCCAGCACGCGCTGGCAGGACGCCGCCTGTTCGCGCGCCGAACCGTCGCCCGGCTTGACGGAGACGACGGCGCTGCCGTAGATGGTCCCCTCCTCTATGCGCAGGGCGCCCAGCTCGGAGAGCACGCCCTCGGGCAGCGAACCGTTTGCGCGGCGCTCCGCCTCGTCCGCCGCCACCGCCTTGGCGCGTTCCACATAGCCGGGGTCCTTCCGCGAGAGCGCAAACTCAGCAAGTTTCATGGGGTTGGAGCGGTAGGAACTCGTCTCACCCGAGGGGATGAGTTCGTCCGTCGTCGTGACGGGATCGGTGAGCGCGGACACCACCTTGATGAGCAGGTGCCTGCCCAGCGCGATCTGCTCGGGCCAGTCGGCGATGTTGGGGCCGTACACAAGTTCCGCGCTCCGATCCGGCTTTCCGATGCCGTGATAGACGCGGTTTTTGTAGATATTGCCGTCGTATTTATACTTTTTGACACGCCTGTTGTACTCGTAATCGAGGGCGGAGGTAAGCACGCCGCCGTTCGCCGCCGTCGCCGCAATGGAACGCGCGTCCATGAGCGCCACCGCCGCAAGCTGTCCCTGCGCGGGCTTGCTGCCCTCGCGATTTTCAAAGTTGCGCGTCGTATGGCGGACGGACAGCCCGTTGTTGGCGGGCACGTCGCCCGCGCCGAAACAGGGGCCGCAGAACGCCGTCTTGACGACGGCGCCCGATTCCATGAGCGCCGAGACATAACCCGCATCGACGAGCGCCTTGTATACGGGCTGGGAGGCGGGATAGACGCTGAGCGAAAATTCGCCCGTTCCGACGCTCTTCCCGCGCAAAATCTCGGCGGCCTCCGCAATGTTTTCGTAGCCGCCGCCCGCGCAGCCCGCGATGATGCCCTGCGTCACGTAGACCTTGCCGTCCACCACTTTGTCGGTGAGGGTGAACGAATCGTCCCCCCTGATCGCCCTGCCCTGCTCCTCCGCCTTTTTGAGAAGGGGGAGCGGGTCGGCAAGAAATTCACGGATGGTGTAGGCGTTGGAGGGATGGAAGGGCAGCGCGATCATCGGCTCGACGCGCGAGAGATCGATGGTCACGGCGGCGTCATAGTAGGCGGGCTGCGCGGCCTTCAGCTCGCGATAGTCCTCCTCCCTGCCGTGCTCTTTGAGGTACTCGCGCGTCTTCTCGTCCGTCTCCCAGATGCTGGAAAGGCAGGTGGTCTCCGTCGTCATCACGTCGATGCCGATGCGCTGGTCCATGGTGAGGTTGGCGATGCCGGGACCGACGAACTCTAAGATCTTGTTCTTGACGAACCCGCTCGCGAACGTAGCTTTGACGAGGGCGAGCGCCACGTCCTGCGGCCCCACCCCCCTTCTGAGCTTGCCCTTCAGGTAGACGGCGACAATTTCGGGACGTCTGATGTCATAGGTCTGTTTCAGGAGCTGTTTGACAAGCTCGGGGCCGCCCTCGCCCACGGCGAGCGTACCGAGCGCGCCGTAGCGGGTGTGCGAATCGGAGCCGAGAATCATCGCCCCGCACTTCGCCGCGCACTCGCGCATGTATTGGTGGATGACGGCAAGGTGCGCGGGCACATAGTCGCCGCCGTACTTTTTTGCCGCCGAAAGGCCGAACACGTGGTCGTCCTCGTTGATGGTGCCGCCCACCGCGCACAGAGAATTGTGGCAGTTGGTGAGCGTGTAGGGAATGGGGAACTGCGTCAGCCCGCTCGCCTTCGCCGTCTGAACGATGCCGACGTAGGTGATGTCGTGCGAGGCGATCGCATCGAACTTCAGCCGCAGATTTTCCTCGTCGCCGACGTTGTGCGCCTTTAAGATCGCATAGGACAGCGTGTTCCTGACCGCCTGTTCCTTTTTGTCCGAAGTGAAAAATGCCTGCGATTCCTTGACGATGCGGCCGTCCATGTAATAGACGCCCTTTCTGATGAGCTTGACCATGCCCGCCCTCCCGTGTGTATATTGACACCATTATATCGGATTTCGCCCGATTTTTCAAGCATTCGGCGAAAGTTGGCGCGCCTTTGTGCAAAAAAGTTTCGGGAAATTCCTGCCCGCCCATGAAAATTTTACAGGATACGGCGCGCCCCCTTGCTTTTTATACGGGAATTTGCTATACTGTTTGCATGAAAGACGAACGCAACCATCTTAACTCTTCCGATGCGCCCGAGGTGATCGCCCCCGAACTGCCGGCGCCCCCCGAGACGCCCGTGCGCAGCATACGGCAAAACGACCGCCCCTCCCGCCCGGGAACGCGCTACCGCTTCCGCTTTACCGCGCTGACGCTTGCCGTGCTCCTTGCGGGGCTGGCGCTCTGCCTTGCGGCGATCGGGCTGACCACCTGGCAGTTTGCCGACTTCCTGCGCGCGGGCAGCCTCGGCAATGCGCTCGAATGGCTGAAATTCGCCCTGCTCTACGGCGTGAGCGGCGCGCTCGCCATTCTCATCGTCGCCATGTTCGTGCGCTCCGAATATGTGCTGACGGACAGGGAGCTGACGCTCGTCTTTGGCTTTGTGCGCAGCAAGTCTCCCCTTTCGGCCATCTCCTCCGTCCATCTGTTCAAGGGCGCCAACCGCCTTGTCGTCTACTTCGAGGACGCGAAAACCAGGTACATGGCGATCGTCATCAAGGACACGCTGTATGAGACGTTCGCCAAAGACCTGATCTCGCGCAGCGAGCACATCGCCTTCTCCTTTTCCACCGCCGAGGAGGAAGAAGAGATCAAAAAAAAGAAAAAGTGAGCACGCAGACGGGCTGCCCGAGAACACGCAGCCGCCAACCCTGCATATGGCGGTATGATATGAATATCCTCGCCGCGCATGACAATATTTTTCTTGGCACACGGCGGCGACAGGGAATTTTGTACCAAAAAAGACTCTAAAATAAATGTTGGGGTGAGGGAACTTGCTCCAACATTTTTATGTATCATGGCACAAAAAAATACAATACGTATGCAAAAACGGGACGCTTTCGCGTCCCGTTTTTGCAGAAAAAAACTTTTGAAGTGCGCCATTCCCTGCCCCCTTAACACTTGTTTTAAGGGGGGATACAGGAGGTCCCCTTTCCCCTGTAAAACAGTCAGAATGCGTCCTTTTCCGTTTTGGACCAGACCTTTTTGATATATGCAAGTTTCCAGGCGAGCGGCACGCAGTGCATCAGGGCGTGCAGCAGTTTGTTCCAGAACCCGATGACGACGCGGCGGCGGTTTTTGAAAACCGCGCGCAAAGCGCGCTGTGCTACCACCTCGGGCGGGAGCGCGGACACCCTGCCGAACCAGCCGTGCGAGGCGATATTTTCCTTGATGTCCTCCCTCGTCGGAATGCCTCCGGGCAGCACGACGGTGACGTTCGCGCGCCCCTTCCATTCCTCGCGCAGGGCGACAAAGAACTGTTCCAGCCCCTTTTTAGTCGCACTGTACAGGGCAAAATAGGGCATGGGCACGGCAGCCGACATGCTGCCCACGGCAAGCATTTCACACCTGCCTTCGCCGCGGCGCTCGAATACGCAGCGGGCGAGGGACGCCGCCCCCTCGAGGTTGACGCGCGTCTGCATGACGAGCTTTTCCTCGGTATACCGTTCAAACGCCTTCTGCGTGTCGATGCCCGCGACGTAGACAAGGCGGGAAAAGCGCACGCCCGACCCGTCCGCATATGCAAACAGCGCGCTGCGCTGCGCACTGTCGGCAAGGTCACAGGCAAAGGTGAGCACGGGCAGCGCGGGATATTTTTCTGAAAGCTGTTTTGCGAGCGCCTTCAGCCGTTCCTCGCTGCGCCCCGTGAGAAAGAGCGCCTCCCCGCGCTGCGCGAGCAGCCGCGCGAACGCGCCGCCCAGTCCGCCGCATGCGCCCGTGAGAAGGGTGTACATTTCAGCGCTCCCTGTGCAGCAGGTTGATGAAGGCGCGCAGGGAAAAGGGAATGTTGGCGTTCTTGGGCAGCGCCAGCCCCACCGAACGCGAGGGCATGGCGGGCTTGACGTTCAGCTCAAACAGCTCGCCGTCGCGCAGGCGGCGCAGGGCATATTCGCGCGGCAGGCACCCGATGCCCATGCCATCGGTGACGAGCATCTTCATGAAGTCCCAGCTCCCCACCTCGACGGCAGGGCGCAGCCTGACGCCCAGGCTCTCGGCAAAGTGATCGACCGCCGCCCGCGCCACCGTGTTCTGTTCGAGCAGCAGCAGCGGATATGCCTGCAGATCCCACACCGAAAGCTCCTTCCCCTTGAGCTGCGAGAACGCCTCGCCCGCAACGAATACGTCATTCAGGAGGGCGACCGAATCGGTGATGACGATGCTCTCGTCCGTTTCGAAGGGCAGATTGAGGAACCCTACGTCGCACTTGTCCGTCTTGAGCAGTTCGATGATGCGCGGGGATACGTCGGAGATGAGATCGATCTTCACCTGCGGATACTGCTTGTGATAGGCGACGATCTTATCCGAGAGGATATATTGGAAAATGGTCTCGGACGCGCCGATGCGCAATGTGCCCGTGGCGCTGTGTTTGAGTTCGGAGAGCTTATCCTCCACACCACTGAGCAGGCGCAGCGCCTTTTCCACGTCCGCAAAGATGAGTTCGCCCCCCTGTTTGGAGAGCTCCATGCCCTTGTGCAGACGGTTGAACAGCGGCGTGCCGAGCTGCGTCTCGAGCTGTTTGATCGCCTGCGAGACGGCGGGCTGGGAAATGTACAGTTCCTCCGCCGCCTTGGTCAGGCTTCCGCAGCGCGCCACCGTGTAAAATACCTTGTAGAGTTCCAGATTGACCATACGTTTGCTCTCTCCTTTTTCGCGCGCCCCGCGCGCCCACAGCGTTTGCCCGCTCTCCGCACCTCTTTCGCTCTCTCACTTTCCGACGCAGAATTTGCTGAAAATTTCGTCGATGACGCGCTCGTTCGCCGTCTCGCCCGAAATGGCGCCCAGCGCCTGCCACGCGCGGCGGATGTCCTCCGCATACAGTTCGGGCGGACAGGTGTTCACCGCCGCCTGCGCCGCCCGCACCGCCGCAAGTGCCTGTTGCAGCGCGCGCACGTGCCGCTCGGACAGGAGAAAGGCGCCGTCGTTCTCCCTGCCGAATCCCCGCTCATAGAGCAGCGCCCTGAGCGCGTCCAACCCCTCGCCCGTGCGGGAGGAGAGCACCACGTCGCAGTCCTTTTTGCGCGCAAGATCGCTCTTGGCGCCCACCGTGATGACGGGCGTCCCCGCGGGAAATGCGGGTGCGGGCGCCTCGTCCCTGAGCCAGACGATGACGTCTGCGCCCTCGATCGCCGCCTTGGCGCGGCGCACCCCCTCGCGCTCCACCGCGTCGCTGCTCTCGCGCAGCCCCGCCGTGTCCGTCAGCAAAAAGTTGACCCCGTGCAGGGAGATCGTGCCCTCGTTGATGTCGCGCGTCGTCCCCGGAATGTCCGATACGATGGCGCGCTCGTACCCCAGCAGCGCGTTGAGCAGCGAACTTTTGCCCGCGTTGGGCGCGCCGACGATGGCGACGCGCACGCCCGACGCGATCTTTCTGCCCGCCGCATACTGCCCGACGAGCGAAGAAAGCTCCCCTTCCACGCCCTTCAGCCGCGCCGCGATCTGCGCGCGGGAGGCGGCGTTCAGGTCCTCCTCGGGATAGTCGAGGTCGGCGTCCACCTGCGCGAGGCACTCGGTGAGCTGCGCCTGCAGCGCCGTACCCAGTCCGGTGAGCGTCTCGCTGTACAGAAGATACCCCGCGCGCACCTGCGCCTGCGAGGAGGCGGAGATCATCTCCCCCAGCCCCTCGGCGGCGGAGAGGGAGAGCTTGCCGTTGAGGTACGCCCTCTTTGTAAATTCGCCGCGCTCCGCAAGGCGGGCGCCCAGATCGAGCGTGCGCTGCAGCACCCCGCGCGCGATCTGCGTGCCGCCGTGGCAGTGCAGTTCCACCACGTCCTCGCCCGTGAACGACCTGGGCGCGCGGAAATACACGCACATGCCGAAATCGCGGAAATCGCCCGCATCGATGACGCCCGCATACATCATATTGGGGGTAAATTCCCCCTTGCGGGAGAACATCTTTTTTGCCGTTTCCAGCGCGAGCGCGCCGCTCATGCGCACGATGGCGACGCCCGCCGCCCCGCTGCCCGTGGCGATGGCGCTGATCAGATCGTTCATGATATGATTATAAGTACAGATTTTAACATCTGTTCCTTCCTTATGTCCGATATAAATTTCATTTATATTATAGCACCCCTTTGCGCAATTGTAAATGCTTTTTCGCAAAAAATAAGGCGGTTTTTCCAAACGGAAAAGCCGCCCTGCGATCAGAAATCGGGGAAGGGATCGTTGCCGCCGCCTTGACCGGAGCCGCCCGAAGAGGCGCCGTCCGAAGGCGCGGGCGCATCCCCGAAATCGGAGAAGGGATCGTCCGCGGGCGCACTCTGCCCGTAGCCGCCCGCCGCGTTGCCGTCGGCATCATAGCCGCCCTGTCCGCCGTAACCCCCTCCGTAGGGGCCGCCCTGCCCATAGCCCTGGCGGGTGCGGGCATACTGCTCCATGCGCCTGCGCATGTACGCCTCGTAATCGACGGGCGTATTGTTGCGCACGGCAAAGATGACGATGCCGCGGAAGGGAAGAAAGGCGCTCATGAAGGTCATCAGGAAGGGCCCGCGCGCATAGTACTTGCGGAAGAAGGCGTAGAACAACACGCACATGAAGAAGATGAGGAAGAGGTAGGAGATGGTGTTGAGCACATTCAAGACGATATCCGCCGTCGTCAGCCAGCGCAGTTCCAAGGGGATGTTGTCAATATTCAGGTAGACGCTGACAAGCGCACCGCTATCGCTGGTATTCCCCGCAAAATAATCCGGCTGGTAGAGCGCAAACGTAACGATCAGCGCAAAGACGTTGATGGCGACATATACGATCTCGGTGAGCATCGCATACAATCCCACGCGTTTCATCTTCTGCCCGAACAGCTGCGTCTCGCCCGCAAGCTTTCCCGCATACCAGGTGTTGGCAAGGGGCAGGAAGGCGAGCCAGCTGTGTTTCATGCCCACCTTCTTTGCCATCGTGTGCATGCCGATGCCGCCGAATATGAGGCAGACAAGATAGATGCCGCCCGCGACGCTGATGCTGATGTACAGAATACGGCGGAGAACTTCGATATACTCGGCGGCGGTGGACACCTGCGCGACCGTGAAGTACTCTGTAAATATCTGCACGACGTTAAACCAATCAAACAGTTCCATAATGACTCCTTATTCTTCAAACAGCGGTATGCCGCAGTCAACTTGTTCCAGCGTCAGCCCGCAGGCGGGGAGCGTCCGGTACAGCCTTGCCCGTTCCCCCGTTGCGAATGCCGCCGCAATGTCGTCCATGTCCGCAAGGGCGCAGCCGATCGCATACAGCTCGCCCGCGAGAATGCGCACCATGTTGTAGAGAAACCCCTTTCCCGTGACCCGTATCTCGTACATGGGTACCCCGCATGCCGTCAGCGCGCCGATGCCGATCGAGCAAATGGTGCGCACCGTCGTCTTTGCGGAGGACCCCGTCGCGCGGAATGCCGCAAAGTCGTGCTCCCCCTCCAGAAGGGCGCAGGCGGCGCGCATGCGGGCGAGATCAGGCGTCCCCTCCAGCCGCGCCGCATAGCGGGCGAGCAGCGGGTGCGCCGTGCGCGCGCAGTAAAAGCGGTAACAGTACGTCTTTTTGCGGACGGCGCGCGTGCAGTCGAACCCCTCGGGCGCCGCGGCGCTCCTCATCGCCTTCACGTCGTCGGGAAGAACGCGGCTGAGCACTTCGGCAAGCTTGTGCGCGGGAACGGGCGTATCCGCGTCCAGTTGGGCGAGCTGCGCCGCCGCATGCACGCCCGCGTCCGTTCTGCCGCTGAGCACGACGCGCGTGGGCACGCCGAACACCTGCCGCGCCGCCCGCTCCAGCTCGCCCTGCACCGTGCGCGCATTGTTCTGCCGCTGCGAACCCGCAAACTCCGTTCCGTCGTAGGCGACCTCAAGCACATAACGCATGGCGCACCTCAGTAGGGCGCGCTCAGGTAGATGCGCATGAGCACCACCCCCGTGACGAGCGCCGCTCCCACCAGAAAGGCGACGGCGTCGCGCCACGTAAAGCGCAGTTTCTTGTATTTCGTGCGGTGTTTTCCGCCCGTATAACAGCGTGCGTCCATCGCGTCGCCCAGCTCGTCGGCACGGCGGAAGGCGGACAGGAGCAGCGGCACGAGAATGGGAATGGTCGCCTTCACCTTTTTGATGATGCCCCCGCTCTCGAAATCGGCGCCGCGCGCCATCTGCGCGTTCCTGATGCGCTGCGTCTCGTCCGTCAGGATGGGGATAAAGCGCAGCGCGATGCTCATGACGAGCGCCAGCTCGTGAATGGGCAGCCTGATCCACTTGAGGGGGGTGAGCAGGCTCTCCACCCCGTCCGTGAGCGACACGGGCGTGGTGGTATAGGTGAGCAGCGAGGAACACACGACGAGCAGCACCAGCCGCAGCGCCAGAAAGACGGAGAAGATGATGCCCTCGAAGGAGACGCAAAAGATGCCCCACTCCCAGTACACCGTCTCGCCGCCGTAAAAGAGCACGTTGAGCGCGGCGGTGAACAGCACCAAAAATGTGACGCCGCGCACGGCGCGCAGCACCTTCCCCAGGGGGATGTGCGCCGCGACGACGGTGAGCAGCAGCACGGCGGCGCACGCCGCCAGCCCGTAGAAGTTGGTCGCCAGAAAGATCGCCACGATATACGCGATGAGAAACAATATCTTGAGCCGCGGGTCGAGGCGGTGGACAAAGGAATCGACGGGATAGAACTGCCCGAAGGAGACGTCTTTCATGCCCTGCCCCCTCCTTGTTTCGGATGGGAGCGCGCATAATCGAGCACCTTCGCGCAGAAATCCTGCACCGTAAAATCACAGTCGATTTCGATGCCGCGCTCCTGCAAAAGCGCGCACAGCTTTGCCGTGAGGGGCACGTCCAGCCCCAGCTCCGTCAGCCGCTGCGCATGGCGGAACAGCTCGCGCGGGGGCAGCACGCACTCGACGCGCCCGTCCGCGAACACTGCCGCCCGCGTGCAGTTTTCGGAAATTTCGTCCATGTCGTGCGAGACGATGACCACCGTCTTGCACCACTCGCGGTGCAGCCTGTGCAAAAGTTCCATGATCTCGCGCTTGCCCAGAGGGTCCAGCCCCGCGGCGGGTTCGTCGAGGACGAGCACCTCGGGACGGGTGACGATGACGCCCGCGATGGCGACGCGCCGTTTCTGCCCGCCCGACAGCTCGAACGGGGATTTATCCTTGAGTTCATCGAAGTCCAGCCCCACCACCTCGAGCGCGGCGCGCACGGCGGAATCGAGCTCCTCGTCCGTCAGCTTTTCTTCGGAAAAATTCTTCAGCCCGAACGCCACGTCGTCGCGCACCGTCTCGGCAAATAACTGATATTCGGGGTACTGAAAGACCATTCCCACGCTCCTTCTGAGGGCGCGGAAATTTGTCTTTTTGTCGGTGAGGTCGAAGTCCCCCACCTTCAGCACGGTGGCGGGGAGAGGCGCCTGCCCCTTTTTGGGCTTTTTGGGGCGGTACTTCTTCATGGAGGAGGGCAGGCGCAGCAACCCGTTCAGGTGCTGCACAAAGGTGGACTTGCCGCTGCCCGTGTGCCCGATGATCCCGAAAAATTCCCCCTCCTCGATGGTGAGGGAGACATCTTTGAGCGCCGCCGTCTCGAAGGGCGATTTCGCATTGTAGGTATAGGAGAGGTGCTCGGCTACGATACGCATTTTGCGATCTCCTCCGCGAGCGTCCCCGCGTCCAGCGTATCCCCGACGTCCATGCCGCCCGCGCGCAGCGTCTCACAGATGACGCCGATGCGGGGCAGCGCAAGGTTGTATGTGACAAGGTCTTCCCGCCGCTCGAAGATCTCGCGCGGCGTTCCCTGCATGACAAGCTCGCCGCGGTTCATGACGACGGCGCGGTCGGCAAGCAGCGCCTCCTCCATGAAGTGGGTGATGAGCACCACGGTGATGCCCTCTTCCTTGTTGAGACGGGTGACGACTTCCACGATCTCCCGCCGCCCGCGCGGATCGAGCATGGCGGTGGATTCGTCCAGAATGACGATCCTGGGCTTTAAGGCGAGCACGCCCGCGATGGCGATGCGCTGTTTCTGCCCGCCCGAAAGGCGCGCGACGGTGGCGGTGCGGAAGTCCTGCATGCCGACGGCGCGCAGCGCAAAATCGATGCGCCGCCCGATCTCCTCGCGGGGGAGCCCCACATTCTCCGCCCCGAAGGCGACGTCGTCCTCGACGATGGTCGCCACCGTCTGGTTGTCGGGGTTCTGGAACACCACGCCCACGTTCCGGCGCACCTCGTATAAATTTTTATCGCCGAGCAGCGTGCCGAGCACTCTGATCTCGCCCTCGTCGGGCGTGAGCAGTCCGTTCGCAAGGCGCGCGAGGGTGGACTTGCCGCTGCCGTTGTGCCCGAGCACGGCGACGAATTCGCCCTCCCCGACGGAAAAATTCAGATGTGTTACGGCGAACGGCGCTTCCTCTTCATAGCGGAAGGACACGTCCTTGAATTCGATCGCCTTCATATTGCTCCCAAATGCTGCCTTCAGCCGCGGAATGTGCGGAACATTTTCCCATATTATACCAAATTGCTTGCCGATTTACAATGAAAACGCCGTGATATTTTTGTAAAACCCTCATTTCTTTGCCCGCAGAACGGCTTTCGGGCGGCAGATTCGCTTTTTTCATGCTCTGTACAGAGCCTTGCATTTTCGCGCGCCCCCCGTTCCGGCGGGCGGCGCGCGCGATCGCAGAAATTTCTGATGCAAATTGCAATTTTTTTCATAACGGGGGTTGACTTGTCCGCAAAAAACATTTATAATACATATGTGCGTGTAAAAAGCGCCCTTTTTGCGTGCGCTGATTTTCGTTGCATTTCCCTGCCCCTAAGACCGACGTATCAGGTAACTCTTCGCTCCACTGCGTTCCGCTCTGAATGACGCTTGGCAAGCATGTGCCTTTGCTATCATCCCTTGCGCAAGGAGAATTGCTCTCCCTGCACAGGGGAGGCAAAAAAAATGTGCAGGGGCGTGCCCTATCTAAGTTTTCTTTGAACTCACGACTTTTTCTTTCATCCGGTTGAAAGAAAAAGTGTGAATAAATCGTATTTTTTATGGAGGTTTTTCGATGACCAAGATGACGATTGACGGCAATACCGCCGCATCGCACGTCGCGTATGCTTTCTCGGAAGTCGCGGCGATCTACCCCATCACCCCCTCTTCGCCCATGGCGGAGTCGGCGGACGAATGGGCGACCCAGGGAAGGCTGAACATGTGGGGGCAGAAACTGCGCATTGCCGAGATGCAGTCAGAGGGCGGCGCCGCCGGCGCGGTGCACGGCTCCCTTGCCGCAGGCGCGCTGACGACGACGTACACCGCCTCGCAGGGACTTCTGCTGATGATCCCCAATATGTACAAGATCTCGGGCGAACTGCTGCCCATGGTCATGCACGTTTCGGCGCGCGCGATCGCGGCGCATTCGCTGAACATCTTCGGCGACCATCAGGACGTGATGGCATGCCGCCAGACGGGCTTTGCGATGATCGCGGGCTGCTCGGTGCAGGAGGTCATGGACCTTGCGCTCGTGGCGCACCTCTCTACCCTGCGCGCGCGCGTGCCCTTCATCAACTTCTTCGACGGCTTCCGCACCTCACACGAGGTCTCCAAGATCGACGTCATCTCCTATGAGGAAATGAAGGCGATCTTCGACAAGAAGGGGCTTGCCAAGGACGTGGCGGATTTCCGCGCACGCGCCCTCAACCCCGAGCATCCCGTACAGCGCGGCACCGCGCAGAACGGCGACACCTACTTCCAGAACCGCGAGACAGCGAACAGCTACTACCTTGCCGCTCCCGCCATCGTGCAGGAGATGATGGACGAGGTGTCGGCACTCACGGGCAGGAGCTATCACCTGTTCGACTACGTGGGCGCACCCGATGCCGAAGAGGTCATCGTCATCATGGGTTCGGGCGCAGAGACGGTGGAGGAATCCATCAACAAGCTCAACGCGCAGGGCAAGAAGTACGGCCTCATCAAAGTGCGCCTGTACCGCCCCTTCGTCACCGACGCCTTCGTTGCGGCGATCCCCAAGACCTGCAAGAAGATCGCGGTGCTCGACAGAACGAAGGAGCCCGGGTCCCTGGGCGAGCCGCTCTACCTCGACGTCTGCACGGCGCTGCTTGAGAAGGGCATGAAGAACATCGACGTGGTGGGCGGCAGATACGGCCTCGGTTCCAAGGAGTTCAACCCCTCGATGGTGCTCTCCGTCTACAAGAACCTGGAGCAGAAGAACCCCAAGAACCACTTCACCGTGGGTATCTATGAGGACGTGACCAACTCCTCCCTCGATTTCTCCGAAAAGTTCGACGCCGCGCCCGCGGGTTCGACGAGCTGCAAGTTCTACGGCCTGGGTTCGGACGGCACGGTGGGTGCGAACAAGAACTCCATCAAGATAATCGGCGACCACACCGACATGTATGCGCAGGCGTACTTCTTCTACGATTCCAAGAAGTCGGGCGGCATCACCGTCTCCCACCTTCGCTTCGGCAAGACGCCCATCCAGTCGGAATACCTGATCGACGCGGCGGACTTCATCGCCTGCCACAACCCCTCCTATGTCATCCGCTATGACATGGTGAGCGATCTGAAGGAGGGCGGCTCTTTCCTGCTGAACGCGCCCTGGACGACGGTGGAGGAGCTGGACGCCAACCTGCCCGCCAAGGTCAAGAACGCGCTCGCCAAAAAGCACGCCAAGCTCTATGTCATCGACGCCATCTCCGTGGCGGCAAAGCTGGGCCTCGGCAACCGCACGAACACCATTCTGCAGTCCGCATTCTTCCTCATCAACGAGCAGATCATGCCCTATACCGAGGCGGTCGATCTGATGAAGAAGATGGCGTACAAGTCCTTTGCAAGAAAGGGCGACGCCGTCGTGAAGATGAACTACGACGCCATCGACTCCGCAAAGGAGCACCTCGTCAAGATCGACATCCCCGCAAGCTGGGCGACCACGACGGAGGGCGCCGAGATGGTGAAACTTGCCGACAACGAATACTTCAAAAACGTCGTCGCGCCCATCCTGGCGCTCGAGGGCGACAAGCTGCCCTCCTCGGCATTCAATGCGGACGGCTCCGTTCCCACGGGCACGACCAAGTACGAAAAGCGCGGCGTCGCCGTCATGGTCCCCAAGTGGGTCAAGGAAAACTGCGTGCAGTGCAACCAGTGCTCCTTCGTCTGCCCGCATGCGTGCATCCGCCCCGCACTTGTGGCGGACGGTGCCGAAAAACCCGATACGTTTGATACAAAACCTGCCACGGGCATCAAGGGATACCAGTTCCGCATGCAGGTCTCCCCGCTCGACTGCATGGGCTGCGGCGTCTGCGCGGACGTCTGCCCCGGCATGAAGGGCAACAAGGCGCTCGTCATGACCCCCTTCGAGGAGCTGGAGAGCGTCGAGGCGAAGAACTGGAACTACGCCGTCGATCTGCCCGAAGTGGACCTTTCCGAGGTCAAGATGGCGGACGTCAAGAAATCGCAGTTCACGCCTTCGCTTTTCGAGTTCTCGGGCGCATGCGCGGGCTGCGGCGAAACACCTTACGTCAAGGTGGTCACGCAGCTGTTCGGCGACAGGATGATCATCGCCAATGCGACGGGCTGCTCCTCCATCTACGGCGGCTCCTCCCCCACCTGCCCCTACACGGTGAACAGGCAGGGCCACGGCCCCGCCTGGGCGAACTCCCTGTTCGAGGACAACGCCGAGTTCGGCTACGGCATGAACCTTGCCTACAAGGCAAGAAGAGCGGCGCTCAAGGACAAGGTCGCAAAGCTCGCTGAGCTTTGGGCGGACAAGCCCGAGCGCAAGGCGGCATGCGAGGCGTGGATCGCCGGCATGGACGATGCCGAGGCGAGCAAGGCGGCTGCCGCTGCGCTCGTTGCGATGCTCGAACAGCACACCGACTGCAAGACCTGCGGCGAACTTGTGAAAGAAGTGCTCGCCGACAAGGACTGCCTCGTCAAGAAATCCTTCTGGATCATCGGCGGCGACGGCTGGGCGTATGACATCGGCTACGGCGGACTTGATCACGTTCTTGCCTCCGGCGAGGATGTGAACGTGCTCGTGCTCGACACCGAGGTGTACTCCAACACGGGCGGACAGGCGTCCAAGTCCACCCCCATCGGCGCGGTGGCGAAGTTTGCCTCCAGCGGCAAGCGCGTCAAGAAGAAGGACCTGGGCATGATCGCCGCAACGTACGGCTACGTGTATGTGGCGCAGTGCGCGATGGGCGCGGACAAGAACCAGCTCGTCAAGGCGCTCAAGGAAGCCGAGGCCTACCACGGTCCTTCCCTGATCATCTGCTATGCGCCCTGCATCAACCACGGCATCAAGATGGCGAAGTCCCAGTCCGAGGAGAAAGCGGCGGTCGACTGCGGCTACTGGCAGCTCTACCGCTACAACCCCGAACTCAAGGCGAAGGGCGAAAATCCCTTCACGCTCGATTCCAAGGATCCGACGGGCGATTATCAGGCGTTCATCCTCGGCGAAACGCGCTATGCCTCGCTGAAAAAGACGCAGCCCGCCGTCGCGGAAGAACTGTTCCGCGAGACGGAGGAATCCTCGAAGGAGCGCCTTGCCGGCTACAAGAAGATGGCGGGCAGAGAATAAGCTGTTCCGATCCGATGGGTCAACGCAAGTGCAACAGACGGTGAGATCAAGTTCACCGATCAAAAAAACCTCACGCCCCCGCGTGAGGTTTTTCCTTTGGCAAGAATCCTTTCTCGCCACGTCATTCTGTGCCCCCGAAGGCGACGAAGAATCCCACTTATACACAAGTTTATGCCTTTGCCGTCATAACTTCGGCTTTCGCCTCGTGCGCCGCCTTCGGCGTCGAGCAGAGCGGAGGGCGCAGCCCGTCTTTGCGCGCTGCCTCGTCGAAGTACTCCCGCAAGCGGGTTTTTCCTCGCAGCGACGGGGTGAAGGTCCTCCTCTCTATAAAGAAAGGCGCGGTGCACAAAATGTGCGCCGCGCCCTTCTTCATTCCCTATCAGTCGGCAAATTCGACGATGATATAGGCAAGATTGATACAGGCCGCAGAGGAAGTGATATCCAGGTCCAGCGTGCCGTCCGTCACAGTCACCGTAAAGGAAAGTTCGGTACCCATGGCGCAGTCCGTGAGCTTTGCCTGTCCCTCCGCACTCACCGTGGGATCTTGGGAGACGCCCCACGGATCGACAAAGTATACTTTGACGGTATAGGTGCCGTCCGGCAATTGGAACTTATAGTGCAGATTGCGCGCAACGCCGTTCTCCGTCTGGTTCTTGGTATAGCGGCTGGAAACCGTCTTATCCATGCCGTCCGACTTCTCGCCCGTTTGCAGCGTCTCGTCCGCCCAGGTGCTGTTGGTACCGATGCCCTTCGCCGGCGTTCCGGCAATGTTGACGGGATGCGTATCGTAGATGCCCCACGCCATGCCCGTCTGCGCATCCGCGCCGTACACCTGCTCCGTGACAGAATTATAGATACCCAGCATATCCCCGTCCGAGACGGTCGCCGTGTCGTAATCGCCGCAGTCAACAAAGTAAGCGAGATTGTTCACAAGCGCTTCGGTATACAAAAAGGTACATACTTTTGCCGATTCCGCGCCGTCCACGCCCGCAAAGGTGAAGGTGAGCACGTCGCAGTTTGCGCCGTTCACCGTAACGCTCTGCGCCCCGTTTGCAACGGAGACGGGGATCATGACTTCCACCTGATATTCTGCCTCGTCGCCCGTATGATCGAGCGTCGCGCTGTACAGCTCGGTGTTGCCCGCCGTAATGCGGATGGTCTTTCCGTTGTCCGCCTTGCGGAAGGATACGAGCAGGCGGTTTCGCACCCCTTTGCGCACGATCATGCGGTAGGAGAACCAACCCCCTTCCGTTGCGTAACGGTATGTGCCGTCGCTCGTGACTCCCTGCGAACCGCCCGTTTGCATATCGTGCAGATCGTCCGATTCATACTGTCCGTAACCGGGCTGCACGGTGTCGCTGCGCTCCCATGCGTTGGTCGGAACAGTCACCTCCGGCTCCTGCGCACCCGACGCCGCAAAACGGAAATAGATGCCGTAGCGCTGCGTGTACTGGCGGAAGTGGCAGGAATAGGTGAGCGTTCCGTTCTCACAGACAAGTGTAAACTTGCCGTCCTCGCCGCGCACCATGTGCGCATCGATGTCCGCCATGAAGTCCTGCACGCTGTCCGAGCCGACGGTGTACGTCTCATCCCCCTGCGCAGCGGCGGGGATACTGACGTTGACGCCCGTCGTGCCCTGCGTCATATTTTCGCTGCCCAGCTCTGCCGAGAGCACGAAGGGGCCGTATTTGAATGCATAGGTATTTTCGCCGTCGGGCAGGTTGTGCGCCGTAACCGTCTTGCACAGTTCGATGCGCACCTCATCGCCCGCCTGAACGTCCACCGATACAAAACCGTCCTTTGCCTCGCCCGTTACCTCTCTTCCGTCCACGGACACCCCGAACGTTTGCGTCCAGTCGGGCTTGCGCAGGCGCAGGACGGTGGAACCGCTGTCTACGCGGATGGTCACACTGTCCGAATTCTCAAGATCCGCCGTCTGCGTGAGGGACACGGCGTCCGAGCGATAGGAGGAACTTACATACAGCGAGACGTACGTTGCATTGCCCGCATCGTAATAGATGCTGTCGCCGAGCTTGGTAAAGCTCTCCATGCCGCTGCCCGTACAGCACCAGAAGTGGTTTTCCTGCGAGGAATACACCTTGAAATATCCCGTTGCCATGGGCTGAAAATAGGTTGTCATGCCCGTTTCGGGATTTTGCGATGACCAGATGGCATTGTAATAGGTGTTTTCATAATAGTCGAGATACTTCTTGTCCTTGGTGACGGCAAAAAGCATGCGCGAGAGCTTGAGCATGTTGTAAGTGTTGCACGTTTCGCAGTTGGCGTTGGTGCGTTCGGCGTCGAGCACGTCGTCCCTGCCGAAATGTTCCCACTCCGAATTTCCGCCCGTAATATAGGTATGATGCCCGACGACGCGCTCCCAGAACAGCTCGGCGACCTCCAGATACCACTGCGCATTGACAGTGGCGCCGTCCACCGTCTTGCCGTCGAGCGTCATATAGCGGTTGAGGGCGCCGATGACCTTGGGAATGGTGGTATTGGCGTGTTTGCCGTTGAGGTAGTCCGAACCGTCGTCGTAAATATCCTCAAAGAGCGATTCCTCGTCGAACATATGCGCCGCGACCGCATATCTTTCCTCTCCGGTGACGGCATACAGATTGTACATGCAGTCATTCATGCCGCCGTATTCGATGGAGAGAACGGTGCGCTGTGTTGTCTCGCTCCATCCGCTGACGCGCTCATACACCCAGTCACCCAGTTTTTGGGCAACGGAGAGCGCCGTCTCATTGCCCGCAAGCGTATAAGCATCCAGAAGCCCCGCAATGATCTTGTGCATCGTATACCAGGGCACCCACGCCTGCGAATTGATGTCCGCCCTGCCCTGCTCCACGTTGTCGAACTGAAACTCCACGTTGTCCGCGTTCAGATCGGAAGCGCCCCACAAAAATCCATCCTGAGCGCCGCGGTCTGTGGCGGGATTGTCCTGACACTCCTTGAGTGCGTTCACAACGTAATTCAGACGGCTCAGGAGATTGGGACGCTTTGCCTCGGGCGTTCCCGCGTTCGAGACGGCCTGCGAAAGCGCGGAGAGATAGTGTCCAAGTGTGTGTCCGCCGATGAGCGAGCCTTCCCATCCGCCGCCGTAACTGGAAGATCCGTTGCTCTCAAGCGCGGAATTGGCGTAAAAACCCGCGAGCAGTCTGTCCTCGTCAAGAAGCAGCAGATAGTCCGTCTCCTTATCCAGCGCGTTCACGGCATAGGCGTCCGTGATAACCGTCTCATCCAGCCCCGTAAACGTGACGGACGCCGCATCCTCTTGCGTTGACTGCTCGAGCGGCCCCGTCTGAGTCTGATCGTCGGGCGCACATCCGCCCAAAGCGCCCAATGTTCCCGCTGCGAGCGGAATGCTGAGTAAGATTGCCATGGCTCTTTTCCCGATCCCCTTTGTCCTTCCGGACTGCAATGTCATGTTTTCCTCCCCTCAATTTGTTTTTTTGATTCCGTCTCTTGCATGATCGACGGAAATATGATACAATTATTTTAAAAGAACAGGAGCAAAAAAACAATCCCGGAAGGGAATGTTTGAGTATCAAAAAGTAAGATGATCCACCTGAATCTGCACGAGCCAATAGAGCTGCTTTGGTTCGGGGAATTTATTTCTCCCGACCGCGGCTGGAAACACCTCACCCGCCGCCTGTTTGAATACGAGCTGATGGCCGTAACGGAGGGCGTTTTGTTCATCGCCGATGAGGACAGGGAATACGAGATCGGGGAAGGCGAATACCTGATCATGTCGCCCACCGTCTTTCAGCACGGCACGCAGGAATGCCGCTGCCGTTTTTACTGGATGCACTTCCGCTGCCCCGCCCTGCCCGCCTCCCTCTCCCTTCCCGCACATGCAGGATTTTCGGATGCGGGAGCCGTCCGAACCATAGCGGACAGGCTCTTCCGTGCGGAGGCGGCGCAGCCGCGCAGCATACATTCCCGCTACCTTGCGACGGAACTCATTCTGGAGCTTGCCGCGCAGGCAGACATCTGCGTAACGCGGACGCCTTCCCCCGCATCGCTGAGCGAACGGGTAAAAGACTTCGTGTTCTTTCACCGCTTTTCCGATGTGAAAGTGCACGAGATCGCACGCGAACTTGGCTATCACGAAAAGTACCTCTCCGCCGTCTTTCATGCGCAGACGGGCATGACGCTCAAACATTATCTGACGGAGCAGCGCCTTGCGGAAGCAAAACGGCTGCTGCTGGAAACGGAGTACACCGTAGCCGAAGTGGCGTATTGCCTCAATTTTCAGACGCCGCACAACTTCGCGCGCTTTTTCAAAGAGGGCACGGGCATGACGGCGGGACAGTTCCGCACCTGCAGCGCACCGCCGCACGGGATGCCGGAAACATAAAACGCCGCCCGACGCAATAGTGCGTCGGGCGGCGTTGTATCTATGCGTTATTCCACGCCTTCGTTGAGCTTTGCAAGGAGCTTGTCCAGGTCCTCGCCATGGACGGCGACCGCCTCTTCGATCGTTTCGCCGTGTGCCATCGCGCAGCCGAAACAGTGCATCCCCGCGCCGAGCAGGAT
Source organism: uncultured Clostridia bacterium (assembly GCA_944340905.1). Classification (GTDB taxonomy): domain Bacteria; phylum Bacillota; class Clostridia; order Christensenellales; family Borkfalkiaceae; genus Gallimonas. The sequence goes on from CALVLT010000010.1 coordinate 37,885, forward strand.
CTCCGCCGCATTGGGGTTGATCTGCAGGCACTCGGCGATCAGCGTATCCTTCGTGATCTTTGCCATAGCCGTATTCCTCCGTTCTTTTTGCGGACATTATAGCACACTCCGCATAAAATTGCAAATCTTTTGCAGGCGGTCACAGGGCAATGAGCCAATAGACCAGCCCGACCGCCGCCCCCGCCGTCACGCCGAACACGATGATGGGACCTGCGACGACGAACATCTTGGCTGCCGTGCCGTACACAAAGCCCTCCGTCTTGAACTCCACGGCGGGCGACGCCACCGAATTGGCGAACCCCGTGATAGGCACGATGCTGCCCGCCCCCGCGTTCTTGCCGATGCGGTCGTACACGCCCAGCCCCGTCAGCAACACGCCGAGAAAGATGAGCACGACGGACACCGTACCCGACAGCACGTCCCCTGTCAGCCCCGCCATCTCCAGCATCATGCGGATGAACTGCCCGATGCAGCAGATCAGCCCGCCCACAAAGAAGGCGCGCGTGCACGTTTTGAAGTGCTGGGTGGGCGGCGCAAAGGAGTGCACATAGTTGATATAGTTCTTGTTGAGGTTTTCGCGCGAACGTCCCGTCACGGGCGCATCTCCTCCCTGCCCGCCTCGGGGAAACAGGTCTCCCGTTCGTCGCGCGTCCTGCCGAGCGGGTTGGTACGGATCTTCTTCATGCCCCTATTTTGCCCCGCCCCGTCCGGAATTATTCAGCCTGCGGTCATGCAGCCCGCGCTTTGAGGGACGGATTCCGTTTCTTACTCCCCTTAACACTTGTTTAGGGGGAAATGTCCGTCAGGACAGGAGAATAGCGGGCATAGTCGCCATCGTCAAAAATATTGTCCTCTTTTTTACAATACGTACATATAAAAACAGCCCCCGAACAATGTTCGGGGGCTGCCTTTTTGTGCCGTCAGCAGTACGATGCGAGCAGATCGTACAGGGTGGAGTAAAATTCTCCGAGGTAGGACATGGCGAGCGAATCCATCGCATACGCCTGCAGGCGTGCATCGGGATCGTCCGTCACCGTCATGTAGTAATTGCGCACGACGAGAAAGCGCTGCGATGGCGTGAGATTGTAGTTGGGATTTTCCGGATAGCGGTAAGGCCCCTGCGCGTTTCCCTCCGAGGCAAGCGCCTCATACGAGAGCTGATACAGAAGGTCCTCCTTGACGACGGCGATCTGCTCCTGCGCCTCCTCGTCGATGCGGTCCTCGGCATATTCCATGACGGAGGAACGCGCAAAGTTGTTGGCGATGAGCTGATCGCGCAGCTCGTCCTTTTCACGCTGCGCCGCGGCGAGGATCTCGTTCTTTTTGCCCTGCGCCACGCGCACCATGCTCAGCTGCACCGCCGAGAGGTCGGCATAGTCGGGATCGGTCAGATCGATGATGTCGATGGTCATACCCTGCCCTCCCTTCTGACACGCAGCGTGAGCGCGCGGATGGCGATCTCTTCATCCTGCGAGGAAATGCACACCGTCACCTGTTCGGCGCGCACGCCGGCGGCGAAGTCCAGCCATTCCCCCGCTTTTCCGCAGCAGGAACGCGGCACACCGTCCTCTCCCCACGCCTCGAGATACACTTCCCCCTCGCCCTCGACGAACACCGCCTCCAGCCGTTTTTCGCCGTCGCCGAGCGAGGCGAGCGCAAACCGCGCCGTGAGCGAACAACCGCCCTCGGGCAGCGCACGCCCCGTCAGGCGGTACGCCTTGCCCGCGCGCATGAGCACGACGGCATTGGCTGCGGCAAACTTTTCAAAGCTGCGGCGCACGAATCTTCCGCGGCGGACGGCAGGTTCGTAGATGTACAGCGCCTGTGTGCCGTCCTTCAACTTGACGGAGGCGGCAAGTCCCCTGCCCCGCCACGTATCCACGCGGATGGGCTGCGCAAAGTCGATGTCGCCGTCGTCCGCACCTGCGGCAGGCCCGGCAGCCGAACCGTCAAAGCGGCACAGCCCGCTTTCCGTGAAGAAATAGGCGCACTCCCCCACCACCGCCGCAAAACTGACGATCTTCCCCATCGCATAGGGCACCTCCTGCAGACGGAAATTGTACACGTCCGCATAGCCCGTCAGACGGGTGACGGCGTATTCGCGCAAAAAGTATACCCTGTCGCGCATGGCGACCACGTCCACCACGTCCCCGCCCGCCGTGGGCAGGTCGCAGTAGCCCGCGTCCTGTTCGCCGTAGGGCGTCCAGCTGCGGAATTCGAGCGGCTTGGTGTAGCGGATGCGCTTGCCCGATGCCCCGAACAGCCGCTCGCGGTGGGCGACGACGTTGGTCACGGAGGGCGCGGGCGTATACACGGTGGAGGTGGCGTTGTTGTTGGAATAGACGTAGAGCGCATCCTTGCACAGAGCGGTGACGGCATCGCCGCCGTCCGCCGCCACGTTGTTCACGATGCGCACAAGCTGATCGGTGGCGGGATAGACGCGGCTGTCGGAGAGCAGCGTCACCGTCTCGTTGTCCTGCCGGTAGGCGAGCAGCCTGTCGTCGATGCTCCAAATGTCCGTCGTTCCCGCAGGGAGCTGCGCCGCCTCCGTCTCCGCCTCGGCTGGGATGAGGGCGCCGCCCTCCTCGCGCATGTGGTCGAGGCGCACGGCGCGCACGCGGCCCTCCCCCGCATGCAGTTCGCCCACGGGGCAGCGCATGACGTGCCGCACGCAGGCGGGCGCGTTCATACCCACCTCCTTGCGCGCACCCAAAGCTTTCTGCGCTCCAGCCCCGCGGCGGCGAGCGCCGCATGGAATTTTTCGGAGAACACGGCTGCCTCGGCATACCGCCCGCCCGCGAGCAGGTATTCGCAGGCGACCCCGCAGGCGAGCAGGCGCGCGGAGATCTTTTCGCCGAACGCCGTTTCGCCGTCGATGTCCGCCCGCGCGGGCGCATACGAGTAGGTGACGCTCACCTCGCCCGTGCCCTGCGCAAGCGCGAGGCGGGCGGGATACACGGTGAAATCCACGCGCGCGCCCGCGCCGTCGCGCACATCGAGCACATCAACGGGCGCGTGGGCAAAGCGCGTGAAGAGCACGCCCTCGGCCGTGGGAACAAAGCTCTGCGTCTCCTTCAGGGGGAAGTGGTCGAGCGCGACCTCGTTCTCCACAAGGTGGTAACAGCGCAGCAGCGCAGCCGCCTCCCCCTCGGGCGGCGTTCCCGCCGCAGCCGCCGTATACGCCGCCTCGATCGCGGGAATGAGGTCCGCCCGCCCCAGCATCTCGGCTGCCGGAATGAGCACGTCCTTGATGAGCATCCTTCCCCTCCTTCGCTTACTTCTCCGTGATGCCCGTGAGCTGTGCCTGTCCGCAGGGGCGGCTGCACATCAGCTCGGCATACTTGACGAGCGTCGCCGTATACACGGGCTTGCCGGGCACTTGCGACAAGATCCTGCCGTTCTCGCCCTCCAGCCACTGCCAGTCGCACAGCTGGTGCAGGCGGAAGTCGTCGGTGTTCAGAAGGTACATCGTTCCCGACGGGCAGAACCTGTCCGCCACGACGGGGATGCCGTTGAAGGTGATCGCCTTGGCGCCGCCCGCAAGCTCCACCGACGTCACCTGGCGGTACTGCGAGAGCACTTCGTAGAGCGCGCGGCGCACGCCCCACGAACAGACGATGAAGTTGATGCGGCTGCCCGCGTTCTCCTCCACGAGGTCGATCGCCTTCTGCACGGCGTTCTCCGTGAGCGTCCCGATGCTCGTGAGTTTGACGGGATTGAGCCAGGGGTGATCGGCGCGCGTCAGGCCGTAGAGCGTATCGGAGGAGGAGAAGATGGCGCCCAGCCCCGTCAGCTCGAGGCCGCGCGAATTCTGCACGTACAGCTCGCACTCGGCGGCGTCCGCAATGGACGTGCCCGAGAGCGTGACCTGCTTTTTGGAATAGTCCACGCCCGTGACGGTGCGCGCCGCCGCCACCACTTCGCCCTCCGCGTCATACACGTCCACGACCATGCCGACGGCAAGGTTGATGGCGCTGTTGAGGGTGTACGTGGTGCCCGACACGCTGCCGACGGTGGCGAGCTTGCCCGTTCCGTCGCCGAAGAGCATTCTGCCGAAGTTGAAGGAAGAGCTTCTGACGAGCTGTTCCATTTCGGTGTTGAGCAGGTCCACGAACGCGCCCTCGTCGCTGCGCGAGGCGCGCACCGCCTTATCGGAAATTTCGATCCTGCCGTAGAGATTTTTCAGCGTGGAGACGAGCTGCGCATAGCCCGCGCCGCTGCCTGCGGGCAGGTTGCCGTCCTCCGTCCCCGCGCCCACGCCGCCGTGTACGCCGTACACCGCCGCCTTTCGCACGTCCTTCCCCCAGACGTCGGACGACGTCTGTTCGATGGCGGCGAGAAAGGGATTTGCCGCCTTGTTGAGCTGTTCCGCGACCGCGTCAAGATAGTAGGACTTGAGAACGCTGTCCGCCGTTGCCGTAGTGATCATGTGTTACCTCCGTTCTTTTGATGTCTGAAATAGCCGAGCGCGAGCGCGCCCGCCTGTCTGAGGGACGTTGCCCTCTGCACGGGCGACGTGACGCCCGCGCCCGTACCCGCCATGAGGGGTACGCCGCCCAGCGATGCGAGGTATTCCCCCACGATGCGCCCGCGCACCTCCTCGTTCCCCCTGACGGCGCGCAGGAGCGCCTCGCCGTCCGTATTGTCCGGCGCACGCTCCGCCTGCCCCGCCTGCGCGTTCCCGCCCTGCGGCGCGCCGGCCTCGAGAGCCTTCAGGCGCTGACTGCGACGGGTGAATTCCGCCTCCAGCTCCCGATAGGCGCGCATGAGGGCATCCACGCTCTGAAATTTGCCGAGGTCGGGCGCTGCATTCTGCGCTTGCGCGTCGTTGGTTACGGCGTTTGCCGCCTCGGGGGTTCGTGTCCTGTTTTCCTCTTCCGTCATACATTCCCTCCTTTTTCGCGGTGCGAGGCGAGATGGCGCATGATCCGCCCGCGCACCCCTTCGTCGCGTTCCCCGCCCGAGAGCAGGGCCCTGACGTGTTCGGCGCGGTGCAGCGCGTGGTCGTCGTATTCGTCCGCCTCCACGTCCTGCTGCGCCAGCACGAGATTTTCCCGCTCCGCCTTCTTCAGGTGGAGGTGGGAGATGTCCCGCGCGTTCTCGAGCGAACCAAAGCCGAGCGCCTCGAGCACGCGGTTTCTGGTGTCGTCCGAAAGCGTGCCGTCCGCATTGCGCAGAAGGCCCATCGAGAGCAGCGACAAGATCTCCTCCCGCTTTTGTTCCGGCGTGCGCTCGTAGCCCGATTCAAACTGCACGTCGTCCGCCGAAACGTCGCTCTGCGAAAATGCAAACAGCTCGGTATCCCCGCCCGTTCCCGTCATGCGCAGAACGCGCCTTGCGCCCGCGAACTGCTTGTAGAGATGCAGGATCTGTTTCCCCGTCTCTCTGACCGCCCGCTCGACGCTCTCCACGCTCATCTGCATCCGGTTGGTGTCCTGGTCGATGAGCAGCTGCAGTCCGGTCGCCGACGTGACGTGCGTCGGGTTTGCGGAGTTGCGCGAAATTTCGCTCATGCCCGAGACGAGAATGAACTCGCCCGCCAGCCGCTCCTCCTCCTTTTCAAACTCCGAGGGAATGCTGCCGCAGTCGAGAAAGCCCGGCTTTTCCGAACCCCTGCGGTAGACGAGCACCTTCCCGGGATACAGCCCGTCCTCCGCAAGCTCCTCGGCGTCCACCGAGCCGTCCTCGACGGCGATGACGCCCGTCGAGAGCCTGTTCAGGAATTCGTGCTTGCGGTTCCTGACGGCGTTGTACGCCCGCTGCAGCGGGATCATTCTGTCCACGACGCTCGTGCCGAAGAATGCCCCCGGGAGCGCGATGCACGTCTGCCGAACAAAGGGAAGAGTGCGTTCGCTGCGGTCCCCGTTGCGGTAGGGCAGCGCCCCTTCGTACAACAATTTGTCAGCCGCCACGATCTCCAGCCGCCCGTCCGGATGCTCCGTGTCGGGTCGGGTATACCGTTCAATGAGAATGACGGCGTCCTCCAGTGCGGCGGACTGCTCCCCGTCCATGGGGCGCTTCCAGCCGCCCGCCGCGGTGCAGGGCACCAGCGGAAAATCGCTGATGCGCCTGCCCGAAACTTCGACGCCGAACTTTTCGCGCAGATAGGAGACGGGCACCGCCTTCGCATGAATGAGGCTCTTCACGTCCGCCATGCTCTGCGCCGCAAGCGAATCGGGGTAAATTTCAAAGGGCGAGAGCGCGATGACGTTCACGTCCCCCTCGCGCACGGAGTGCCCCGCCTCGTCCGTGCCGATGACCCTTCCCTCGTCGTGGTTCCACACGATCTTGTAAAAGGAGGTGCCGCACGTCTCCGACCAGAGCGTCGCCTGCGAGATGACGCCGTCCAGGTCGATGCGGTTTTTGACCGAGCGCAGGATGTTCGAGCACAGCCGCGCTGTCTTCATGTCGTCGTCCGCATCCGAGAACGCGCGCACCTCCAGCGAGGGGCGCACCTTCGCAAGCCGCGCCAGGCGGGTATCCAGCGTGGGCGCAATGTGGTTGAAACACTTGCGCGACTGCCAATAGAACGCCGCCGCCTCTTCCTCCAGTTCCCCCGCGGGGTTGATGTCGCAGTACTGGTTACCGCTCACGAAATTCATGTTCAGCTCCCAGCCGCGCTCGAGCTGCCTGCGTGCCGCCCGCCGCGCCTCAAAGTCGGCGGTGATCTGCGCCGCGAGCGCCTCGGCGCGCTGCGCCTGTGCCCTTTTGGCAAGTTTTTCCCTCTCCGTCATGCCGTTGTCTCCTTGTTCTCATTGCCGAGCGCGCGGATGAGTTTTGCGCGCTCCTCCTCCAGCTCCTCGTCCGAGAGCGCGGAAAAATCCGTGCCCTCCAACAAAAGCTTTGCCGCCTTCAGATCGGGCGGGATGTCCTTGTGCGTCTCCCGCCGCTTGACCAACTTGAGTTCGCCGTCCCGTGCGTCGTACTCCTCCGTCACCTCTTCCACGCGGAATCCGAGCGCCACCTTGAGCACCGCGTCCCTCACCCTGTCATCGCCGATCGCCATACCATGTCCGAACGGACCCACCTCCTTTCTTTGTATTTTTTGCGCGGACGCGGACATGGTGCCCGCATTTTACGTCCGCCCCCTCTACCGTCTGCCCGCCCTGCGCGCACGCAGCAGGGCGCGGATGCGCCGTTCCTTGTCCTTGGCGACGGCGCTCGGCACGCTCTCGGGCTGCGGGCTGCGCGGACGGCTCATCAGAAAGTAGCGCAGTTCGTCCATCGCGTGATCGTCCCGCTTGACGGGCGCGTCCCCGCTCCCCCAGAAATAGCTCTTGAATTCGCGGATCATGTTCACGCACCCCGAAAAGAGGTACAGATCGGGCAAACCGTTCTCGCGGTTCAGGTAGCTCTTTACCCGCTCGATGCCCGAAAACAAGTCCTTTTCCACGCGCATGTCGGCGAGGATGCCGCGCTCCGCAAACAGTTCCGCCACCGACTTTTCGGCGGCGAGCGTGCGCTGCGACGCGGCGGAGTCGATGAGCGCCTCCACCCGCCCCCGCGCGTCCCGCCTCCAGCCCAGCCTGTCGCACAGATCGAGAATGGCGCGGGCGTGGTAGTCGATGTCCCTGCCCGCCGCGTAGTGCTCCGCCACGACGTAGACGTTTCCGTCCCAATCCACGGCGTAGAAGTGGGCGGAGAGCGGATTCTTCAGCCCGGGGTCGATGGCGATGCCCGCCTGCCACGCCGCGGGAACGGGGAATGGCTCGATCACATGCACACTTTCGTCAAATTCGGGGTACACCAGCCCCTCGCGCGCCGCAAATCTGCCGTACCTGCGCGATTCGAGCGTCGCCGCATCCAGCGAGGCGGTGAGCATGGCGATCTCTTTCTTGGAAAGATATGGATTGTCCGCCCACTCCATGAACTCGTACCACACCTCGGGATTGCCGCCGCGGTTGAGATAGATCTCCTCGTACACGAAGGTCAGCCCCTTGAGCGGGGTCATCGTGCCGAAGATGTCCCCCTCCCTGTCCAGCACGCGCATGAGGCACTCCTCATAGATGTCGCGCGGCGGTTCCTCATCGAACCAGACGAAGTCCAGGGAACTGCCCTGAAAGCGCTCCCTGCCCTGGTCGCAGCTCTTGAACCCGATGACGCTCAGCCCGCCGAACACGTTCTTGATGACGATCTGATCGACGATGCCCGCGGCGGGATTGTCCTTTCTGCCGCTCACCATCACAATATCGGCGATCCAGTCGGGGCGCAGGTAGTGCAGAATTTTCTTCTGCGCGACGTCCCTTTGCACCTGCATGGTGGGCGAGACCACCCAGCCGAACACATTGCGCCGGTTCTTGCGGTAGGGATGGCTGCCGCGCGCCAGCCACACCGCCTCCGCCGCGCCGCACTCCGTCTTTCCCGAGCGGTTTCCCCCGAACACCCAGCGATTGCGCTTTTTGCACTTGTGGAAGGCGAGCTGCTTTTTGTGCTTTTTTCTGCCCGCGTTGTAGCGCGCAAGGTTGTCCGCCGCGCGCCGCTTTGCCAGCTCTTGCTCGATCGCACGCAATTTCAGCGATAATTCGCTCTCATTCGTCAAAACAATCTTCCTCCCGCCCCCGCGTGCGCGCTATGATAGCGCGTATGAAGAAATATCTTGCCATCCTCCTGCTGCTGCTTGCCGCCCTGATGCCCGCCCCGCGCCTGCACGCTCTTGCCGCGCAGGAGGGAACGTATGCCGTCGCCGTCGGGCAGGTCTGGTTTTATGCGAGCGCCGACGAGCCCCTCTTCCTGCTGCCCGAGAGCTACTACGTGCGCGTCCTCGAACGGGGGGAGACGTACTGTACCGTCGAGTATCTGACGGACGACGCCCCCTACAAAAAGCTGTTCGGCTACTGCCGCACGGATGCGCTCACCTTCGTGGACTTCGTGCCCGAGCGCCCCTACCTCAGAAAGCAGATCACCGTGACGTACACCCTGCCCGACGCGGGCGGCCTGGGCACCGAGGACTTCACGACATACGAGCGCACCTTCGTCTACTACGGCGACCGCTACGAGGGCGAACAGCTCTACCTGTATGTGCTCTCGGAGGACACTTTCGGCTATATTCCCGCCGATGCCCCGCCCGAGTTCGAGCGCAACACCGACTACCTGACGTCGGCATCGGGCGAGACAGAGACGCCCTCCGAAGCATCCCCCTCCGTCAACGCCGTACAGATCGTCGTCATCGTGCTCGCCTGCGTCGCCGCCGTCGCCGTTGCCGTCATTCTGCTGCGCGGCAAAAAACCCCCGCGCGAACAACAGGAATTCTGACGGCCCGTGAAGGCGAGGCCGCACCTCTCCCTGCGTGCCGTGACGGCGCTCTCCCGCCCGTCGCAGATGGCGCGCAGCAGGCGCACGAAGGGCGGATAGGCGGAGAATGCCTGCATATACGCCTCCTCCGTCCACCCCAGCGCCGCGAGGCGGACGGCAGCCTTTGCGAGCAGTGCATTCTGCCTGCGAAAATAGGTGCGCTCCGAACAGGGAACGATGTAATCCCCGAACGATCTGAGCACCCGCCTGCGACGGAAATAGCGGTATTCGAGCAGAAAGCGCTCCTGCTTTGTACACCCCTCCACAAAGGCGTCCGCAGCATCAGCGAGCCGCAGAAGGCGGGACTGCACGGCAAGCTCGTCCGCAATGCGCTCCGCCTCCTCAAGCGTATCGAGACGGCCGCGGAAGGACAAGAGCGCCCTGTTGCGCGCCGCGGTCTGCGACGCCTCGGCAAGCGCGCGCAGATGCGGATAGGCATACAGGATGACTTTGGTATATTCGTATGGCATATGACCCTCCCCCTTCGTCCATCCCGATGCGGCGAACGAAATCCGAACGTTTGTTCGCTTTTTATCATATCACGGAATGTTGCCATACGGGTGCCTGTATGCCAAAAAAATCACGATATTTCCAAAATTTTTTTGACGGCGTTGCGATGTTGGCTGCGATTCTCCGTCAGCCGCCTTGTTTTTCAACCCCGCATACCGTCATAACTTCGCCACTTCGAGGCTACATCGAGCCTTTGGCTCTACTTCGCGCTGCGCGCCCGTACGACGCATCGGACAAATGTTTCCGCAAGCGGGCATGTTGTCCTCGCGTCGGGCGTGTGCCGTCTGCGGCGGCGAGCAGAGCGGAACGAAATGATAAAACCGCAGCACTCACAAAAAAGATTTGCTTGCAAAGCTTTTTTGTGAAAAGGGTGAAAAGCGCGGTATGCGCACCAGCGCGGTGCGCTGTGCGCGCGCTTTGAACTAAGGATTTTGCATTATCAGCGCAAAATCCGTGCCCGCAGGCGGCGCATTCCCTTGGCGCCGCCAAGATGGCAGAAGGTCAAGACGTGGTGTTCGGCTTTGCCGAATACCCGTGCCCACCTTCTTGCCGCGACGCAATCCCCTCATACGTCGTCTTACAGGCAAAAGAACGCGAACATGCCTTCCCTGTATAAGGGTGAGCGCGTACGTTATGCAGACAGTCCCTGTGGGGCTTCTGCGTGTGCGCGAACTGAGAAATCGCCATATCAAGGGCGATTTCGTGCCCGCAGGCGGTGCTTTCCCTTGGCGCCGCCAAGATGGTGTCTGCGTAGCAGACGAAAGGGTTGTCAATGTCCATGACAGACAGGCAACCACAACCCTCCCGCCTCGCAAGCTCGGCACCGTCTCACGCAAGTAGACCTTGCGCTTGGTCAGCAATTTTGCGCGCATATGCAAAATTGCCAGCTCATGCGTGCGCACACACCACATCGTGGTGCTGCGCATAACGCACGCATTCGCCCCTTGCACAGGGAGGGCATGGCTCCCTCCGTGAGGGAGCTGTCACCAAAGGTGACTGAGGGAGTCCCCCCTTAACACTTGTTTTAAGGGGGCGCAGAACAAGGGGATTCAACATTCTGCGAGGGGATTCCACGTCGCGGCTGCGCCGCTCCTCTGAATGACGTGGTACCTGCTTTTGGCTTGTCCTCGTCATTCAGAGGGGGCGTAGCCCCCGAAGAATCCCCTAATACGTTGTCTTACAAGCATGACAACGCGGAAATGCCTCCCTCTTTGAGGGAGGTGCCGAGCGAACGCGAGGCGGAAGGAGTCCCCCTTCGCTGCATAAAAAAATGCGGCAGCCGCCCTGAAACAGGGCGGCTGCCGCAAAGTTTTTCATTTTTCATAGAATGATCGGATGGCGCAGATCATCAAAAGTCTGCGCCGTTCTGCCCGCGCATTCGGGGCGTTCAATCCCCGACGGGCGTGTAAGAGATGACGCTCTCCTCCTGCGTCGCCTCCAGTTTGAAGATGACGGGGCGCAGCCCGTCGTTGCACGAACAGACCGCCACGCCCGGCTCCGCGATCCAATCGCAGTAATAGAACGGCTCTTTCACGCCGTGGGCGAACGCGAACACATACTGATAGATCGCCTTCCACGCCTCGTCGCAAAAGCCCTCGGGCTTGGCGTAGTCGGCATAGAACACCTGCCCCTCGCACAGCATGGGGCATCTGCCCAGCCCCTGTGCGCCGTACTGCGCCGCAAGGTCCTCCTGCAGCGTCCTTCTCAGAACGGTGATTTTGACCTTATTCATGTGCGATCAGTTCCTTCATCTTTGCGACCGCATCCGCGCGCGAGGACGTCCCCATCTTTTCATAGATGGAAGAGATATAGTTGCGCGCCGTGCCGTCCGTCAGCTTGAGCGCCGAGGCGATCTGCTTGTTGGTGAATCCCTCACAGATCATGACGGCGATCTCCACCTCTCTGTCGGAAAGCCCGAACCCGCGCTTTAACTTGATCTCGCGGTCAGAAGAGACCATGCGCGCTGCATCAGCGATGCGCCTTGCGATCTTGGCGGGCAGGATGGTGTCCCCCTCGTAGGCGTTCTTGATGGCATCGATGAGCGCGGCGGAGGAGGTGTCCTTCAGAAGGTACCCGCTCGCGCCGTTGTTGATGGCGTTGAGGATATAGTCGCTGTCGTCAAACGTCGTCAGGATAAGCACCTTGACGTCGGGCCGGCGGCGCTTGATCTCCTGCGTGGCGATGACGCCGTTCATGTTGGGCATGCGGATGTCCATGAGCACCACGTCGGGATCGCTGCTGTCCACAAGCCTGAGCGCCTCGAATCCGTCCGCGGCAATGCCGACGACCTCCAGATCGGGACAGGAGGACAGCACGCTCTTGATGCCGTCCGCCAGGATGGACTGATCGTCCGCCAGAAGTACCCTGATTTTTCTTTCCATGTTTCAGCCTCGTAATTTATGGATTGTCCGCGGGTAAGTCGATATGGATCTCGAACCCTTCGTCGGGTTCCGTCTCGCAGCGCACGCTCCCGCCGAGTGCCTCGGCGCGCGCATACATGCCCTTCAGCCCGAAGCCCTTGCGCAGCTTTGCCTGCTCCATACCGCAGCCGTTGTCCGAAAGAAGAAAGGTGATCTTGTCCCCCTTCTTTTTGAGTTCAAAGTAGAACGCCGTGGCGTTGCCGTGCCGCAGCCCGTTGGAGATGCCCTCCTTGAGCGTGTTGCACAGAAAACGGGATTTGGCCTGGCACAGCGCAATATCGTCGATGTCGGTACGGATGACGATGCCCGTTCCGTCCGTCGATTCGTGCACGATGCCCAGCAGCGCCTCTTTTAGGGTGAGCTGTTCGCTCGTCCCCGACAGAAGATGCACGCTCTCGCGCAGCTCCTCGAGGGCGTTGCGCGCCTGCAGGTTTGCCGCGGCGATCTTGCGCTTGGCGTCCTCGGGGTCGCTGTCGATGACCAGCTTTGCCGCCTCCGTCTGCATGATGATGGTCGTGATGGAGTGCCCTGCCGTGTCGTGGATGTCCTTGGCGATGCGCTGGCGCTCCTCGAGCGCCGCCACTTCGTGCAGCTCCTTATACGCCTCCTGCAGCTTTTTATTGCTCTCGTCCAGCTCCTCGTACGCCGCCCGCAGTTTCTTGTTGCTCTCCTCCAGTTCCGCAAAGGCGCGGTTGAGTTCCCCGTTCTTGCGCCAGATCTGAATGGCGAGGTTGAACCCGAGAAAGTGCAGCGCCATGAGCAGGATGTCGTTGAAGGCGTTGGAGATGAGTGTCGTCACATGCACGGTCTCCCCCTTGAGCGCGCCCGAAACGGCAAACGCGACCAGAAAGAGCACGATGCTCGCCACGCCCATCGCAAGGCTCCCCGCGATGTTCCTCTGTCCGAGGTAGAATTCGGAGAGGATGATGATGTACAGCGTGGAGATGAGCAGCCCGTCCGTGAACACGGTGAGCACGATGAGGCAGAGCGTGTCGAGCACATAGCAGGCGATCTTCTCGCGGAAGGTGTGCAGCGCCCATATCTTGACGGCGTTCTCCGCCGCGAGAAAGACGCACACGGGCAGCACCACCCACCACGCGCGCACATGGGAAAAGTACACCGAGTGCCAGTTCCCGAAGATGAGCAGCCCCTCCACGAATACGAGCAGGCAGAAGATGAGCGCGTTCCCCCAACGCTGCAAAAAGACGGGTTCCAGGCGGAACTTTCTGCGATCAGTCACGGTACAGTTTCTCCCCGACGATCGTCGTCACATTAAAGTTGCGGCGAATGCCCTCCAGCCTGCCGACCAGAAAATAACTGTAGACGTCGCCGCCCCTTCCGATGATGATATGGTCATACAGGCGGATGCCGTTCACCGAGCAGTGCAGCTGCACCTGCGCCGTGAACCTGTCGTCCTCCGCCGAAGGATGGGCGGGCGCGGACGGGTGGTTGTGCGCCACCACGATGCCCGCCGGCTTGCGCGCCGCGATGAAGCGCCCCAGCTCGCCCGATTCGATCTGCACGCGGTCGGGCAGGGAGAGCGTGAACCGCTTGCACGAGCGCACGCGCTCGTGCGCGTCGATGCTGTAAATTTCCACCACCTCTTTGGTGAGCGGCGCAAGACGCCTGCACAGGAACTCGGAAAAGGAACCGACGCTGAAACTGACGGGAAAGCTTTCGCGCCCTTCCCCCATCCGTCCCAGCAGTTCTCCGATGCAGCGCAGATAGGCGGCCGTCTCGGGGCCGATGCCGTTCACATCGAGCAGCTCTTCGTAGCTTGCATGCAGCAGCTCTTCCCAGGAAGGGAACGCCGTCAGCAGCTCATGCGCCAGGGGGTTGGTGTTCTTGCGCGGAATGGCATTGTAAAGCAGGATCTCCAGAAGCTCGTGATCCTGCAGATCCTCCGCGTGTTCCAGCCTCTTCAGCATGCGTTGCCTGTGCCCTTCGTGCATATTTCCGCCTCTTACTTTTTATTGTAACATATTTTTATGATTTTTGCACCAAAATCGGCAGGCAATTTGCATTTTTTATGCGCTTTTTTCTGTGAAAACGCCCTTTCCCCGCCCCTTCGGACAAAAAATCCCTGCTTGATACTTTCGTTTTCAGCGTGAACGAAGTCTGCCGCCTGGAAATGATATTCCCGTTGTTGTCATAACTGTATACCCACGTGTGCCCCAACGCGCGGTTGTCTTCCCGGACAAGCCGGTCAATGCTGTCGTATGCATACCGCACCGAGAGCGCTCCGTTTTCAAATATCTTACAGATATTCCCCCGTGCGTCGTATTGGTATTTCACATTGTCGAGGATCACATACTTGCCGTTCTGCACTCTGCCGAAATACACCGCGGAAGGCATGTTCGTGGCATGGTCCCCCACTTTGCGATAGGATACATATTCCCCGAACTTGCGCTGCCCCGCAAGGTCCGTCAGCTCCTTGCCCGTATTCCGCCCGAGCTTATCCGTCTGCGGATATACACGCACGCCGTCCGGCAGTTCCGCGTATTCCAAACTCTGCTTCGCATCCGTCCTGTAATGATATGCATACGTCTGCGTCACCGCGCCCGTAAGCGATTTCTGCACCAGCTTGTCACACCCGTCGTATCCGTACTCCTCCGTGAGCGCTTCCGCATCCCGTTCCGCCGTCACGCTCATCTTCCTCACCGTGCCGAACGCCGCGTTCGTATACTCATACTGCCGCGTCCCGCCCGTGTACCGGTCCTCTTCCTTCGTCACATTGTGATACGCGTCGTACGTGAAAATGGGACTTTGCCATATGCATTGATAGATAAAATTAAGGTGTCGCGATATAGCGACACCTTAACGACTTGAGTTTACAAATTTGAGGAGAAGGTGATATTTAAGTCTTGATTGCTACACTGAATATATTTCAATTCTTAAGCAGCAGTACCTGATCATAAGTAGGGGAATATAAAATACGGATTCTGTTACCAATACACTTCAAAAAAATAGAATCATATCCTGGATGAATATAAAACATATTGCTCTTTTTGTTGTTCTTTTCTCCGCTTTCTTGTATCATTTTAATCCCATTATAATTGAATTTTACCAATATTTTTAATTTAACAATATTTGTTAATCCATTCTCTATCCTGTCTACTTCACTTATATGAGCAAACAGCATTACGGAATCTTTCTCCCATCTCTTGATACTTCTATTCTCTCGCGATACCACAATGATGATGTAAAATAATCCTGGAATTCCTATTAGCGGTAGAAACAAACAAACCAATACTTCATATTCGGTATAAAATATAGCACAGAAAACGGCAAGCGGTATCATCACAACGCTCAGCAATAAGCCAATGTAAATTAGCACCAATACCCCTACCGAAATTTTCTTACCGTAGGTCAATGAGGCAATTATTTTATAATTATCCATACTACCTTATCCATTTAAAAAATTTGTAGATCCCATCCAATATCCATCCCTGTATTAAACCATCTAACGAAGCTTTAAGGTTATCAGAAAAAGATGGATTGATTCCAAATAAATTATTTGCGAGCTCATTTGACAATGCCCCTCCAATAAACATCCCCGCTGTTGAACCTATAACCTTTCCAACGCCCATAATCATTTTTGTACCGCCTAAATATTCAAAAGCCTTAGCTACTTTCAGATTCGCAATTGTTGTTTGACTTAGATTGTATCCAAATTGTGTCCCAGCCTGTGCCCCTAATTGTCCAAAATAAGCACCTGCCGCTCCAGTTATAGCTCCAATTGCGGCTCCTATCCCCCCAGAAACTAAAGCATTCATTGGATCAATCTTTTGCCAATTAGTAGCTATTCCTTGTGTAACAACACTTCCCCCCGCTCCTAATAAAAATCCAGATCCAGCTCCTGCAAGTGCACCACCGAGGACAGCCATGGTCCCGCCAGACAAAATGGTACCAGCCACCACAAAGACTACCGCCACTAAAGCAGCAATGCCTAACAATAGCCATTCCCACCACTTAGTAGTCCCGTTGGGATCGGTATACATCACGGGATTGTTCCCGCAATAAGCGTAAAGGTTTAAGCCGTTGATGGTCTCGGGATCAAGGTATTCTATGCCGTCAATGGTGATGAATCTGCCGGTTTCCGGATCGTAATAGCGCGTTTGCAGGTAATACAGCTCGGTTTCCGTATCGTAGTAATAGCCGCGGTAACGGAACGGGTTGCGGTTCCCGATATGGCTTGCATCGGCAATGTCTGCACCGTTCGCATCCTGCACCGCATGGTTGCCCCAGGCATCGTATACATATCTTACCACAACATTGCCGTTACTGTCAAGTAGGGCGATGATATTCCCCTGCGCGTCCTTGCGGTAGAAGTACACGGCATTGTTATATTTCACATACGAGAGCCCGTTTGTATCGTACACGAATTCCAATCCGTCGGACTGCTTGACAAGGTTCCCTTCCCCGTCATAGGTAAAGACCGTGTTGTTCTTTTTGATTCGTCTGCCCTGTCCGTCGTAGGAGAACGTATTTCCGTCATACGCCGTCATCTGACGTCCTTTCCCCGCCCCTTCGGACAAAAAATCCCCGCTTGACATCCGCCCCGCCGCATGATATGATATGGACAGAAAACGTTCGGGGAGAAATGTCATGTATGTCCTGCAGAGCCGCTGGAAACAGGAAGGCGGCGCCCTCTACTACTACGGCATGCGCAACAAGGAACACCTGTTCCGCAACCGCGTGCGCCTGAACAGGCGGCAGCGCGCCATCATCGAGGCGCTCCCCTGCGAGCTGACCCCCGCGCAGCAGCGCACGCTCGGCAACCTTCTGGGCGTACAGGTGGTCGAAGAGCACATGGTGCGGCGCGTCCCCAAAAGCCTGTCCGAAGCGCGTTTTTGCACGACCTGCTGCGCCAACGACTTTATCATTCCCGGACTGGAATTTGACGGCGAAGGGCGCTGCCCGATGTGCCAGACCTCCCGTGAAACGCGCGCGCTCAAAAGCGTGGTCCCGATCGTCACACAGCTTCCCCGCGCAAAGAAGTCCCGTTTCGACGTCGCCGTCTTTTACACGGGCGGCAAGGATTCCACCTTTCTGCTCTATCACCTTGCAAAAGTGCTCGGACTGCGCGTTCTGGCGCTCACCTGGGAGATTCCCTACATTTCGCCGCACGCAAAAGCGAGCATCGAGGGCGCGAAGAAGGCATTCCCCAACGTGGAATTTCTTGTGCGCACCGTCAATGCCGACGACCTGCGCAGGGTGTACCGCAAGCTGCTGGAACTGAGCGCAAACACCTGCGCCTGTCCCTCCCTTGCCTATGTGCTCTTCTATCCCGAGCTGGTCGCCAACCGCGTCCCCTATTTCGCTGCGGGCAACGAGCCGGTGCAGATGCTCGGACTGTACTACAATCACCTCGCGCCCCGCATCGCCTACTCCTTTCCCGACAACCGGTTTTTGCAGATACTGGTCGGCCTCGGCAGGCTGCTTACCCTGCACCCGCCCCTGCGCAGGGGACAGCTGCACACGCTGATGACGATGAAACAGCTCGCTTACGGCGATCATCCCCTGAAAAAAATAAGCGGTTATCGCAGCGAACTGGTCTCCAATGTGGTCACGGCGCTGCATGAAGTTCCCGCCTTTCTGCCGCCCCTGCGGCGCGCCATCCGCACCTCCTCCCTCACGGGGCACATTCCCGCGTTCGTGCAATTCGACCTGGACGCAGCCTGCGGCGGCAGCTATGACTGGAACAAGGTGCGCGGGATCCTGCTCACGGAGTGCGGCTGGGTACCGCCCCCCGACGACAAAAAGGCGCTGCATACAAGCTGCAGCATCGAGCGCTGCAAGGATCAATCGCAATTCCTGCGCTTTTATCGCTGCGAAAGCAAGATGATCCCGTTCAGCGCCATCGAGATCTCGCTCGCGAGCAGGAACTGCGGCCGTTCGCGTGAAGAGATGATGTACGAGATCGAACACCTGCTCGGGTTTTCGCTGGAAGAACTGCCTGAATGCGCCCTGATGCGCGGATGGGCGCAGCAATGAAGGTCTACTACTTTTCGGGCAGCGGACACACCGCCGCCGTCGCCGCATATGCCGCACGGCGCCTGTCATGCGAGGCGGCAGCCATTCTTCCGGATATGCCCGAACAGAGCGAGCGCACCGCGTTGGTCGCCTTTCCCGTCTACTGTGAAGACGTCCCGCCCGTCGTCAAACAATTCCTGTACAAGCTGCGGGCGGAGCGCATCGCTCTGCTTGCGGTATACGGCGGCATTTCCTTCGGGAACAGCCTGCAGCGGGCATACAAGTGTACGAATGCCGCGCTCATCGCCGCAGCGGCCGTGGCATCCGGACACACCTTCCTGCAAGAGGACGCCGCGTTTGACCCCGCTTCGCTCGAACCGTTTTTTGCGTGCCTTGCCGCGCCTGTCCCCATCCGCCTGCCCGCCTGCCGCGCCCATCCCCTCGCCCGCCTGTTCCCGGGGCTGCGCAGCCGCATGGGCGTAAAAATTCTGCGCACAGACGCCTGCACCGCATGCAAAACGTGCAATGCCGCATGCCCGCAGCGCGCGATGCATTGCGGCAAACCGGATGCAAAGTGCATCCGCTGCATGAAGTGTGTACACGCCTGTCCGGATAAGGCCCTTGCGTTTGCCCCGCGCCCCGTGCTGGTGCGTTGGCTGAGGAAACACCGCAGGGGAGATACGGTCGTGTTTCTTCCGCAGAAAACCTGAAAACATGCATACGTATTCATGGAAACAAATGCAGCGCGGCAAATGCTTGACATTCCCTCCGACCGCGTGTATAATAACGGAAAGCAAAAAAAGTAAAATTTTGGAGAAGCTGTATGACTGATATCCTCGAGCAAACCGTAAAGAGTATCTCCGAGAGCATCCGATTTGATTCCTCTCCCTCCCGCGCCACGTCCGCCCTGCCCTTCGGCAAAGGTGCGGCGGAATGCCTCGCTCACTTCCTGGCGCTGGCGCAGTCCTTCGGGTTTGAAACGCACAACTACGACAACTATGCGGGCGAAGTGGTGTTCGGCGAAGGTGAAGAATTCGCCATTCTCGCCCACCTCGACGTCGTTCCCGCCGGGAACGGCTGGACCAAGGTCCCGTTCGGCGGCGAGGTCTCGGACGGCAAGATCTGGGGCAGGGGCGCGATCGACGACAAAGGTCCCGTCATGTGCGTGCTGTATGCGCTTAAGGCACTCAAAGAGGAGGGATTCGTCCCGCACAGAAAAATCAAATTTATCGTCGGCTGCAACGAAGAGGACGGCTGGGCGTGCATCGAACACTACAACGAAGTCGCGCAGATGCCCGAGGAAGGGTTCTCCCCCGACGGCAGTTTTCCCGTCATCTATGCGGAAAAGGGCATCCTGCACGTCAGGCTGCACTTCCCGATGGGAGAACGTCCCCCCTTCTTCTTCCTCGAGGGCGGTTCGAGCGCGAACATGGTCTGCGACGAGTGCTCGGCAACGCCGCGCACGCTCACGCTGACGCGCGCACGCGAGCTTGGACTGGAGATCCGCAACAAGAAGATCATCGCGCACGGCATATCGGCGCACGGCTCCACCCCCGAACTCGGAGAGAACGCCATCCTGCCCATCCTGCGCTTTTTTGAGGGCAAGAGCGAGCAGATCGGCTACATCATCGACTGCCTGTTCCACGACCGTTTCGGCCTGACGCAGCTGGAGGATGAGACGGGCAAGCTCACCCTCTCCCCGAACATGATCAAATACCGCAAGGGCGAGGTGCAGG
This sequence comes from uncultured Clostridia bacterium, assembly GCA_944340905.1. Lineage (GTDB taxonomy): Bacteria > Bacillota > Clostridia > Christensenellales > Borkfalkiaceae > Gallimonas. Next base: position 57,818 of record CALVLT010000010.1, read on the forward strand.
TCATCTGCGATATCCGCTATCCCGCCACCCTTCCCCTCTCCGCCGTCACCGAGCGCCTTTCGCTCATCGGCGTCAAGTACGAGACCATCCGCCACCAGCCCCCGCTCATGCAGGACAGAAACGGAACGCTCGTGCGCACGTTGCTCAAAACATACGAAACATGCTCGGGCAAACATGCCGAACCCATTGCCATCGGCGGCGGCACCTATGCGAGGGCACTCAGAAACGGCGTTGCCTTCGGCCCCGAGATGGAGGGCGACGAACCCGTCATGCATCGGGCGGACGAATATATCACCATCGAGCGCGTGAAATTTTTGCTCGACGTTTACAAACAGGCGATCGCCGAACTGACAAAATAAGAAATTACCATACAACAAAAAGGTATGCGGCGCGAGGCTCCTCCGCGCCGCATTTTTTTGTTCACGAGTATATTAGCAACCTGTTGCACAAGAGCTACAAACTCGTGTTGCACTGCCAAATAGCCGCGCGCCCTCGTTCCCGTCATTCTGAACGATAGCGAAGAATCCCCTCATACGTCGTCTTACAGGCAAGAGAAAAGCGCGATCCCCCTCCCGCCACTGGGAAAAACATAAAACATCAAAAAACTTCCGCATCGTATTCTTCCAAAAAAATTTCAGTAAGCCGTTAAAAATGATTGCAAAGATCGGGAATGTATGCTATAATCATATAGCTTTTTGCAAGACGGCCTTGTGGTCAAGCGGTTAAGACGGCGCCCTCTCACGGCGCAATCCCGGGTTCGATTCCCGGCAAGGTCACCAAACAAGTTAAAGGCGAACCCGTTTCCATTAGGAGACGGATTCGCCTTTATCGTATGGATAAAACATAATTGAAAGGAAGATTTAAAATGGACGAGAGTTTTAAAAGAAATATAGAATATGTATTTAATAACTTTTTTAGCGAAGAGGAAATTGAACAAGTTTTAAGCGATATAAATGGATTATCTCATCCAATTTTCGATATAGTGAATCCCTATTGTTATGACAATAGTAATAATAATGACTTCACTAGAGAAAATGTAAGGTTGGCTTTTAATATTATTATAAATAAAAACTCAAAGTGGCTTAACACAATAAAAAAAAGATTAACCAATAACACTGATTATTCCCAGCCTTCATCAGCTCTTGGCGAATTAAGATGTTATGGCTATTTGTTGGATGCATTTACGGAATATGACGTAAATGCAATATCTACATCCTCTTCCCCAACTCCCGATTTTAGTGTCACTAATAAAGACGAAATTGTAGAGATTGAAGTCAATACGCCGCAAATGAATGGAGAAGAGCGCAAAGAACTTGAACAGTTTAATAATCAACAAAAAAGTACTTTTAATAATAAGTTTTGTATTAGAGAACATGTAACCACCCCATTTGGTAGAAAAAATGCCAAATGTGTAGCAGAGAATGTTATTCACAAAATCACATCAATAAAAGAAGGCGAAACTCAATTTAGTAAAAAAAACTGTTCAATATTATGGGTAGACTTGCAAAATTCGCATATGAATTTTATAAATGATAGATGTCGCTCATCTTGTCCAATTTTTACCGGAAAAGGCTACAGCAGTATGGAAGATTATTTTTCAAATGAATTATGGTATGCAACATACGCTTCAAAAGGCACTCCGATTTTTGAAAGTGTAAATTTGAGCGAAGGCATTTCTGTTAAAGAACTACCCAAAGTAACTTATGATGGAAGGTTTTGTAAAAAACGCAAATCGATTGTCGACGCTATTATTTTTTCATTGCCACACAATACGATCATTTATGAAAACCCTTATGCAAAACATAAAATACCGGAATGGTTTATTGAGACAGTTCAAAACGTGCGATGGTTTAGTTATCAAGGATCTAAATTAAATTTTCCTGATCATATTTTACGCAAGCAATTACGTATTGATCGTAAAATTATTGCATCGTTAAGTAAAAAAGCGTTAAAACATTGGTAACCCATAAATAAACGTTACATTTGACTTTTATTTGAAAAAAGTCAAAGACTGGTTGAATTTCTCAACCACTCTTTGCGATTTGTGGTGATACTTTGAAAAAAAACGGCGGGGGCTTCGTATGAAGTCCCCGCCGCTGCCGTTAATCATGGTTTATGAGTTTCGGCGTAACCTGATGATCTGATAAATAGACTTATATCCCGCAACGCATTCAAGCGGCGGCCTCTTACCGTACTTTTTTCACGGTCATCCGTATGTTCCCAATCGGATATTCTTACTTGCGATTTGGCTGTAAAGCGCGTTCTGCCTGCCACTTTTCAAATGCCCGTTGGTTTTCCTCGTCCGCCATATAGGCGCGGATCGCGGGCAGCAGAAACCGCGCGAGCGAGTCAAGCTCGCAGTTTGAAGT
>CALVLT010000011.1 GCA_944340905.1 uncultured Clostridia bacterium
TCGTCCAGCATCACGTTGTTGAGCTTGGTATCGTTGTGCGTGACGCGCAGCGGGATCTCCTTCCTTTCGATCGCATCCACGATCTTTCCGCAAAGACCGCTGTGTGCCTTCACCCATTCGATCTCCGCCCGCACTTCCTTTGCCCTGCCGCATACATCCTTTTGGACTGCGGTCCCAAAATTCGCATAACGTATGCGTGTGTTGTGAAAATCCGGCAGCACCTCGTACAGCTGCGACGCGTCAAAATCTGCAAGAAGATTTGCAAAGTTCCCGAACGCCACCGCGCTCTCGTAGAAATCCCGTGGCTCGCGCACGCTCTGGTAGGACGTGGCGTTTTCAATAAAGACGTACATACGAAAATAATTTTCTCCGTCATAATAGTACGCCCTGCCGTCCTTTGTGCGGATGAGCGTGAGGCACTCTCTCTGTGGATCACCACCCCGCGCAAGCACGCTCCTGCGGCAGAACTCCGTCACCAATTCGATGTTGTGCATGAGCTTTGCAACATCCGGAAACAGGCGGTTGTTGATACGCTGCAATATATAGTGCACCTCTTTGCCGCCTTCCTTCATCGTCACTTTGAAGGTGTCGTTGATGTGCCCCTCGCCGTAACGGACGCACGACATAAATATGCCAGGCACCTGAAATTTCCCGACGATTTCACGATAACCAAACTGTTCTTCCATCTGTAACCTTCCCTTTTTCTGTACCATAACAATATTATTGAAAGTTCTCTCTTGACAATTTGTCTGTTTCATAGTATAATTTCAATAGGTATCATTTCCTGAATATGGCGACTATCTATAAATATTTTCATGTAGGAAACCAAAGCGTTTTCTCAAACGATATCAATTACCAATCCCCTATTTTGCTCACCTTCAGCAAAATTAAAAATGGGATGCGCGGAGAAACCAAGCCGCATAGTCACACACACCTTGAGTTGTTTTACTTTGAAAGCGGCTCGGGGTTTTTAGAATTGAATTCAAAAAAATATCCCTTGAGAGCACACGATCTGCTTGTCATCAACTCCAGATATATTCATGTTCAATATTCAGAAAACTGCGATACGCCGCTCGTCTATTATGATTTCGCTATCGACAATGTTCACATGAACGGGCTTCCACAAAATTGTATCGGCGCAAAAGAGTTTTTTCTGCATTCTTTTCAGCATGGAAACAATGTTTTTTATCAAAATATCCTGCGTATTCTGAACGAATTTGATTGCAAACAATACAGCTACCACAGCAAAGTACAGGCAATTTTCATCGAGATTCTCGTGGATACAGTCCGCCTGTTTTCATCCGAAAGAAATCTTCTGCCGGAAAACGAGAACCCGAATACCAACCGCAGTCAGCTGGAACAGATAAAAAAATATATCGATGAACATTACTCCGAGCAAATAACACTCGATCAGCTTTCCAAAATCATCTATATCAACAAAAGCTATATCGTCACACAATTTAAAAAACTGTTCAATGTCAGCCCCATTCAGTACCTCACTTTGGTGCGCATGGAACATGCCAAAAATCTTTTGTCATCCACATCGAAATCCGTTACGGAAATCGCCGCAGAAGTCGGATTCAATAATCCGGTATATTTTACCGAAATATTTTCCAGAACGATCGGGGTTCCTCCCTCGGTATTTCGGAAGAATGTAAGCGAAGAGTAAACGCAGCGGAATCCATGAAAAAGATCGGTTAAATACCGATCTTTTTCCTTATGCGCCCTGATTCGGGAAACGTTGAGTACATCTCCGACGTTCATGGAAACCTCACCATCCCGAATATCATGATGCCAGGTTCACTGGATACGGAATCCCATCCACCAAGGCCCAGAATTCGCCCTCCCAGGAACTGAAATCAATGCCGTTTGTCTCAATATAGTCACGAAATTCTGAGGCATCGCTGAATGCTCCCCACTTCTTGCCGGACGAATTGCTTGTGACACTCTGGTAGTCGACAGCGGTATTGTTGTTGTATGCTGCCGTTGTACCGATTGCATAGACGCCGTCAATCGTACCATTGAGCTTTCCGAATACAGAACCCATGTTGGCCGTTGTCACCGCATCATCCCGTACAAAAGAATCTACCTGTATCATCACGTTGCGGATCGTTCCGCTGCCATAACAATTCACGGAGTGAAAGACGGCTGCCTGGAAGTTATTGGTATTACTTCTTGTACGAAGTGAATTCAGCTGCAGATAGACATTTTCGATGAGACTGCCTGCCCCGCCGCCACTGAAACACAGCGAGCCGTCCATCAGACTCATGTTCGTGAAAGACACGTTCCTGACAATGCCGCCGTTGGCAATTGTTCCGAACATAGACCCGCCCGAATAGTATTCAATCCGAAGGCCGGAAATATTATACCCTTTGCCGTCAAAAGTTCCTTTGAACCCGTTTACGCCCGGATTTGCCCAATCGTTGACGCCCGTAATATCGACGATATTGTTTGCACTTCCGCTGCCTGCCTGCGGTCCGCCGTAATAGGCGCTGCTGAAACTGATATCATTGCGCAATGCAAAGTAACCGTCCCAATATGCCGCATCCGCCGATTGTTCATAGGCGATCCGCATAAATGCCGTCAGGTCAGACGCGCTTTGAATGAGCAGGGTATAGATATCAGCCTGAAAGCTGACCGTAATGCGGTCGGTAATATACCCGTTGGTGTCCTCTGTCTCAAAGACAAGCGCAAAATCGACATCTTCCCCGAACAAACTTTGCAAAGCCGTTCTGGGCACCGTCAGGGTACCATCCGAGAAAACGGCGCCATTTACTGTGGTTTGTCCCTGTCTTAATGCCACATTCCAACCGGAAACATCCCCGATTTCAGTTGCGTAGTCGCTCAGATCAAACGAAAAATCCAACCCTTCAAGAGAAGAAACGCTGATCTCCGAGTATCTGGAGCCAACCGCCGGAACTGTAGCCATAAGCGTACTGCCATTATGATACAGATCGACCTCAAATTGTTCTTGCACAGTCACGGTTTTCTCATTGACCTTGACTGTGACCGTAAGAACATAGTCATGCGATACCTGCGGATTGTACGCGTCCGCGACGGTAACTGTGATCTGCGTATTGCTGACAACCCCTTCGGGAACAGTGAGCGAATAATTCCCTCTCCCGTTGCAGATGAGCGCAACCCCTGCCTCGGCAGAACCGGAATCGAGCATGACCAGTGCACCGACGGGAATGTCAAAGGCCACTGAATCACCCGCAGGAACCGACACAGGAAGATCGAGCTCCGCTACAGCAACGGGAGTGCGGTCTTCAAGCAGATGCTCCGGATAGGGCAGCCCGTTTGCAAGCGTCCAGAAATCTCCCTGCCATGAAGAAAAGTTGTTTCCTGCCGCAATCAGTTCATTGTAATCGTCATACGCAGCCCCGGCAGATGCGGGAAGCGTTGCCCCGACGATCAGATCATCCGCATCCATTCCTATGACATATACGCCGCTGAAAGATGCTTTCGAGGAGTTGCCCAATGCGTAACAATTCTCTGCGGCAACATCGCTGACAGTTACGATGAACACATTGCTGACCGAGGCGCCGCCCCAGCAATTGGCTGAGAACACAAACGAGGTTCTGTCATTGTTCTGTGTGCCCGTGCCGCCATGGAGCGCAATACATTCAATGAAGACATTTTCGATCTTTCCCGTGCCGCCGACATTGAGAAGGGCGCCCCGTTCAGAAATCTTTGCATTTGTAAAAGAGACGTTGCGGATTACGCCATCCCGTGCGAGCGTACCAAACAGCGAACCCTGCACGGTTGCCATTTCAAATTGGTCGATGTTATATCCTCTGCCGTCAAATATCCCGCAAAATCCCAGATACGAACCGTTCGTCCAATCAACCAAAGCGCCGTTTTCCGTGGGACGATGATTTTGCAGATAAGAAATGGTGATCAATCCCGTAAACGGAGACTGACAGACAATATCCTGGCCGAGGACATAGTAACCATCAAAATAATAACTTGACTGTGTGCGGTTTGCAATTGCAAATGCAACCCCGTCCGGAGCCATTGCCGCCATCAGTTCCGCCTCCGAATTGATGACCATTGTATAGACTCCCGCATCAAACAGGTACATTGCCTTGTCCGTCTCGATGATCAGCTCATGTGATCCGAGCGAAGATGTTCCCGCATCCAAAAACCATGTAAGATCAAGTGTCACAACGGTTCCGGACAAAGAATCGAATACATCGGCCGAAACATCGGAAAACCTGACATCCGTTATCGTTCCGACAAGCGCATCGTCCGCAGTATCATATTGCGGATTTAACGCAAAATCGGAGGGCTGCGATGCCGATGTCCCGGGCACAAGTTCAAATTCCAGCGTCTTGCCCAAATCAATGGTCGGGCGATAGACAAGGACATGAATCGTGACGGTACCCTCACCGTCATTATAAATTCCGGTTACAGTCGTTTCGCCCGGCTGCAGTCCTGTAAGCGTCTCGTCTGAAACAGACACGATCTGCGGATCATCGGCCACATATACGAACTTGTCTGCCGCGTCCGCAACGGTCTCCCCATGGTCAGTCACGGTGACGTTTCTGAGCGAGACCGCAGCGACGTCCGATCCATGTTCCACAAGCGACACCTGTGCGGAGTAACCGCCGGCAACGGGCGTCAGATCGGCAAATGTGATCTGCAGGTCAGCGTTCACCACTTTGATATTGACATACTTGACGAGCTCCACGCCCCTGTATTCTGCCGATACGACATACGCCGTTTCACCCCAGGCAAGCCCCGTAAAAGTAACGCTCTCTCCGTGTGCAGCAGGTGTGGCCGACACGATATCATCCGCCGCATCGTCTGCAAGCATCCATTCATATTCGATCGTATCTGCAACCGGTTCTCCCTTCCAGGTTGTCGTTACGATGACGGTAAAAGACTCGTCCCTTGCAATCGATACGTTGGAGGCGCTTACAGCCATGACCGGAGCCGTATAGGAATTGACGACTGTAATGTTGCACGAATCAGATGCTCCTCCTGCGGATGCGGTGATCGTTGCGCTGCCTTCGGCAAGCGCAGTGACGAGCCCGTTTTCCACCGAGGCGATTGTTCCGTCCGACGTTTCCCATTGAACGGGGTCGTCCGTATTCTCGACGCTTGCATTCAATTGCAAGGTATCCCAAACATCCATTTCCGCGGTAGTTCTGTCAAGAACAACCCGCGGGGGATTTTCTGCCGATGGATCCGAACAAGCCGTCAGCCCCACCCCCATCACAAAAACCGCCAGCACTGCAAGAAATACGATCTGCCACTTCCTCTTTTTCATGTTTTATTTCCTCCTTATCATTTTTATTTTCAAACTCCCCAGGACGCCCATACCGTCGCGATGGAACCTGTCTCAGATTCCTGACGGATGTTGAGTGCCGTGCAGTCCTCTTTGAACTGCGTGCGGAGACGAAACAGTTCTGTAGAATCATAATAGGACGAATACAATTCAAGCAACGCAAACCGCGGAAATATCGTTTCAAGCAGAATGTGTTCGCTGAGCACGGCATAGAGCTCAGGATCTTCTTCCTGATAGTGTGCGATTGCTTCATAAGCCTGATCGCACAGCGCAAGCCAGCCATCCAGCGTTTTCTTCGGCCAAAAACGCGCCTGTTCCATGTTGTTATAGATATTTCCGTTCACATCAACGGGATATGCATTTTCAAGCATGCGCAAATGCGCGACAAGCTGATCGTAAAATTCCCGCATAGGCTGCGCGGCATCACGGAAGTAATAGGTAAAAAATCTGTCAGTGATATCGGAAAGTTCCGCGTTGACATCAAACTGAGCAACCGCATTGATATACTCCTTTAGCCGCGAAAAGTGCGTCACCGCTCCCTGGTTGTACTGCCCCTGATTCATCATATAGATGGCACCGTTTTCTTTACAAAAACGATATGTTTCAATCATACTGTCATAGTTGTTCAGGGGATAAAAATAGTAGTGAAAATTGGTCTCGTACAGCCACATGTAAAGCTTTCTGGAACAGGCAGTCCATCCTTGGATATTTTCCGCCGTAGTGATATTTGTCTCATCATAAAAACTTTGGTTATACGCCGCACGGATGGGGGCAATGTAAACGCCGACATGTTCGTTGCATACCACTGACTCATCGATCGGCCGGAACGTTCCGTCCGCCAGCTTTGTTACAGGCGCAGCTTCCGACTGATGATAGGCAAAAAAGAGAAGATTAAATTCCCGTTTTGCCGTACCGCTCTCCTCCGCCTTACACTGTAAATATTCCTGCACAATATCATCCACACCATTACAGAACTGAATGATAGCAGCGGAGATTGTCCCATACTCGCTCACGATCGCGTTGCATCCGTCACAAGTACAACGGGTGGCTGTATCCTGCTGCGTGAAAGTAATATTGCCGATCGTGGGGTTTGCCTCGAGCGCATCGATCACGACGTCTGCGACTGTTCCGACCATTTCATCCAGCGTCCCCTTCCGATCGCCCCTTGCCGTATAGCAAAGCTGCGTCCCGTCCGTCGAATACCATTCGGGATAGGCCGTCTGATAGGTTGTCTTGGGCAGATAGTCGAAGGCATTGTGTACAATGTTGCTTCCGACCGGTGCGAAAACATTGTTTGTCGCAACAAAACCCATTCCGTAACGGGCATCCGACGTTGTCTGATTGCCCTGAACGCGGAACTGAAAATCAGGACTTTCGATAATATAAAGATCGGGGAGCGTTGACCCGTCTTTTTCAAATATCACGGTATCCCCCGCGATCATATCGTAACCGACCGTATGCCGAAGAAATGCAATTGCCGCCTGCTGCCAACCATAGACGCTGAGCACCTGGAGGAACACCGAATCCCCGACGGAGGCAATATAATATCCGCTCTGACCGATATCATCCTCCAATTGATCCGGCGCGTCCAGTCCCGCGCGCTCGATCAGCGAAGAAACACCCATCACGATATACTTTGACTCGTGATCCCATTCCGACGCATTCACTTCACTCTCTGTCAGAAGCTCCGGTGCGCCTCCCGTTGCCGCTGTCAGCTGTGTTCGTATAAATCCGGCCGCTGTTCGCAGCTCTGCGCCGTCGTCCGGAACCACAAGCTTATATTGCGTTGTGCCGTTTACAATAAACTCCCTTCCCGTTTCCGTAACCGAAACTTTGTGCAATCCGTTTGTGACATGGTGCGCCTCCGGCGGGGTGAGCGTGCCAAGCGGAGTGGCCGTGCGTCCGCCCTCACCGCAGCCCACAAGCATCAGCGCCAGCACAGCCGCAAGGAACCCGGAAACCCATTTATATTTCATGTCCTTCCTCCGTTCAATTTGCAGTCACATTGACCGATACTTTTACAAGGCATATATTGCCTGCCTCGTCCACTGCCATAATTCTGAACTCATATCTGCCCGCCTGCGTTGCCAGCACAGAGTTGCTGTTTCCCGTCAGCGAAAGGAGAACTCCGGACGGGAGACATACAAACTTTCCGACAGTAATCGCATCAGAGGCAGATAAATTATCGCTGACGATAAAGTCCGGTATCACAAGAATGTCGCCCACCTTTGCCGTCTTGACAAAATCGTACTCAAATACGATCTCCGGAGGGATATCATCGTCCACAATGAGCGAATATACAAACAATGTCTGATTTGTCACCCCGTCGAACGTCTCTTCAGATGCGCTGTATCGGACGGAATAAGTACCATACCGATCGAGCACAATGGTGTATTCCACAGTCGGATCGACCCCTTGGAGCACCCTTCCGTTGACATCCGTAACGTAGTTTCCTGCGGGATCCGTCACGGAAACCTCAAAGGAGACCGTGGGGTTGAGTACGTCCGAAGCAAGAGCCGCAGGCAGCGTCACCTGTTCTCCGAGTAATTTTGCGCCGCCGTAAGAGGATGCCACCGAAATTTTTGGTCCGATAATGTCATACGGGGCAGCATTGACACTGTGATTGTCGATTTGAGTGACAAGATAAGCCGACGATGCATTTGCTCCGCAGAAACGCACGTTCACGCACAGCCGTCCGGAAGGAAAACCTGCGAAGGGTACCCCGCCCGATGTGACAGAAACAGAGGTGGAGCCGAGGTTCACCGTCCCCTTGCGGTACCCGATCGTAAAACTGCCGCCGCCATTGAAGGATGCTGCAATCTCCACGGTATGATCTCCCACGATCAGACGCGCGCCATCCGGGCTTGTATTTTCCAAATATAATTCAAGCGCACGGGAGCGATCCTGTTCATCGTAGAGACGAATGAGCAGCCCGTCAAAAAAGGAAGCGCCCGAAATCCCCTTTATGGTCAGTTCAAAGTTCTCCGCAACCAAAGCGTTGGCAAATGTCCATTCTCCGTCCGCATCTCCTGCATTCCTCACCGTAAGCCCGTCATCCGAAAGGCCGTAAGACACTCCGGTTCCATAAAAATAATTTTCAAGCCGCAGGCGGATGGTGTCATCTTCTGTTTCCGATCCAATGACCACAGGCAGCCGGACAACATACGGCTCAGCATTGCCGCACTCAAAAGAAATGGTAGCAATCTCACCGTTATATGTTGCCGCAGGGGCAAATGTTTCACCGTACGAATAGTACTGCGTCCCGTTTGCGTCTGTCAGTTTCAGCATGGCAATCCGTCTGACCAATGTTCCGGAACTATAATCATTTGCATACACTTCGGGAACGGTATAGACGGCACCAGAAACCAACACTTCCGGCAAAACGGGAACCTCCACAAAAACAGGTTCGTCTCCGCGCACGATCGATACGGTATAGCTTTCGGTATCCGCCTGTCCGATATAGTCCGTGACGCTGTATGTCAACGTAAATGTTCCTTCCGTTTCAGGGCGAAAATACCGCACTTGCGTCAAATCCGTGACGGCGCCGGAAGGATCCGTCAGCGTGATCGTTACGGTCTTTTCTCCGCTCCCTCCTTCCCCAAGCGTATAATCGGCACAGGCGATCAGATGTCCCATGGCGCCCTCCGTCACGCGCTCCTGTGAAATCGCGATCGACACCGGAGATATTCCTTCCGCAACGGCGTCTACTGTTAAAAATTTCGTTGCCGTATTTCCGGAACGATCGGCGGCCTCGTACAAAATGACATAGGTCCCCGCGCGGCTTGTACGGAATTTTCCGTCCTCAATGGCAACGGATACCGCATTGGAAGAAAAATAATTGAACCAGACGCTCACATTCACTTCACATGTTCCGGAATACATGTCATATGCCGTGGCAACGGGGATGGGATAGAGATAATTCCCTCCCGCAATTGTTTGCGGCATCTCATCCGTCTGTACGTCGATCGTGATTTCCGGCTCCTGCTCATCGGAGAAAGACTCGGCCTGCAGATCGACCCCCATGACACTGTAAATACAAAAGTTTGCGGTGTCGGCAGTATAACTGTCGGCGGTAATGGACAGCCGCACTTTTCCGGAAGGAAATCCCGTCCACAGGTTGTCGTTTACGAAATGGGTCGGATTGTCAAAATCGACAACCGTATACAGCGTGCCCGCCGATTCACAGTACAGGATATTTGCACTTGTGTCGAACCTGAAATCGAGATGAAGTTCATCAAACGGCGCCTGAAATGTTCCGCGATTACCGACGAAGGAATGCGGTACCTGCGCGCCATATTTGTTTGCGACGTGCACCTTGCCCGTCTGACTTTCGTACCCGGTCAGTTGCTGACCGTTTCCCGCGGCAAGAATATAGGTCGCCTGTGTATTGGCATCCAGTGAACCCTGCGGCGATATCGTCATGGTTATATCGGGATCAACCGCGTCCGTCAACGTAATATACAGGCGGTTGAAATCCCCGATCCCGAGCGTATCCGGCGTTGCGAATAATCCGATCACTGTATCCGAAGATGTCGCTCCGCTCAAATCGATGATTTGGGGAAATGACAGTGTATCGCCCTGTGCCAAGCGCACCATCAGGCCGTTTCTTGTAATGCGCTCCGCCTCCTGCGGATCGGAGGGAACCCATTTCCCCCAGACAGCAGACGATTGATCCCCCACCAGAACGGCGGGAAGGGTTACATCAAATTCCACGTCCTCGGCATATGCCGTGCCGTCCTGTCTGGCGGTGTAATGCACGGTGTAGCGTCCTTCCGTATCAAGCACCACAGTGGTCCTGCGTGTAGCGCTTCCATCCGGATACTCCAGAACAGAACTTGCGGCAAATGTTTTTCCTCCCGCAGTCACGGTGCGTTGCGGGATTTCAAGCACCGTATTCAATGAATATGTTTCCTCAAAGACGGCGTCCGACCAGACAGACGCCGCCAAAGCCGCCTGATTCGTATCGGTTGCCAACCAAATCCCGATTCCTCCCGCTGCAATAGCGAAAGCCAGACTGAAAATTGTCAACCCCTTTCCTTTCATAACGTTTCTCCTTTGAATTTCATTTCGTCAGCCCTTTAATCCACCCAAAGTGAGATTGCCGAGCAGACGCTTATGGAATGCGAGAAATATGGCGAGTATGGGGATCAGCATGATGATCGCACCTGCCATGCGCATGGGTACCGTTGCGAAATTCTGTATATTTGTAGAGGCCATCTGCCACATTCCCATGGAGATCGTCGGGAAACTCGGCATAAAGATGAGCGGCGTCTGATAATCATTCCAGAATGTGATAAAATTGATGAGCATGACCGTGAAGAAGGTATTGCGGACCAAGGGCAGAACGATTCGGAAAAGCACCGTAAAATTCCCCGCGCCATCCACCTTGGCAGCCTCGGAATATCCCTTGGGAAGTACTTTGAAGATCCCGAAAAAGACGAGAAAATACATGCCCAAAAAATTTGCTTTCATGATCCATAAGCCCCAGATCGTATCATACAGACCCAACATTCTTGCCATCTGAACCTCGCTCGGCTGTGAACCAACGATCGGGATTACCATGACGATTATCACGGTCATGCAGATGACCTTGCTGAACTTATAGGGAAACCGTGCGCATAAATATGCCGTAATACACGGCACAATGGTCGCGCAGAAGGAACACCCGAGCGCATAAGCGAGCGAATTCAAATAGAGCATCCCCACTCCGACCTGACGCGTCCCTGCCACACTGTCAACGGAATAGGAAAATTCCATAAAAATAGTTCTGAAATTATCGATAATCCACTCTTTCGGAAAGCCAATGACATTGATGCGGAAATCTGTATTCTGATCTTTAAAAGAAGTTACAAACGCCCAGAAAAGCGGAATAAACAGCGATATGACATATAGGATGAGAAGTCCCAACAGAATGGCTGAAAATACCGTAAATTTTTCGCGGGGCGCCGCAGATCTCGTTCCGGATGACTTCATATACATCCCCCTCTCAGTCTTCTTTCGGCCCGAATTTTTCAAGCAGCCGCCGCACAAGCAGGGTCAGCGGCACCGCAATCAGCGTCATAATAAAGCCGAGCGCCGCGATCGGAGGATACTCTGCAGAATTCCCCGCAGCCGCCACCGTTCGCATATAGAGGTAATAGCCGTATGTCTGCATATTTAAGGGCGCAGACCCGCCGTACAAAGCATACAGATTGATCTGATTGGTAAAGATACCCGCCACACCGACGATCACGAAAGTCGAAAACGTTTGCCAAACGAGCGGCAGAGAAATGTACCAAAACTCGCGAAGACCGTTTGCCCCGTCGATGTGCGCCGCATCCACGATCTCCTGTGAAATCGTGCTCATTCCATTGCTGTACATCAAAACTGAAGTCCCGAAACCGACCCAGATATTAAAAAATATCAGCGTCCCATACCGTGTTTGCGTGTTCGTAAACAATCCGCTCACACCCTGGATCCCAAACCACTCGGATGCCGCAGCCGGGATCGCGCGTTCAACAAAGAAATTATAAATGGTTGCCATAACAATTGCCGAAAGAATGCTTGGTAAAAACAAAATCACGCGAAACGCCTTACTCAGCGGAAACTCTTTATAAATATAGAAAGAAAAAATAAGTCCGAGCGGCGTTCCGATGATCAGGATCAGGAACCATGACAATACGGACGTCCACATGATTTGCAGCATCGCCGGATCACCGAACATATTTTGAAAGGCATTGGAAATGGTCTCCAAAGTCCAGCGCGTCACATATTGTCCGGCCGTCACATCGATCTCTATTTTCTGAAAGGTCATCAGGATAGAATTAAAATTGACTCCGATCCAAAAAAAGGAAAACTGAACAACAGGGAAGGCGATCAGGAGAATATAAAAGATCATATCCCTGTATTTTTCTTTCAGATACCCTGTCCTTCCGGCTTTTTTCCCGTGCAACATCTGCTGCCTGTACCCCCTGTTCACACTTCACCAACTGAGCCAATTGTCCTTTCTGTATTCATACAGCCCCGCAAAATAGTCAGCGGCAGTCACATTCGGGCTGGCATCGATCAAAGCTTCTGCAATCCATCCGTAAGTTCCCGCGCCTGTTGCGGAATAATACATATATTCGTTGCTGAATTGGGCCTGGTGATTGACATATGTGCTGTTCGTCGCGATTGGATATACCACCTCCGCCCGCTCCCGCATATTGATAAGACTGCGTCCGAACGGGGACATGCTTTGCTTTTGCGTATCCTTCATAGTGTAGTTGAGTGCTTTCGGCGTATCGGTGATCTGCGTAAATTCCACGAGGCTTTCCTGGGTATTCACAAATTTGATAAAATCAATGGCAAGCGGCCTTTTATACTCGGCTATATTTGCCTTCATAAAACACATTGAATAGATGTGATCGAAGAGGGTGATTTTATCATTTTCCGAGGTAGGCGCTTTGGGGAGCGGCATAAAAGCAAAGTTTCTGTTGTATTTTGAATTTGCGGAATCCGTCGCCTCCATCGCCAAAAAAGTCTGATTGGCCTCTGACTCCCACCATATGCCGTCTAGCAGGATTGCAATGGGTTTGGTATAATTATCTTTCCCGCCATACAGAAAATCATTCTGTGCATCCAGATGCGTAAACCCGCGATTTATAGCAAGGTCATGATGGTAACTATCCGTCGTAACCAGTTCTTCCAGAAAATCAATGGCATAATATTTCCCCGCCTGACGCATGATTTCATAGCCATTTTCCTCTGTGATCGCTGTTCCCTCCCCGTCCGGAACAAACAAACCGTCCCCGTTGATTGTTCCAAGATCGGTGGCCTCGCTGCCATCCATGGTAAAGTTGAGCATCATCTGATCAAGCCCTTCGTAATCCGCCACGAGTGCCTGTACAAAATTATTGAGATAGTCCTTGTAGTTTGCCCCCGTCCAGACCATGGGAGTGACATTGTTGCGAGAGATATACTGCAGCAGGATAAAGAATTCTTCATATGTCGCGGGAAGTCCGTCGTCATAAGTTCCGTGTTTTCCGTCCGGTCCGGCACTCTTTTTATCGGATGAAGAGCGCACAAAGCGATCATAAATCGTATCTCCCGTCGGCTCATCCCGAAAATAAAAATTCCGCTCGTTGAACAAGTCCACATTGTAAATCAAGCCCGTATAACCGGAATAATGCGGGATCCCGTAATAGTGCACCTGCCCCTGCGCATCCTGAACGCCGTAGTATGCTCTTTGTTCATCGGTAAGTTTTCCTTCGATCGTGGCCCCTTCCGCATCTCCGCCGTCATACACGGAAAGGTCTCCCGTCACCGCCTCGGTAATATCCCCCAAAACGCCCTGCGCGCGAAGCGTCTGATAGTATGCATACTCTGTAAAATAAACCTCATAATGGTTGGTCAGGACTGTTCCCGCAACGTCTTCCCCCGTTGATTTCTGGTTGGTTACAAAGATCTGCACACCGGTTTTCCCCTCTTCATAAACAACGTCTTTGCTGTATTCCTCATACCGTTCTTTGACCGCCTGCAGCCAATCCGAACCAAAGCCGCCCGCATAATTGAAAACATAGAGCTGCGTGCGATTCGGGTCGATTTCTTCCGATGTGCTCTCGGGCGAGCATCCCCCCGCCAAAAGACACACAGAAACACTCATCATCAATCCAAGCATGATAGCGCATGTCTTACTCAGGATGTTTTTCACTGTATTATCTCCTTTATCCAAAGATTTTACGATTCTTATTGATATCGGCATCTGTGATATTTTTCTCGTTACACAGCTCACTCAAACCCTTCGCGCTCGACGACCTCGATCAAGCGTCTCTTGGACTCTTCTGTCAAACGTGAAAACGGTTTTCGCGCATGACCGCAGCCGATTCCCTTTCTGCCGATCAGAAACTTAATCGATTCCAGCAGCCCGGTGGAGCAAAGCACGGAAACAATTTCATTTGCGCTGTGCTGTACTGCACGCGCCATCTGCATATTGCCTTCCAGAAACAAACGATATATCTTCAGGTATTTTCCGAGCATGACGTTAAAACTTGTACCGATCGCCCCATCCGCCCCTGCTGCAAGCGCCGATAAAAAAATTTCATCTTTTCCCGAATAAATAAATTTCCCTGTACGGCTTTTGATCTGCTCCAACATAAAACAGTCCATATCCGTAAACTTCATGTACTTTATCTTTTCATAGGATAATATTTCGACCAACTGTGCAACATTAAAATTTGTATTGGTCGATGCGGGGAAATTATAAGCCATCATGGGAAGTCCCGAGTGATCGGCAATATCCACATAGTACTGCATGATTTCATCAAAGCTGTACTTAAAATAAAAGGGCGGAACACTGGAAATCGCACCGGCCCCCGCCTTTTCTGCATGGCGGGCAAGCCGCAGAGAATTTCCCGTCGCTATGGCTCCGATATGAGCCACAACAAAGGCGCCGTCTGCCGCCTCAAGCACAGCCTCCAAAACTTTCATCCGTTCGGCTTCTGTCATGGAAAAACATTCTGCAGACGAACCGCATGCATAGACACCATCTGCCCCTTGCTGCAGCAAGTACTCCACCAATCGCTGCAAAGCGTCATAATTGACCGTCTCATCATCATTGAACGGTGTTACGACAGGTACCAAAAATCTTTTTTCTGTTTCTTCTCTGTTTGCCGTCATTTAAAACCTTCTTTGCTCTCATTTCTTTCAATGAGACATAAAACATATCGTAGACATTATGCATGAAATCTTCAAAATTGTCCATAACAATGTTAAATTTTATCATAACAAAATTTAATTATTGATCGCTGCTCTTTGGAAATTTGACTATTTCACTCAAAAAAATAATTTTGTTATGGTTTTCTGTATTTTTGGCATTGCATTTCGTGAAAAGCACTTCTATAATAGTGCTGGGACCGGAGGTAAAAATATGACAATCGTATCAAAAGGAATCATCAGCCGTTGTATATCAACAGACTTTCAGTACAACGCTTGGGGGAGCATCATCTCTTTGCATGACGGAACGCTTCTTTGCGCATGGTCCGGCGAAAGGTATGCCCACATATGCCCGTTCGGACGGATCATGCTCTCCCGTTCCACGGATGGCGGAAAAACCTGGGATAAGCCGGCCTGCGTGTTTGACTCCCCTTTGGATGACCGCGATGCGGGTTTATGCCAGGGCAGCGATGGAACAGTTTACCTTACAACTTTTACCAATTCACGCAAAATGCAGCGGTTTTATGCCCAAGAGCGTCAATATCCGAAACACACGTTGCAATTGTTTGAAGAAAAACTCCGAAACATTTCGGATGCAGAGGAACACGCCTGGCTCGGCTCCATCATCGCGCGCTTAAATGACGGCGGACATAGCTTTGAAAACGCCGCTTTACTTCCAATCTCATCGCCGCACGGCCCCCTTGTGTTACCGGATGGCAAACTTTTGTACATCGGAAGAGCTTTCTCAGACCTTACCGATGCGGCTTTTGATTATCTTCCGGAAGGCATCTGGGCTATGACCATTGACAAAAATCTGCATGCAAATACCGCGCGGCTGCTCTTTCCTGCCGACCCCGATCCGCACACCTTGCTTTGCGAACCACATGCGTGTCTGCTCCCATCCGGAAAAATCATTCTGGGAATCCGCGTACAAAACTACCGGACCGGTCTGTTCACGATTTTCGACTGCTTTTCAACGGACTTCGGAAAAACGTTTACCCCTTTGAGAAAAACCGATTTTGAAGGTTCTCCTCCCCACTATTTTGTGCACTCCTCCGGAGCACTCATTTTAACATACGGACGGAGAAAATTTCCGTATGCACAAATTGCAAGGGTCAGCTATGATGATGGCATTCACTGGAGTGAAGAAATCATATTAAACGATCAATGCTGTGACGACGATATTGGCTATCCGTCAACAGCAGAGAATCAACAAGGTCAACTGGTAACGACCTATTATCAGCGTCCATCCTCTGATTATCAAAAAGCACAGATTTGTTATACAATCTGGGAATTGTGACGCGAAATATTTATAGCCAAAAGAAAGATCCGAGAACGCTGATATATTTATCAATCGCTCTCGGATTATTTTTGGAAAGCACAAACAGCTCAAAAGCCTTAAATTCTCATCTTATTGTTTTTTATAGTTGAGCATGAAATTTTCAAACCAAAAACAGGCGAAAATCACCTATTTTTTGCCAAGGGCTGTGCTTTGAATCCAGCTACCCCAGCCAAAAGACACGGTTTCGACCGTGTTGTTTTCGTTATACACGGTTTTTTCGGGAAAAATCGAACGTCAGCTTGCGACTATCTCACCCGTTCGGGGTTGCGGTTTAGTGTACAAATTAGTGTACTTTCCCGCATTGAGTTTTTGCGCTTCCGCCTGTTCAAAGGCTGTCGAGATATGCGTGTATATCTTTTCCGTGGTCGAGAGGTCTTTATGACCGAGCCACTTTTGCACGACTTTGATATTCACGCCCCGCTCCACGCAGTTTGTGGCGAACGTATGCCGCAACATGTGCAGGGAGAACGGGAACGAAAGTTTTTGTTGTATCTTTACGACTTCCTTTTGAATGGCGGTGAGCGACATATCAAAGATATGTTCCCCTTTGCTCTCTGATCTCAAAGTGTGTAGCAGTTCTTTGAGTTCATCGTAAAGCGGCATCGGGCGTATCTGTGACGTGTCCGTTTTCGTACCCCGTACAATGAAGGTGTTTTCTTCTTCGTGGACGTCCGTCCAAAGCGACAAAAGCGGCTCTGCCTTGCGCGTACCCGTGTAGAGGTAGAAAAGAAACAGCGATTTGAAACGGCTTGTTTCAATGACTTGCAAAAATTCTTGCTGTTGCTCTTTCGTGAGCGCTTCGCGGGTTTCGCGTTTATGCTTTTTGTATTCGACGAATTCAACGGGATTTTCGTGTATCAACCTTGTTTTGTAGGCTACCTTTCAATTTATAACATAATAACAAAGAGCGATGATACATCATATCAAACGCTCTTTAATATTTTTGAAAACACTTGCCGCCCGAAACACTTAGAATCCCTTTTCGTTTTCTTTTACTGCCATAAACGGCAGGAACGATCGCAAATTGACCATCCCTGCCGTTCAGATTCAAGTTATAGCCGCACTCAACGGTATAAGGGTCCGTAGACTTGACAGGCGCGGTAGTCTTGTCCCTCCACGTCCATGCCGAACGCATTCCAACATGCAGGGCGGAAGATCTTTTCCTCAGGTACATTGTGCATACACACGGGAATGCGCAGGATCGAGCACAACGTGATGAGCTCGGCGCCGATATGCCCGTACGCGATCGCGCCGTGATTGGCGCCCCAGCGGTTCATGACCTCGTAAGCGTTCCTGAACGCGCCCTTTCCCGTCACGCGCGGCGTGAACCACGTACACGGCCATGTGTAGTCCGTCCGTTTCCACAGTATGTCCGTCACCTCATCGGGCAGCGCAACCGTCCAGCCCTCTGCCAGCTGCAGGGCAGGACCAAGCCCCTTGATGCAGTTGATCCTCAGCATGGTGACGGGCATCTCCGCTTTGGTTACAAACCGCGAAGAATACCCTCCTCCGCGGAAATATCCAAGGTCCGCGCAGCTCCATTCCGTTGCATGCAGGCACGCCTTGATGTCCCGCTTTGTCATTTCCCAGAACGGTTTTACCACACATTCCCCATCTTCGTTCCTGCTCTCGCCGCTGAAATCCAGCGCGGACGCCCCCGAATTGATGAGATGCAGAAAACCGTCCGCTTCCCCGGCATGGCCTTCCGGCGTATACCCCGCCACACGGCGTAAGCTCGCACCGCTCCAATAGGTGCGCACATCCGAGAACATCACCGACCGCCCCGTAAGGAGCTTTCCGAACAGCATGGACGCCGAATTGAGCGTATCGTTCTCCGTGGCGAGGATCACCGGTTCCCTTGCCCCGTTCCAGTCAAAAGAGGAATTCAGAATGGCTTCGGGGAAATCGGTGTTCGGCAAAAAGTCCGTCCACTGACGCTGGCCCTGGAAACCGCCCGCGATGGCGTTATGCCCCAGCGCCTCCTCTTCCCGTCCCGCGGGAAGATTTTTGTTTCCGTGGAACAAATCTTTGATGATACAAGCCGTCTTGACCGTAAATTCCCAGTCCTTTTCTTTCTGCTCCGCCGTACGGCGCAGTCCGGGCGGATTTTTATCCAGCCCTTCGCGACAATTTTCCCTGACCCATGCGATCGCACGTTTATATTCTGCCTGATCGAAAATCTCCTGCTCGATGCGGCGCAGGAGCTCCACCTCGTCCACCGATTCCACGCGCATACCGAGATATTCCTCAAAAAAATCCGCGTTGATGAACGATCCCGCAATCCCCATGCATGCCGAGCCGATCTGCAGATAGCTCTTCCCGCGCATGTATGCCGCCGCGACCGCCGCCCGTGCAAACCGCAGAAGTTTTTCCCTGACGTCTTCGGGAATGCCCTTCGTGTCCGCGTCCTGCACCTCTTTTCCATAGATGCCGAACGCTGGCAGGCCCTTCTGCGCGTGCGCCGCAAGCACCGCCGCAAGGTACACCGCGCCCGGACGCTCCGTACCGTTGAAGCCCCATACCGCTTTGATGGTGCCGCGCTCCATGTCCATCGTCTCGGACCCGTAACACCAGCACGGTGTGACAGTGAGCGTAATGTCCACACACTCCCTGCGGAATTTCTCCGCACAGGCGGCCGCTTCCGCGACCCGCCCGATCGTCCCGTCCGCAATGACCACCTTTACGGGTTCGCCGTCCGGACAGCGGACGTTCGCACGGAACAGCTCCGCCGCCTCCTCCGCCATGCGCATCGTCTGTTCTTCCAGGCCGCCGCGCACGTCGTAAACGCCCTGGCGCGCGTCGATCACAGGTCTGATTCCGATTACAGGTTTCATATTTGTCCTCTCCTTATCAAGAATGGATTTCCAATGTTTTGCGAAGATGCATTTCCAGCGTACGCATCTGCGACAGAATGCTCTTCTGATAATCCGTCAGCAGGGCCGCATCGACCGACCGGCTGTTTATCCGCAGCGGCAGCCCCTCAAATGCGGACAGATAGTACTTTGCCGCCGCAGGATAGGTCAACCCCTCCGCAAAGGCCGCCAAGGCAAGAAACGATTGCAGGACCTGCGCGGAGTCTGAATTGAAATTTTGGCAGAGCCGCACATACAGGTCGGGATGAAAGTTGGCCATGACGCCGCAATAGCCCGCACAGCCCTGCCGCAGCGTCTGCAGGAGCGTCTGCGCGTTTGCATTATAGAGCGCAATATCCGTACCGCGCAGCAGTTCCAGCCTTCGCCCGATGAGTGCGCCGTCGCAGCAGGTATCCTTGATGAACGCAAACCGTCCCGTCTGCACACAGGCAGCAAGCATTCCCTCGCTCAGAAGCTGTTTATACGGCTTGGGACACTCGTACAGACCGAGCGGCAGATCGGGAGGCAGCCAGGAGACCGCCTCTCAGAGTCCTTCTGCCCAAGCCTCGTCCGAGCTGCCGTCAAAGCGGTTGGTCAGCAGAATGAGCGCGTCCGCGCCCGTCTGCGACATGGCGGCAAGCTCCTCCCTCTGATCCTGTTTTGTCTCCGAAACATGCCCGGAAACGACGATCGTCATGGGCGGCCGCCCGGACGAACGCGCAAGTTCGCGGGCGCGGCGCACGACGCGCCGTGCGATGGCGACACGCTCTTCCAGCGACAGGAAGAACATCTCGCTCGACTGACAGACGGCAAATATCCCGTCGCACCCGTTTTTCCAGTACCATTCGACGAGCGCGTCCACTCCGTCATAATCCACGGCGTTCTCCGCCGTGAACGGCGTGATCATCGTCGGAAACACGTTCGGCGACGTTACAGCTGCGCTGTTCCGATCCTGCATGCTTCGATATCCTCCTTGTTGACAGACCAGACCGCATAGAACCCACAACATTGCCTTTTCCTCCCATTCCGGACAAGAAGCCCGACGGCATGCGCCGCCGGGCTTTTCACTGTCATCCGATCAACGGCTGCCCTTCTTTTTCTTAAGTATCAGCAGAACTGCCGCACACAGAATGATGCCGCCGACGGCCGCAAACGGAGCAGCAACGATCGCAGAGCCGCATCCGCCCGTTTCTTCCCAACCGGCATAGAGCGTCAGATCGCCCGTCACCGTATCGGAGAAGTCATATGCCTGCGTACATGCCTCATCCGTATACCATCCCGTAAAGGTATAACCGTCGCGCGTGGGTGCAGCAGGCTGTGTCACCGTACCGCCGTAACTGACCGTTGCAGGGTCCACGGCGCTGCCGTCATTTGCATCGAACGTCACCGTGTAGGTAATCCTTTGAATTTTTTATTTTACCAACGCACAAAGCGTTTCTTCCGTCATGTCCTGCGCGGGATCGAATGCATCGGATGCGGCATAGGCGCAGAGGCTTGCAAGCATGGCGCCGACCTCGGGCAGGTGCCTGTCCGCCGTCAGGTTCATGCTGCTCACGAGCAGCCTGCCCGCGCCGACCTTCACCTCGAACAACAGCGACAGGTTGCGCAGCCGCGCGTAGCTGTCCAATCCCGTGACGATGCTCTGCATCCCGTCGGGCAGGATCATCGCGCGGTGACTTGTGAGCTGCCACCACTGCCAGTCGGAGTGGAAGGACGTGGGGAACTGCGCAAACGCGGGATGCGTCTCATCCACGCAGACCCCCATGAACCCGCTCTGCGAAGGGAAGGTGCCCACCGACCAGAAGTCGGTGGAGAACTGCGCCTTGACCGACTGCGGGAAATGCGCCTCGTCCGAAACGGGGTCGAGGAGCACCCTGCCGCCCCTGCGCAGCGCCGCGATCGCCTCCTCCACGCTGTCCGTGACCGTCACGCCTGCAGGAAGGCGTTCCGCCTTCGGATAGACCCAGACGGGATATTCGTTGCGATATTCGCCGACCATCACATTCAGGGTGTACTTTTCCGCCCTTCCCGTGCGCGGAAGAACCAGGGAAAAGGTGTGCGCGTGATGCAATTTTCCATGTACGTATGTCTTTTCTGCGGACATCTGCGTGCACACCGCCCTCCCGTCCTCCCCGACGAGTTCCGCCTTTGCCGCGCCCGTCACCGCCCCCTTGCCGTAGTTGGCAAACGCAAGTCGGAACGTAAGGCGCTGACCTTCAAAACAGGTATAGCGGGGCAGCAGGGCGAGCGGCAGGACGCTTGCAAAGAACGCCGCGAACCGGGCGGGATCGGCAAAGGAGAAGGGCTTGCTCTCCAGGTGGGAATTCATCATGCCCACGAGCGCCGTGCCCTGTCCCGTGAAATCCTGCAGCGAAAGCAGAGAAATTCCCGAAAGGCCGCGGGTGCGCAGGCACGCCTCCACCTCCTCGCGGTAGCACAGAAGGGACAGCTCGCCGCTTGCCTCCACCCGCCGTTTCCATACGGGCAGAAGCCCCTTTCCTTCCACGCGGTCGCGCACGTGAACGAGGTTGTCCGGGCTCGTCACCCCCTGAAAGAGGGCAAGTTCATCGAAATCGGGGAGCACTTCATACTGCCCCACTTCAAACTGCTCCACAGGCCCGTCAAATTCTTCGCGCACAGAGCGCATGCCCTCGTCGAAGTTGTGGCGGGCATCGGGGTAATCCCTGTTCAGATACCCGCCCATGCCCGCGAACGTGGCGCGCAGTTCGTGCTCGTAGAGGTTGGTGGCGGCGTAGAAATCGTCCGTCAGGTCGGGGCCGAACCAGCCGTAATGGTTGTTGGAGCCGCTTGCGAACAGGCGCGTCTTATCCATCTGCCGCGCAAGCCGCAGCAAAAGCTGCATGCGCTTATGCCCCTTGGATTCAGCGGCAAGCTCGTTGCCGAAGGTGAGCATGATGAAGGACGGGTGGTTGGCGAGCATCTTCAGGACCTGCGCAAGTTCCAGCCTGTAATAGGCATAGCTCACGTCGTCCTCGAATGCCGTCTTGGGGTTCCAGTGTGAGAGTTCGGGTTGCATGAGCATGCCCATCTCGTCCGCCGCCTCAAACGCCGCCTCGGGCGGGCAGTGCGAGTGAAAGCGCACGCAGTTGGCGCCGTAGTCCCTGTATTTTTGCAGGATCGTCCGCCAACTCTCCTTATCCATGGGCCAATGCCCCGTCTCGGGAAAGAGTGCGCAGTTCGCCTCGCAGCGCAGAAAGATCGTTCTGCCGTTGAACGTCAGCCTGCCGCCGGCCTTCCCCACCGTGCGCACGCCG
Organism: uncultured Clostridia bacterium; assembly: GCA_944340905.1. GTDB lineage: Bacteria > Bacillota > Clostridia > Christensenellales > Borkfalkiaceae > Gallimonas. The sequence goes on from CALVLT010000011.1 coordinate 22,435, forward strand.
AACGTCACGCACCGTTCCTCAAATCCGTCCGCCGAGACGCGCGCCGCGTAGAGCGCGCCCTCGTCCTCGTCCCACAGACGCACATCGGGCTGAAGGGGCACCCCCCTCAGCCACACCGTGCTGCGTCCCTCTCTGAGCGAAACGCTCTTCTGCCGCGTGCCGAACGCCTCGCTGCGCACGGTGAACGTGCGCGTCATCTTCTGCGCGCAGTCCACTTCGATGGCAATATCCGCGCTGCAGCGGGCGGGATAGACGCGGACTCCCGCAATAAAATTTTCCTGCTCGATGCGGATGCGCAGCCTGCCGATCAGCCCGTTCCAATTGGTCTGCGTCTCATCCGTCGCCGCCGAAGAAAACACGATGGGATCGTGCGGCCAGCCGGGATAGGAATTGTCGGAGACAAACCCGATCGTGTTTTCTCCCTCCCGCACAAAGGAGGTGATCTCGAAAACATGCGGCGTGGAGACCGTCCCCTGTTCATAATGGGGGACGTCCCGTCCGTTCACGCGCAGGGCAAGCTGCCTTGCCCGCTCCGCCTCCAGAAACAGGCGCTCCCCCGCCCTGGGATGCAGCGTCACCGAACGGGTAAAGACGGCGGGGCCTTCATAGGTATGTTTGCGCGTCAGGCGGGTGAGAATGACGCCGCAGTCGGTGAACGTGCCCGTATCGTCGATGGCGGCATCGGGATGCCACTTGAGCGCGACCGTCTCCCGCTCGCCGATTTGGTTGGTATCCAGCGTGCCCGGAAGGACGGCAGGATACGTCCTTCCGTCCTTTAAGGTCACCTGATATTCGCCTTGCAGATCGATATATTCCATGTTCCCCTCTCTTTACAGCGTCCCGAGCAGAGCAATGGCGCCCTGATCGTCCGCCTGTTCGCCCAGGATCTCCCTGCACAGGGCGCGCGCCTTGTCCGTCTCGCCCTTGCCCGCATAGCCGAGCGCCGCAAGGTAGTTGCAGTATTTGCGGTTACGGGCGGCAAGTTCATCCTGATAGACCTCGATCTCGGGAAGGGACACGGCAAAGTAATCGTAGCCCACTTCATCGAAGATGTGCCGCTCCCCGAACGAGATAAGCTGATTGAACGCCTTGTTCGCCATGTGACGATTCCCCAGCTCGGCGAACGCCAGTCCCGCAAAGTAGATATAATCGGAGGGCTGATCGTGATAATAGAGCGCGCGGTCGGGCGTCAGGCTCCCCTTGCTTGCCTTTTCAAAACATGCAAGCGCCTGTTCCGCCTGCCCCATGGCACGGTAAGCAATGCCCATGTAGTAGTATGCCTGGTTGTCGGGCACATTGGGAAGTTTCCCTTCGCCGAGATTGACGGGGTAGGTGAGCGTGCGCTCCAGAAGCGCGAGCGCCTCGGCATACCGCTCTTGTCCGATCTTCTGCCTTGCCAGGCCGATCAGCGCATACTTATACTGTGCGCTCACCTTGCCTTCGCCGCCCTCCCACGAATGGAAGGTGCGCCGTTCGATGCAGGCGAGGGCATCGGCAAATCTGCCCGCACAGTTGAGCAGCGACACATAGCGCAGATACAGATCGTCGCGCCCCTCCACCACGGCGAGATTTTCCTCGAGCACGGCAAGGCGCTCCGCAACGCCGAACCCGACTTTGGACTTGAGCTGATCGCTCTCGAGCAGCAGCCTCGGGTAGGCGGGATCGAGCGAGCGGGCGCATTCGATCTGCGCAAGCGCCGCCTGTTGGTCCTTCGTCTTGTTGAAGTAGGCGATGGAGAGGTTGCGGTGCGCCATGGCAAACGCGGGATCGAGCGCCGCTGCCTTTTCCCAGAGGGCGATCGCCTTTGCGTACACCTTTTTGTCGTAATACAGGTTGCCGAGATAGTAATAGGCGTTGGGCGCCTCGGGACGGAGCGCGATCGCCCGCTCGAGCACGGCGATCTCCGCCACGCGGTTGGGGAAGCAGTAGTCCGTGGGGAGCGCCTGCGCGCGGTCAAGGTACGCCTTCGCCTGCGCCTCGTCCCCCTTCCTGTCGTATGCATACGCCGCCAGATAGAGCAACATGGGATCGGCCGAGGACACGGGAGCCGTTGCAATGGCTGCGGCGTCGTCGAACAGCCCGCAGGCGAGATAGTCAAATGCAAGCTCCAGATGGTTGAATGCATCGGCGCGCATCCTTGCATTCCAGACGGAGAGATCGCCCCGCGCAAGGCCGTCCTCATACAGAACGTTCATGGCAAGCGGATCGATGGCGATGCTCTCTTCCAGGAATTTGCGGTCGGGAGCGCCGAGCTTTCTGTGCATGGCGGCAATAAAACCGCGCACCTTCATGTCGTGCCAGTTCCGCACGAGCGCAATGCGCGCAAAGTGCAATGCCTGCGCATATTCACCTTTGATCGATTTGATCTGCGCGAGATGATAGTAGCCCGTGCCGCGCGTCTCGTCGCTCCAGGTGGACTTATAGTATGCATCGTATGCTTCGTCCAGGCGGCCCAGCGTTTCCAAAGCGATCCCAAGATTATAATAGCACTCTCCGTTGTACGGATTGGGTGTTTTCCATGTTTGTTTTTCAATCGCTTTGCGAAAATACGGTATACTCTCTTCCCCCTGCCCGTGTCTGTACAGATAGAAGCCGTACGTATTGTTCAGGCGGATATCGGTGGGGTCGCGGCGCAGCCCCTCGAGATAGTATTCCTCGGGATCGTACGTCGCATGGCGGTACTGTTCGAGATGCTCGCCGGCAAGGTACAGTTCTTCGCACGATTTGAGTTCGGAGGGCTTTTTGAACGGCTCCGCAGGCTGGGGAATGGGCTTGTTCTCCTTCTTGTATTCTCTGCAGGCCACAAGCACGTTTCCGTCTGCGTCCGTCACGGTCACGGTGTAGTCCGTTCCCGCAAGTTTTTCGGGCAGTTCCCACACGAGGCACTCGCGCGGGGAGAGATCGCACACGTGCTTGCCCGAATAGCCCGCCGCATTGGCAACGGTCACTTTTGCATCGGGATAGACTGCCGTCGCATACACCTTGATGCGCGTCCCCTTTTCACCGCACTCCACGCCGACGGACGCCTCCTTCGTGGCATTCAGCACGCGGCCGACGCCCTTGTAGGGCATGAAGTACTGCGTGAACACCTTCTCTTCATGCGGCTTGAGCCAGGTGAAATCGGGCTGATTGTCCGCATAGACGCCCGTCATCAGTTCGATGTACGGTCCGTCCGAATCGGTCAGGTTCCTGTCCCAACTGATGCCGAAATCGCCGCTGCCCCACGTCCACTGTTTTTTGCCCGGGGAGAAATGGTGGTCGGCAACGTGCAGAAGCCCCGCCTCCAGCTTTTCATCGTAATTGCCGATGAAGTCAAAATCGGAATGCGCCGCCATGTAGGAAGTGGGCACCTTGATATTCTTGTAGCGGGAGATGTCCACGCCCTCGGAGTAATCGTACTTGTAGTATTCCCCCGTCGCGATCGGGAAGGTGGAAACCGCGCGCTTGCCGTGGTCCATCACGGCATTGACATCGGGCGGGAACACCGAATATGTATTGTCGTTGACGGGAACGGCGGGATTCGCCCACCACAGAAAGGTCTGCGGAAGATCGGTGGGATTGTAGAGCTGACCGCTGATCTCGATGTACGCCTTATCGGGATAGAGGCTGATCTTCGCCATGCCTTTCGTGCCGTACATCTTATCCGTTTCGCCCACGTACACCGAACAGGAGCCGTCGGCATTTTCCTCGTAATAATAATCCACGGGCGCGAAGGTGCTCGGCCTGTGGTGCTGCGGCCAGTTGAATTCGATACCGCCCGACACCCACGGCCCGACCAGCCCGACGAGCGCGGGTTTGATGACGTGGTTGAAATAGACGAAATCATACCCGTTTGTCTTGTCGTAGGCGCGGTGGATCTTGCCGCCGATCTCGGGCAGGATCATCACATACAGATATTCATTCTCCAGAATGAGCGCTTTATACTGCGCATCTGCCTTTTCATCGGAGATCTTCTCCGTGACGGGCAGCGGGTACACCTTGCCCGAACTACCCTGATAGGCGCGCTTTTCAATAAAGAGCGGGCCTTTTTCCGCCGCACAGGGCTTATATGTCGGAATCACGACCGTGGTTTCCGTTACTTTGACCTTATCCATACATCTTACCTCTGACTTTCGTTACCTTTATTTTATCGCACAAAAAATTTTTTACAATATGAAATATCGCAATATGATTGACAATATTGCACAACTTACTTGACTTTATCACAATTTTCCATTATAATATTGATATGGAATACGAAGAAGAGGAAAGCGGCAAGGCCACCAAACCGGATGGTTTTGTCGGGGAACGAATGACCGTTCTGCCCAAGGACGTCGTGGCAAAATACGCCGAAAACGTGTTTGTCAAGCGCCTCTATCTGACGGATGTGGGCTACTTTCCGGATGCCAAAGGGCACTTTATCGATCGACCGGACGGCGTGGACGAGTACATTTATTTTTACTGCGTCGCCGGCACGGGCACGATCGTGATCGGCGGGAAGTCTTTTACGCTGCACAAAGACATGGCGATCTGCATTCCCCAACACAGCGCGCACTCCTACTTTTCTTCCGAGGATGATCCGTGGTCCATTCTGTGGGTGCACTTCAACGGAGAGGACGCCCGCTACTATCCGATCGAACATGTGCAGCCCGTCACCTTCCGATCGGCCTATTCCTCCAACAGGATGCTGTTCTTGTTCAACCAGCTCTTTGACGTCGTTGAAAGTCCCTATTCCATGGGAAACTTTATCTATATGTCCCATACCTTGCAGATGATCCTCTCCGAGACCTACTTCAAAGACGATCTCAGCGACGATCTGAGCCGTCACAACGACTATCTGAACGCCATAATCAAATATCTGCACGCCAATATCTCCCGCAATCTCACGCTGCAGGAACTGTGCGACGAGTTCAATCTGTCCAAGAGCTATCTCAACGCATTGTTCAAGAAAAATATGCACACCTCCCCCATCAACTACTTTATCTCCATCAAGATGAAAGAGGCGTGCAGGATGCTGCGCTCCACCAACGATACCGTCAAGATCATTGCCGCAAACCTCGGCTATTACGATTCCTACTACTTTTCCTTTCTGTTCAAAAAAACAGTGGGCGTATCGCCCACCGATTACAGAAGTTCCAACATGATCTTTTTCTGAGCGGCAGAACACAAAAGAAACGGGGCGGCGTGGATCTTTTCAATCAGCTTTCTCATGATCACATATTGCAGATTTATTACATTTTCTGAACCACCTCGTTGACGCCATTGCTGTCCGGCGCGTTCAGATGTTTCCGATCCATCGCTTTTCTTACCGATCTGAAAGACAATGTTTTTCGGCATAATAAAACAGCTCCCCGCAAGGAGCTGTTTTATTATGCCATATTCAAAGAAGTGCGCCGTGCAAAGTAAATTTCTGCATGGCGGAGAGCGCACAGAGCTGTCCGGCGCGGCGTTCCTCCTCCCGCAGGGCGGTGAACGCGTAAAAGACGAGCGAAAAAACTGCCAGCACGACCGTGATAATGACCGTAGGAAGATTCCAGAGATCGGCAAAAGCCCCGTAGCCCAGCGTGGGAACGATGGTGCCGCCGAAATTATAGACGGCGTGGAGAAACGTACACAGCGCGATGCTGCCCGTGCGCATCAGGACGACGGCCAGCATGCACCCGATCAGAAAGGAATACCCGACCTGCAACACCGTCGCGCCCACCGCGGCGCCAGAAAACAAGTTCAGAAGATGCGTCATGCCGAACAGGGCAGAGGAAAGCAGTACGGCGGAAAATCTTGCACGCACCCCCGTTCCGAACCGCTGCAGCAGAAGGGGAAACATGATCGCGCGGAACGCAAGTTCTTCAAACGCCGCCACAAACAGACACTGCAGCGCAAACGCAAGGACGGCCGTCCCCTGCGCCGTGACAACGGCGCTGCCCGTTGCGAGCGCGATGACGGGAGCATTGTTGAGCGCCACGAGCAGCGCAGGCAGCGCGCTCAGCCATGCCGCGGCGCCCTGTCTCCGGCGCGGCGCATCGGAAAAGCCAAGCTGTACATACAAAAACAGCATGATTGCCGCGGCGAGCGCGCGGCAAACCGCCATGCCGGCAATATCCGCCATGCGGGGATCGTCCGTCAGAAGGCTTCCGATCTGCCCGCTCGGCAGGCTCGCAAGCCCGATCGCGAACAGATAGATGATGAACACCGCACCGAGCGGATCCTTTCGCAAAAACAACAATCCCCTCATGCCCGCATTATACCCGCAAGCCGTGAAAAAGTAAAGTGTTTTTTCATACATGTCTCCTTGACAAGCCCTGATCCGCGTGCTATACTTGAAAAAAGGACAGGTTTTACGCATGTTTCCCGATATTACGTTTTTAGGCCTCGAACTCTATGACTGGTGCATCATTGCGGGCGTTGTACTCGCGCTGGTCGTTGCGCGCGTCTATTCCGATCTGCTGAAAATCCCCGCGCGGTTACAAAATCTGGTATACGTTACCGCAATTGTTGCCATCGCCGCGGGGCTTGGGGGCGCCATACTCTTTCAGTCCATCTACAATTGGATCGAAACGGGCGTATTTGAATGGCGGGGCATGACGTTTTACGGCGGGCTCATCTGCGGGGCGATCATCTTTTTGGTGGGGTACTTTCCCGTCGGCAAAAAAATTTGCGGCGACATGCCGAAAGAGTACTTTCCGCAGGTCGCCGGCATGGCCGCCTGCGCGATCGCCATTGCGCATTGCGTCGGACGCATCGGATGTCTGTTCGCCGGGTGCTGTTACGGCCGTCCCACCGATGCCTGGTACGGCATCTATCTGCCCGCCGTGGGCGAAAAGGTGATCCCCACGCAGCTGTTTGAAAGCATCTTCCTGTTCTGCCTGTTCATCGTACTGACCGTCCTGCTGTTCAAAACGAAGGTTTCACCGCTGGGCGTCTATCTCACCGCCTACGCCGTGTTCCGGTTCTGCATTGAATTCGTGCGCGACGACGACCGCGGCCAGTTCGTCGGCGCGCTCTCCCCTTCGCAGTTCTGGTCCATTCTGCTCTTTGTGATCGGCGTGTGCGTCATCATTCTCCCCTACCTTCTGAAATACCTGAAGGGCAGGCGCAACAAGTCCGACCCCGCCTGAGCGCCCCGCCGCGCAAAAGTTTTTTCCGTATTACATCTCAAAAATCCCGACGCAAGAGAATACGTCGGGATTTTTCATTGGTTTTATTTGTTCCTGCGCGACTTTCTGAGCCTCAGGCAAACGCCCAGCCCTGCAACGCCTGCAGCAAGCGCCAGGAATCCGATGCCTGCACCGGAGATCGAACCGCCGCATCCGCCTGATCCGGAATCAGAAGGCGTACCGGATTCGTTGCCGGAATCGACCGCCGTAACCGTGATGGATTGCGGCGTTTTCTTGCGCTGGTAGTCGATCACGACCGACGTATCTCCCACGGCGAGCACGTCTTTACTGACGGTATAGTCTGTGATCTCAGCCTCTTTGCCGCTTTCATATACCGCAATGACGACCATGCCCGTCCTATCGAAGGATTCTCCCGCGACATACGTCGTCTTTGTGGGCGGCGTTTCGATCCGGATGCTTACGACCGTATCCGCAACAGCAGTGACTTCAACCGTTTTTGTAATGATTTCTCCCCCATACTCCGCAGTATATATGATGACATATGTTCCTGCCGTCTGAACGGTGAAAGCCCCTTCCGGAGCATCGACCGGCGACCCGTTCAGAGTAACGGACACATCGATGGAAATATCCTGCACCTCTTCACCGTTATCCATCAGAACAGCCCCGGGAAGAACGACCTCCTCCCCCTCATAGACCTTTGCTGCGGGCATGCCGTCAAGCGCGATATAAGGCAGTTCATCAACGGTGATGTCTGCCGTACGCACGGTGACATTGCCTTTGACGGTAACAAAGGTGAGAGCAAGCGTGTAATCGCCCGCCTCGGGCATCGTAAAGGAGATAGCGGCCTGGCCCGCCTTGCCCCAACTGTCCTTGTGCAACGTATCGGAGACCACACTGCCATCCTGTCTGGAGAGCGTCACACGGATACCGCTGTTTGTTTCCTCTCCTTTTGCTCCGTCCGAATTCCAGCCGATGTCACCCATCAGCCCCAGATGGATCAGAGCATACACGGCCGGATCGTTTTCGGGCGCCGCAGTATTGACGGCCGCATCGTTTGCCGCAACGCTGACCAATTCAAAGGTATAGGTCTCTCCTTTTAAAAAGTTGCTCTCACGCATTTTGAGCGAAGAAACGTTGAAACTGTCGGAAACGGTCAGCGCACCGTCTTTCAGGCATAGGTCCTGTCCGTTGAGTTCTTTGAGGACGACTTTCGTCGACGTGACCCCTGCCGTCTCCCATTCATGCCTCACCGCCTGCACGCGCGTGATCTCCTCCACAGTGATGGCAGAGAGCGCGGCATCGAACTGTCCGTCATCCGCTACCGCTTGGTAGGAGACAGCGGGTTCCGCTCCGTCGGTGTCTACGATATCGGCATACCAGCCCTTTTCAAGATCAAATCCAAGCCTGACGCCGCTGCCTTCTTCCATGCAGGACTTCGGAAGCTGAATCGAAGAAAGAGATTCGCTTCCGACGGAAAAGTCGGCGCTCACATAGTTGTTATTATCATAGGAGTCTCCCCATATCGTAACGGCGGCAATTGTCGAACTTGCATTCATCAGATTGATGGTCATCTTGCGAACATATGCCGTATCGTCCGCCGTATCGGCTCTGTTGTAATAGGGGATGCCGAACACCATCTCAAAGCGCGCGCCGTCTGCAACGGACATGGGGCCGTTGATGAGGTTCATTGCGTTGCTGTTCGTACCCTCGATGACAACACCGTTCCCGGTATAGGTGACGCTGCCCGCATTGCTCCAATAATCGAACATCTGCTTCCACGGGTTACTGCTCACTGTGCCCGCGTTGAGCGTCTCCGCAGTGAGCGTAACGGATGCAGGAGCATTGTCCGCCGCCTGCGCCTGTGCGGACAGTCCTTGTACGCTGTCCACGCCGATGGTGCCGCCCGCCAACAATGCGCAGGCAAGCATAGTGCTTACAAACATGCTTTTCACTTTCATACCATTTCTCCCCTTTTTTATTATGATACGGTGACGCGCCAGACGCGCTCATCCGTTCCGTCCGCACTTTCCGAAGTATATGTAATAATGTAAATTCCGTTGCGATCGAAGGTGATCGTTCCCTCTTCGCTGATTTCGACCTCCATTGCCAGCGGATCCTCCACGGTGACGGTATATGTGTAAGCATTGCCGCTTGCATCGGTGCGTTCCCCGTCCGCATTGGTCACATACGCCGAAGGCAGCCTGAAGGTGGATCCGCGCGATGCCGTTGCGGGGATGTCCCCTTCTATGTTGATGCGATAGGTATCCGCCGCCGTAAAGGTGCGCTCGGGCGAGGTGTACTCATTCCCGCTCTCGTCGCGCACGACCACCCTGACCTTGTATTCGCCCGCCGCGCCGATGGAAAATGCAAGCCCTTCCGTTGTGGTCACGCTGCCGTCGGGCGCCGTGATGACAAGCGAATAACTCAGGTTTTTCCAGGAGAGCACGTCAGTCGCAAAGGAGGAATAGAGCACCGTGTCCCTGCCCGCCTCCGATGCCTCGTTGGTCTTGACCTCATACGTATAATCGGTGTATGCGGCAAGACTCTTGCCCTCCACAAGCTCGGGCGGAGCGATATAGGGCGCGCAGTCATCCTTGATGCGCCCGTCCGCCGTACACAGGTTCTGTCCGTTGATCTCTTTGAGCACAAAGCAGGAGGACGCCTCGAATCCGGTCATGCCCTCGTTGACAAGGTCCTCGCGCGTCTTGCCCGAGAAACGAAACACCGCACTGACAGACTGAACGTCTGCAAACAGTTCCTTCATGCCGTCGATGACCTTCTTGTCCGTCTCCTTCGTTTCGTCGAGCAGAGGTACAAGCGTTTCGCCGTCCCCGTCCACATAGCTCTGAAAGAGGTTTTCTTTGTCGAACACCACGGTAAAGGGCATGGAGGCGCGCATGTTGCCCGTGACCTTCTTCCCGTCCGCATAAGGATACGTTGCCGCTTCTTCCGCAAAGGAAGTATCGTAGGTCGCCGATTCGCCGTTCAGGCGGTATGTGATGCGGCTGGAAACGCACACGGCGTCTGGCGAACGCTCTGCCCACAGGCGCAGCTGCGCGGTGGGCCTCTCCGTTGTCTGTCCGATCAGAAGAATATCCACGCATGTCTTGGTGTGCATATTCACACCTGTGACAAGATAGTCCTCGCTGTCTTCTTCAAAGGTGGGCAGCGCAAACGTGCACGACAGTTTCTCCCCGTCCAGAATGGGGAAACGCATCTTGGAACATGCAGCCTTGAGGTTCTGGATGCCCTCCATCATCAGCCCGTCCGCCGTGGGCGTGATCTCGAAAATGTTCTCGTGCGCGTATTCGTTCATCAAAGTGAGGTCCATTTCGACCTTCCCGTCCGAGGGAGTCTCTCCCCCGTTCTCTCCCGTAGAGGCGGAAGGATTTTCCGCACACGCCGCAAACGGGAACGCAGCGCACAGCGCCAGCAACAGCGCCGTCATTGTTTTCCATCCTTTCATACCATGTCACCCCTTAAAAAGTTCTGTATTCGACTGCAGCGCGCCCTCCGTCGAAAGGACGGGGATGCGCCATACGCCTTCGCCGCCGAGCGAAATCGTGTTGTTCTCCAATGCGCGCGTCTCCTGCGACTCCCACGCGCCGCCAACAAAGCTCCCACGCTCCGCCTGTCCGAACGTGCCGTTCCCCAGCGTGAGCGTTGCCTCCCCCGACGCATAGACGTACACGTACCCGTCCTGCACGATGGCAAAGCCCTTGGCGCCCTGCGTCGTCGTGAAGGTAAAGGAGACCGAAGTGGTATTCACCGTCTTGCTCCACGTCTCCCGCCCCGTGGAACTGTCCACATTGAACGCCGCAAAGTCGGCAGGGTTGACGCTTGCGGCAACCGGAGATACCGCCCTGAGCGCAAAGCACATGCTGCGGATCGCCTGTGTGTAGGAGTAATCCTCCAGCGTGTAGGCATCGATGATGCCCTGCGAGTAGCCGCCTTCGTCAAACGCTTTGGGCGAGGCAAGTTCATAGAGGATATAGCCGCAGTTGAGCGAGATGCTCAACAAAATTTCCCCGTCGCCGTTGACATAGGTTCCCTCGCCCGTGGTGCCCGTTCTGCCGTTTTCGGCAATGTGCGTGAAATTCTGCGGCAGCTGCGCCTGATAATACTGAATGGACGTCTTGAGATCGGTCAGGTTATTGAAGTAGGGATCGAACCCCACGGCATCCAGACTCTCAAGGGCATACAGCTGCTGTGCCCGCTCGATGGGCGAAGGGCCGGGCGAGCTGAGATCGGCGCAGGCGGGGCGCAGAAGATTGGTGCGCGTGATCACCTGATAGGGCGAGGATTTGAATGCCTTTGCGCAGTTCTCCATCGCCGTGCAGACGGTGTTCCACGCCTCGTCTTTGGTGAGCTTTTTCCCGTTCAGGCTGACGTCGTACGCGTCCAGCCGCACCTCCGGAAAGGCGTCCGCTTCGTTGTACACCTGCACGCCGATGAGCACTTTGGGGAAGGAGCGCGCCTCCTCCCAGGCATAGATGTGCGCCATGAGCGCCTCCACCACCTTGCGCTCCCGTTCCATGAAGGTCTCGTCGTCGATGCGCAGAAAGGTGCGTTCGCCGTAGATGGTGGAATTTTCTATGCTCGTTGCCTCCAGCCCGCCGACATACATCTGATAGCGGGGCGTCTCCTCGAAGATATAGTCGGGCAGGTGCCACTCGTGCGAATCCCCGCACATGAGCGCCGAATACCACAAGAGTTCGATCTTGATGTCGTATTCGAGCGCATAACCGAGAATGCGGTTGATCACCGTAAAGTCATACACGTCCTTTTCCGTCTCGATGTCCGCCCAGTCGACGGAGACCGCCAGCACGTTGAACCCCAGATCGGCCGCCGCCTTGATATACTTTTCATAATCTTCGTAGGAAGCCCTGTCGCAGTTGACGTAGGCCTCGAAACGACTCTCCGCGCCGAGATACAGAAACGGCTCCCCTCCCACGAGGAAGGTCTCCGTTCCGTCCGCATTGCGGCGGATCTCGGAGGCGATCACCGTATTCTCGGGCAGATCGTTTCCGCCGTCATCGCCGCCCCCTTCGCTGCAGCCTGCCAGCGGCGAAACCGCGCACACGGCAGCCAAGGCAAGTGAACTCCACGTTCCCTTCTTTCTCATCTTTTCCTCCTTTCCGCCCACAGAGCGGGAATACAATTCATTCTTTGACGCTCGTCGTCACGATGCCCTTCATGAACACCTTCTGCGCGCTGAACAGCAACACCAGAAGGGGCAGCGTGTACAGCGTGCAGCCCGCCATCTGCAGCTGTTTTTCCGTGGACGTGGTGCTGCCCGAAAACTGTCCGATGGAGAGTGCGAGCGTGAACAGACTCTTATCGGTCAGATAGATGCTCGGCCCCACGTAGTCGCTCCAGGAACCCGTCACCGCAAAAATAAGCATGGTGGCGAGGATGGGCTTCATGTTGGGAACGAGGATGCGGATCAAAATGCCGAGGCTGGAACAGCCGTCCAGCTCCGCCGCCTCGTCGATGGCTTTAGGAATGCCGCGCATGAAATTGCGCAGCATGTAGATATTGAAGGCGCTCCCGCTGATGGCGGGCAGGATGAGGGGCAGCCTGCGCACGAATTCAGAACTTGAACCGATAAAACCGAGTTCGGCAAAGATGACATAATTGGGCACCATCGTCACGATCCACGGCAGCATCATGGTGGATAACAGCAACAGGAAGAACGGCTCGGTATACTTATTTTTGAACCGCGCGAACCCGTATGCCACGAGCACGGACGACGCCATCTGCAGCAGCGTCGACGTGCACAGGATCAGCATCGTGTTGCCCAGCGCGTTCCAGAAATCCATCACGCGCATCGCCTCCGCATAGTTGCCGATATTGGCAAAGCTGGGCGCGACGAGCGGCCAGGAGGTGACGGTATCCGAAGTCGTCTGCAGCGATCCGTACACCATGAACAAAAAGGGAACAAAGAAGATCACCGAAAGCGCGATGGTCACGATGTACAAGACCGTGCGCGCCGTGATGCGCCTGACGCGATATGCCGCGCTATGTACCGCTTTCCCCGGTTTGACAGCCATTCTATGCATCATTCGTCTCCGTAATATACTTTCCTGTCCACCAGTTTGAGATAGATCAGCGTAAAGAGCATGATGATCAGAAAGATGATCCATGCCTCGGCACATGCGTAGCCCAGCGCCAGATTCCCGTTCGTCGCGTTATAGCGGGAGAGCACCGTCATCGTCATAGTGATGGTGGCATATTCGGGGTCTCCGCCCGTGAGGAGCTGTACATTGGCATACGTCTGCAGCGCACCGATGAACCCCGTGACCGAAATAAACATCAGTCCCGAACTGATCATGGGGATCGTGATGTGCCAGAACCGCGTCATGCGCCCCGCGCCGTCGATGATGGCGGCCTCCTCCAGCTCTTTCGGTACGCCCTGCAGCGCCGCGAGTACAACGATCATCGTGGAACCGACGCTGCAGAACAGGTCAAGCGAAACCACGGTGAGCAGCGCGGTGGACTTGGAAAACAGATCGACGCCGTGAATGCCTATTGCCGCAAAGATGCGCTGCACGAGGGCGGAATCCCCCTTCAGCATGAGGATCCAGATGGCGGACGCCGCCGTGACGGGAATGAGCGAAGGCGCGTACGCCATCGTGCGGTACAGCCGCTTGCCGCGCAGGTCGTTGTTGTAGAGCAGCGCGAGCAACGTGGCGCCGAGAATGCCGCCGAACACGCGGATAAAGGCGTAGAGGAAGGTATTGCCCACCGAGCGCAGGAATACGCTGTCCTGTGTAAAGATATAGATATAGTTGCGCAGGGAAAATTCCAGCGGCTCGCTCGTCCATGTCGTGATCCTCGTCCCCCACGTAAAACCGAGCACCAGGGACAGAACCATGGGGACAAGCGAGAAGAGGGCAAACCCGATGAGCCAGGGCGAGATGAACAGAAAGAATTTGCGCTCCTTCATCTTCTCCCGCGATGCCCTGCGCCTCGTTTGCGTCTTCACCATATTGTTCCTCCGAAAAGTCAGATCAGGGCGGTAGCGATCTCCGAATTGATATTGTTACCCGCCATACGCAGCGCCTCTTCCACCGTCATATTGCCGTCCGCCGCACTCGTGAGATACGTCTTGAGGTACCCGTCCGCCACGGAATTATCGATATACTTCGTGAACGTGAGCGGATGCGTATAGTCCGCAAGCCAGATATACCAGTTGTTCAGCTTGCTTGTACGCTCGTCCGAAGCGTTGAGAAAATCTTCGCCCGTTGCGATCGTTCTGTTCCCGGGGAGATTGAATCCTTTGTTCAGGGTTGCCCGCGTACCTGCCGTCATGTAATAGCGGATGAATTTCCAGGCGAGGTCGGCATTTCCCGTTCTTGCGCTGACGGCAAGCCCGATCGCCACCGAGGAGCAGTAGACGTTGCCGCTGTCCTCTTCCCCGTCGCCGTCCGCGTCCGTGCCCATCGTCTTGGTGGGAGGGGGCGCCAGCCCGAAATCGATCGTCGACCAGCTTGGCTTTGCAAACTTCCAGCGGCCGTACCAGACCACCGCCACGTTGCCCTTGGGGAAGTCGGCATCCGAACTGACAGAGGAAACGCCGAATACTCCGGTGCTTGCAAGCGGCCCCTGCTGATAATTGATGAAATGCTGATATGCCTCGGCAAGGGCTTCGTCCTGCACCCCGCTCGTGCTGTAGTTGAAACTCGTGCCGTCCTCGCTGTAAATGGGTGCGCCGTTCATCTCTGCCTGCATCTGGGCAAATTTGAGCGGATCGTTGTCGAGAATGGTGCCGTAGATCTCGCGTATACCGTCGCTGTTGTAGGTCGTGAGCAGGAAACACATCAGTTCATTTTGCAGCCAGCTCATCGGAATGGTTTCGGAGGGATACTTCCCCGTCTCGTCCGTAGGATACCCCACGATCTCGGCGAGCGTGCGCCCGACCACCTTCGTCCCGCGCAGCGAGGCGTATTGTGGATCGTCCGCGGAAATTGCGGCGAGCTTATCCTCCGCCGCCTGTTTCACCGCCTGCGTGTAGTTGCCCGTTTCGGCGTCGAACTCGTCGATGAGCGCCTTGTTGTACACCATGGCAAAGTCGGGCGACCAATCCTTGATGACGGCATACAGGTCCCCGCTGCCCATCTGATCGTTTTCTTCGTTGTAACGGTAGCCGTCGTTGATGCTCCACAGATCCTCTTCTGTGAACGTGAGCCCGTCGTCGTACTCCGCTTCGATATAGGGCTGCAGGTTTTCGAGAAGGCCGTCGCGGATATAGCTTTCAATGGTGCCGCCCTGCATCCAGAACACGTCCGCCTCGCTCCTGCCCGAAAAGGAGAGCTGCAGGTTCCTGTAATAATCGTTGGAGTAGTGCACGAGCTCCACCTGGTACCCTTCGTCAGCGTACAGTGCCTCAAACCCGTCCACGATCTGATTGATGATGGCAAGCTCGTCCGTGCTGCCCCAAACGGCGTAGGTCAGCGTCTTGCCGTCGCCTGCCCGTCCGGCGCAGGCGGTCATACCCGCCAGCATCAGTGCCGAGAGCGCGACCGCTCCCATCTTTCTGCATCCTTGTCTTTTCATCGTTCTGCCTCCCCTGTTCCGATCAAAATTTCATTTATCTGCTCGGTAGCGTCCTTCACCTTCCTTAGCTCGAGGAACCTGTGCCTGCCGCTGCCCGGGCAAAACGTCGTTACACCCGCATCGCTTACGTGCACCGTGCCGTATTCGGACGCCGCAAACATTCCGCCGCTGCCCAGCATGGCGTAGAGCACGGTGATGATGTCCCAGCTCTCCCTGTCTTCGACGCCGAACAGCTCATAGATGCGTGCCACGGGATTTTTGCGCAATTCCTTCAGAACGCCGCCCGTAAGCACTTTCAGCCCCTGATTGAAATCGATGAACTCCAGGGGAAGGTCGGCAAACGACGTCACCTTCTGCGCGCTCTCCACGTCCAGTCCGATGTTGAACTCCGCCGTAAATTTCTGTTCGCGAAAAATATAGTACTCCCCGTTCTGGGAAAAATTGCCGCCCATGATGACGATCTTTGCGACCTTCTCGCGCACGAGCATCTCCCCTTCCTGCGTGGAAAGCAGCTTTGCCAGATTGTTCAGCTGCCCGATGAACACCATCGTGACAGAACCCGGCTGCGCTCCGCGCAGTTTTTCCTGCATCAGCCGCACGGCGGGGCGCAGTTTTTTGCTTCTGTCAAACTCGTCGCGCAGTTTATAGACATAACGCGGCATGTACTTTTCCGCCGGTACGCGGGAATTATCCGATACGCCAATGTCAAAATCGTTGCCGTAATAACTGTTGATCCAGCCGATGGCGCGCGCGGCGTCGGGATCGTTCAGGCTCTGCGTCATGCAGAGCACGTTGACCATCTTTTTGCGGTGGAATACGTTGACGATCGCAATTGCCGCGGCGTCGTCGCAGTCGCACCCGAGGTCGGTGTCAAGTATCAAATCAGCCATGTGTTCTTTCTCCTGGATATCGGAAAGATTGAGTACGACGCCCCATTTGAGCCTCTTGTTCATATCGCGGTATTTCAAAGGGGAAACGCCCGCCATCTTACCGAACCATTCGCAAAAACGCACGCTGCTGCCCAGCCCCGTCTTTGCCGCGATCTCCGAGATCTTCATATCGGTGACCGCAAGCTGCTGTTTGGCATAGTTGAAACGCAGGCCCTGCTGAAACGCATACAGCGTCATGCCCGTATATTCATAAAAAATGTGGCGGAAACGGTCATAGGAATAGCCGAAACTCTCCGCCAGAATGGGAAAATCGATCTTGGCGGAAAAGTGCTTGCGGATATACGATTTGACCGCGGTCACAATGTCGGTATAGTAATATTTTCCGCCCTTCTCAGACTGAGAGATCAGGCGGCACAGATCAATGCCGAGGCGGGAAAGCAATTCGTCGAGACAGGTTTCGGCATTGCGGTCAGGTCCTGCCTTGAGCAGGCAATAGAGTCGGTTGATCTCCAGCATGCGGCTCTTGATGCGGCCGAACAGTTCCGCCGTCTTTACCGTTTTTTTGAAGAAGTGCGGCTGTGCAAACGCATCCCCTTCCACGTCCACTTGATTGCACACGATCTCCGTCTCCGTCGCCGCATACTCGTCGTGCTTGTGATGCGGGGGGATCACGGCGATGGAATCCTCGTCAAAGCGGAAATTATACAGTGTTTCGCCGTAGATGTTGGCGAGCCCCTTTCCGCGGATATAGTAGACGACCTCGGTGTGATCGTGACTGTGCGGCGTCACGTAGTCGGTCTGTTTGTGGCTGTATGCGATTGAGCCGGCCGAATATGCTGTAAACGGCTGTTGTTCGTTCATGCGCCCTCCCGCTGTAAATATGGCTTTTTTCCCTTCGAATGCATTATAACACATATAAATTCCGAAATGTGGCTAACTGTTTCTGCCATAAATTGGCAATTACACAAAAAAAGGCATTTGCAGCGGTTTTATATTCCGCTTTTTGGCTGACTTCTGTACAATGTATCCGACAGGCTCGCCGTCCGCACGCCCTGCAGATACCCCTCTTTTTTTCAAATATATCATATTGCCGTTCCGCTTTGTGGCTGAACTTGCCCACCCCTCGGTGGAAAAACGAGCGGGAAACCTTGACAGAGCAAGATTTCCCGCTATAATGGAAAAAAACGATGGGAGGCTGCAATATGGCACCCGAACAGATCATCGAATGTGATTTTGCCGTCATCGGCGCAGGCATGGCGGGTATTTCGGCGGCGATCGCCGCGGCAAGACGGGGGCTGAAAGTGTGCCTCGTGCACGACCGCCCCGTGCTGGGCGGCAACGCCTCGGAGGAGGTGCGCATGTGGATCCGCGGCGCGAGCGACCACTTCCCCTTCTATCGCGAGGGCGGCATCCTTGAAGAACTCGCCCTCGACAACGCCCGCTACAATCCCGACATGACCTTTCCCCTGTGGAGCATGGTGCTCTACAACAAGGTCACGGCAGAGCCGAACATCACGCTCCTGCTCAACACCGTGTGCCTGGGGGCAGCGTGCAGGGAGGGGCGCATCGGGCAAATTTCCGCCTTCTGCCTGACGAGCTATGAACGTTTTTGCGTCCGCGCGGCTTACTTTGCCGACTGTTCGGGCGACAGCATTCTTGCCGAGGCAACGGGCGCCGACTTCACACGCGGGCGGGAGGATGCGGCGCAGTACGGCGAATCGCTCGGCAGAGCGGTGTGCGACGGCTGCACCATGGGGAACAGCCTGCTGCTGCAGGCGGTGGAGACGGACGCCCCCGTCACATTCACCCCGCCGCCCTTTGCCAAAAAATTCAGCGAAGAGGACTTCCGCTACCGCCTGAACACGGACGCCCGCATGGGATTTATCGCCAACAACTACTGGTGGATCGAACTCGGCGGCGAGGGCGATACGCTGCGCGACGCGAGGGACATTCATGCCGAACTGCTTGCGACTGTATACGGAGTGTGGGACTTCGTCAAGAACAGCGGCAAATTCGACGCGGAAACCTGGGATCTGCACTTTGTAGGCGCGCTGCCCGCCAAACGGGAGACGCGGCGCTACCTCGGAGACTACGTGCTCTCCCAGAGGGACATCGACGAAGGGACGCCCTTCGAGGACGAGGCCGCATACGGCGGCTGGACGATGGACGACCATTCCCCCCTGGGATTTCGCGGCGGGCAAAAGCCCAACACCTTCCACCCCATTCCCGCGCCCTACGCCATCCCCTGGCGCTGCCTCTATTCGCGCAACGTCTCCAATCTCGCCTTTGCAGGACGAAATATCAGCGTCACGCACCTTGCGCTCTCCTCCACCCGCGTCATGGCGACCTGCGCCATGCTGGGACAGGCGGTGGGAACGGTGGTCTCCTTTGCGCAGCCGCGCGGCCTGACCTTGCGCGAGGCGGGCGCTTACGCCGCCCAGTGGAAACAGATGCTGCGCGACGACGACTGCTATCTGCTGCATACGCCGCGAAAGACCTTTCTCACGCCCGGACGCATCCGCACAAACGCATCGCGCGAACAGATGCGCGTTCTTTTCAGCGGCATTGAGCGCGAACTGGACGATGGAGACGCCCCCGCCGTTTTCCCCCTGCATACGCCTCTTGAACATACCTTTGAGAGCGTGTATGTCCAAAAAATACGCATCCTGTTCGACAGCGATATTGCGTCCTCCGAGCGCCGCGACCGCGAACTGAAGATGTACCCCATGCGCTTCCATGTTCCGAAAAACAGGGAACGTGTTCATGTTCCTTCTGCACTCATACAAAAATATACCCTCTCCGTGCTTACGGAGAGGGGCTGGGAGATCGTGGAACGGGCGCAGGACAACTTCTCCCGCCTGCGCTATGTGGAGATCGGCCGCAGGATCGGCGGAATACGGCTCGTCGGCGAGGGATGCCGCGGAACGGGCAGTGCGCTCAGGCTGTTCTCGCTGGACGTCATCGTCTGATCATCGTCTGCATCTGAACACCCGCACGTCGAACGGTTCCACCGTCAGACGGCGGGTGCTTTTTTTGCTCTCCAGATCGACACAGCCGTCGGGAAGAGCGACCTCCTGCGCCTGCGCCGAATAATTTTCCACAAACAGATATGCGGCGTCCTCCCCGATCCGCCTGTGCGCCGTGACGCCATCGGGCAGGGTCTGCGCATCGGGCAGGCAAAACGGGATGCGGCACTGTGCGAGAAGATACCCCAAAAAATCTTTCTGGAATTTTCCGCCAACACCGAATGCCTGATAGTACGCCCTCCCCCTGCCATAGCCGTGGACGGTGACGCAGGGCATTCCGGCATAGAATTCCGAATCATACCATCCGAGCGCCTGCGCCCCCTTCAGGTGCAGGAGTTCGCAGTAACCGCCTGCCTCGTAGCGCTCCCCGTTCCAGGTGAGCGCTACGCGCTCCTCCGGAAAGAGCGCATCCGTTTCCTCGTTGCAGATGCCGAACACCTCCTTCAGCGTCCCGCCGGGGAACCCGCCGAGATGGCACAGATCGTTCTCGTCCGCCATCCCGAGAAATCCCGCCGCCACAAGCGTGCCGCCCCTCTCCACATAGGAGGTAAGATTTTCTTCCGTCTTTTTGTCCGTCATGTACTGCCATACGGCGATCACCAGCGAATAGCGGGAGAGGTCGGCGTGCGGATGCACGATATCGCAGGCGACCGCCTGCTGCCACAGTGCCTCATAGCAGGAAAGGACTGCGGCCCTGTAGTCCTTGTTCTGCATGAACGCACGGGTCCCCTCAAGCGCCCACATATTTTCCCAATCGAAGAGGATCGCCACCCGTGCGGGGGCGGTCTGGCTTCCGGAGATCTCCCCGAGCGTTTCGAGCGCGCTGCCGGTGGCGGATACCTCGCGGAATACGCGCGTATCGGACGTGCCGCCATGCCCGACGATCGCCCCGTGGAACTTTTCCGTACCGCCGCGCGACGCGCGCCACTGGAAATACAGCACGCTCTCGCTCCCGTGCGCCACCGCCTGAAGCGCCGCCATTCTGTTGACGCCCGGGCGCTGCAGTTTGTTGACCTGTTTCCAGTTCACCCAGCCGGGCGCGCTCTCCATCAGATAGTACGCCTTCCCCTTCAGCGAACGGAAAAAGTCATGCCAGAATGCGGAAAACGCCGCCTCATGCAGGTGTTCGGGTGCGTTCCAGCCCGGATAGTTGTCCCAGGAAATAATATCCAGATGCTCGGCAAACTTCTGATAATCCAGTCCGTAGTAGCCTGGCATCATGTTGGTCGTCACGGGAAGGTGCGTCGCATACTTTCTGACCGCCGCGATCTCTTCCTTCATAAAATCCACCGTCTGATATGTCACGAATCTGCGCCAGTCGAGCACGAGCGCGGGGACGGAGTTTTCCCCCGATGCGCCCGGAGGGTCGATCTGAGAGAAATCGTCATAGGTATGGCTCCAGAATTTTGACCAGTAGGCGCGGTTGAGCGCCCCGATGCTGCCGTACCGGCTGCGCAGGTACCGCCGGAATGCGTCGCGGCAGAGCGCACAGTAACATTCGCCGGAAAATTCGTTGGAGATGTGCCAGGCGATGACGGCGGGATGATTTGCGTAGCGGCGCGCAAGCTGTTCGTCGATGGCGCGTACCTTTTCCCGATAGACGGGCGACGTGTAACAGTGATTGTGCCTGCCGCCGAAACGCAGGGACAGGCCGTTTTCCTGCGTGCGCAGGACTTCGGGATATTTGTCCGCCATCCAATGCGGCCTGGCGCCGCTCGGCGTTGCCAGAATCACCTTTTTGCCGCTTTGAAAGAGCCTGTCGATCGTCTCGTCGAAAAAGGAAAAGTCGTACTCGCCCTCGCGCGGCTCCAGTTCCGACCAGGCGAATACGCCCAGCGTCACCGTGTTGACGTGCGCCTCATCCATAAGGCGCAGGTCCTCCCCGAGGATCTCCTTTTCTTCCTTCCACTGCTCGGGGTTGTAGTCCCCGCCGTACAAAAACATCGCCGCCCTCCCGCTTTTCAGCTTTTCTGCGATAGAATATATCATATCAGTCCCCCGCTGTCAAGACTATTTTTACCGACGCTGCCGTCCGCGCGGTCTGAAACGACTCAAATAAAAAGGGACTGCCCCGTCGGAGGCAGTCCCTTTTTGTTACTGAACGCGGGTGCGTTCTGCGTTGCGGGAGCGCACGTAGTCCCAGAGTTTGCCGTACTCCGCCACCGCCGTGGGCAGGAGCGTCAGGCCGACGACGATCAGCCACTGCCAGCCACTGAGCGCGCTCATTTCAAGCGCCGCCCCGACGGCGGGAATGGCGGCAAGCCCCGCAAGGCCGCCCAGCAGCGCGAGCATGGCGAGGCAGAGTTATTCAAGGAACGCCGTCTGCTCCGCGCTGAAATCGGAGTCGTCCGCCACGGGTTCGCTGCCGTACACCCACAAGCGCTTGACGGTCATGCGGTTCATGGTAGCGTGCCCGTCTTGTCCGAACAGATGACGGAGGTGGAACCGAGCGTCTCCACCGCCTGCATCTGCCGCACGAGCGCGTTCTTTGTCGCCATTTTTTTGGCACCGTTCGTCAGAATGAGGGTCACGATAAGGGCGAGCGTCGTCGCCGAGGGGCACGTCGCCCGAGAGTTCTTTGGCGGCGTCCTTTTCGACGGGAACGCTCTCGCCCGTGAGCGACGATTCATCCACCGCTAGGCTCTCTGAACGGATAAGGCGCGCATCCGCGGGCACCAGGTCCCCCGTCTTTAACAGAATGATGTCGCCCGGGACAAGCTCGGCGGGGTCAAGCTCCTGCACCTTGCCGCCGCGCAGCGCGCGGCAGACGGGTGAGGAGAGGCTGCTCAGCGCCTCGAGCGCGTTCTCCGCACTCCGCTCCTGCGTGACGGCGAGGACGACGTTCATGGCAATGACCGCGAAGATGACGAACGGCTCGATGAGGCTGTGCACGCCCTCCCATTCGACAACGGCCATCACAAGACTGAGCACGGCGGCTATAAGCAGGATGATGACCGAGACGTCCTTGAACTGCGCCAGCACCTTCCAAATGAGTTTTTGTTTTTTTCTGCTTTTCAAAAACGTTCCTGCCGAAGCGCTCCAGCCGGAGGGCCGCCTCCTGTGCGGAAAGGCCCTGCTCAGGCGTGACCTGCTGCTCGCGCAGCACCTGTTCGGGCGATTTTTCGTAATTTTGCAGCATGCATTCCTCCCCCTGCGTGTCGTTATCGGTGTTCCGATTATATCATATCGGGAGAAATTTGTAAAGACCTACCCGAAAAAACGCCGACTTTTCATCCCCCCGTCACAGTTTGGAAGTAAGTAATAAATTCTATACAAAGCGGGCGCCTCCGCCGCCAACGGCGGAGGCGCCCCTCCGTTTCCTGTTACGCGCTCCTACAGCAGCCCCTCGTTGACGGGGCAGGCGGGAATGGTCGCGAACCCCTTGGCGAGGTCGGCGTCCGTGGGGATGGTGTCCGTCATCGCAGCGTCGTTGTACTGCTTGTAGGCGGCGAGGTCGAAGTACCCCGTGCCCGTCAGTCCGAACAGGATGACCTTCTTTTTGCCCGTCTGTTTGCAGGCGAGCGCCTCGTCCACGGCGGCGCGGATGGCGTGCGCCGATTCGGGCGCGGGCAGGATGCCCTCGCACCTGGCGAACATGACCGCCGCATCGAACACCTTGGTCTGCTCAACGCTGACCGCGCGCAGGTACCCGTCGTGGTAGAGCTGGGAGACGACGGGGCTCATGCCGTGATAGCGAAGTCCCCCCGCGTGGTTGGGCGATGGCATGAACCCGCAGCCCAGCGTGTACATCTTGGCGAGCGGCGTGATCTGCGCAGAATCGCAGAAGTCGTACACGAATTTGCCGCGCGTGAGCGAGGGACAGCTGGCAGGCTCCACCCCGATGAAGTCGATGTCGTTCTTACCGTCCAGCTTATCGCCCATAAAGGGCGCGATCAGCCCGCCGAAGTTGGAACCGCCGCCCGCGCAGCCGATGATGGTATCGGGCACGACACCGTACTTGTCGAGCGCCGCCTTGCTCTCCAGCCCGATGACGGACTGGTGCAGCAGCACGTGGTCGAGCACGGAACCCAGCACATAACGGCAGGAATCGGACGTGACCGCCTTTTCCACCGCCTCCGAGATGGCGCAGCCCAGGGAGCCGCCCGTTCCCGGGAACTCCTGCAAGATCTTTCTGCCCGCCTGCGTGGTGTCCGAGGGCGAAGGAATGACGTTGGCTCCGTAGGTGCGGATGACCTCTTTGCGGTAGGGCTTCTGTTCGGCGGACACCTTCACCATGTAGACATCGAGGTGCAGCCCGTAAAACGTTGCCGCCATGGCGAGCGCCGTGCCCCACTGCCCCGCGCCCGTCTCCGTCGTGATGGACTTCAGACCCTGCTTTTTCGCATAGTACGCCTGCGCCGCCGCGGAATTGAGCTTGTGCGAGCCGGACGTGTTGTTCCCCTCGAACTTGTAATAAATTTCGGCAGGGGTATCCAGCATCTGCTCGAGGTAATAGGCGCGCACCAACGGGGACGGACGGAACATGCGGTAAAAATCGAGGATGCCCTGCGGAATGGCGATGCGCTCATCTGTTTCGTTCAGCTCCTGGTCGATGCATTCGTCGCAGAACACGGGCGAAAGGTCCGCCTTGGAGCAGGGCTGCTGCGTGGCGGGATTGACAAAGGGCGGGTGCTGCACCTTCATGTGCGGCTTGACGTTGTACCACGCCTTGGGCATCTCCTCTTCCGACAGGTAAATTTTGTACGGGATATTCTTCTTGTTCATGGTCCTTCCTCCTTTTTATTTTCCACCGCCCGGAACGGGCAGACGGTTTCATACCGAGGGTGTGCAGCCGGAATAAAAAACACGGAGCAAACCCCTTATGGGACGAATTGCTCCGTGTTGCCACCCAATTTCACAGCAAAGTCTGCTGCCTCAAACGAGCACCATCATGCTCTCTTTCTGTAACGGGAAAGCCCCGTCGGACGCTACTTGATTCACGCCCGCCCTCCGTGATCCATTCACGCGCCGCGGACTGCTCCCATTCCACCGTCGGGGGCTCTCTGGAAATCCGTGTTCCGCACGCTACTCCTTCACATCTGCGGTTTTGCGCCATTATACGAAATTTTTCTCCGCCTGTCAACCGAACGGGCGAATTTCATTCATGCAAATTTACGATTGCCGCAATCGGGCGCTACTGCCACAGCACAAAGGAATCGACAATAAAGCGCCCTTTGCCGCGCAGAACATCGCAAAAAATTTCATGCGCGGACGCGCGGCGCTCCGTGCGCCGTTGACTTTTCCCGAAAAAAGACATATACTGGTAGATATGAAGGCGAAAAAGGGACTGGGCATCCTGTTCATCCTCGGCGCGGCCCTCTGTTTTGCGCTGATGAATCTGTTCGTCAGCCTTGCGGGCGACCTGCCGCTCATGCAGAAGGTGTTCTTCCGCAACGGCCTGACCGTCGTGGTGGTGTTCGTCATCCTCTGTTTTCAGAAGGAGCACTTCCGCATCCGCAGCAGGGCGTGCATCCCGTGGCACCTGTTGCGCTCGGGCATCGGGCTGCTGGGCGTCGTGCTCAACTTTTACGCGATCGACCACATCGGCAGCATCTCGGACGCCTCCATCCTCAACAAGCTCTCCCCCTTCTTCGCCATCCTCTTTTCAGTGTTTTTGCTCAAAGAAAAGCCCGCCATTCCCGAGCTGATCTTCGTGCTGCTCGCCTTTGCGGGCGCCGCGTGCGTAGTGAACCCGCGCTTTGACATGCGCCTCGTGCCCGCCCTCGCGGGTGTTGCGGGCGGCGCGTGTGCAGGATTGGCATATACGTGTGTGAGAATTCTGGGCAACCGCGGGGAGCGCGGCATTATGACGGTGTTCTTCTTCGCCGTCTTCTCCACCGTGGTGTCGCTGCCGCTGATGCTCGCGTTCTGGCAGCCGATGACGCCCATGCAACTCGTATGGCTGCTGCTTGCGGGCGCCGCAGCGACGGGCGGACAGTTCTGCATCACGGCGGCGTACCGCCTTGCCCCCGCAAAAGAGATCGCCGTATTCGACTACATGCAGGTGTTCTTTGCCGCCATCCTCGGCTTTCTCTTCCTCGACCAGATCCCCGAGGTGCTGAGCTTTATCGGCTATGCCGTCATCATATGTGCGGCGATCGGGCAGTGGGCATACCACCTTGTCCGCGCCCGCCGCGCACGCGGTCCCGCGACGCCCGAACGCGCCGACCCGCCGCCCGACCCCGCCAGACGCGAATGACAAAACAGCGCCGCGCCCCGCTCAAGATGAGCGGGGCGCGGCGCATAATCGGGATTTTCAGCGGATGGGCACGATGGCGGGCGTGACAATATCCCCGTGCACGACCAGATAGCAGTAGGAGGGCGAGGCATAGTCCCCCACAGAACCGGGATTGACGAGCAGCACACCGTTCAACTGCGTGATGTCCGCACGGTGGGTGTGCCCGTAGAGCGCCACGCTGCAATCCAGCTCCTTCGCGCGGGCGGCAAGGCGGGCAAGCGTGCTCTTGACGCCGTACTTGTGCCCGTGGCAGCAGAAGATGCGCACGTTCTCCGCCTCGATGACAATCTCCTCCAGTCCGTAGGAAAAATCGCAGTTGCCCTTCATAACATACGTCTTGTCGGGATCGTCGCGGAAAAAGTCGCGCATGTCGGACGAGCCGTCGCCCAGGTGCACCACATAGTCGTTCTCCGCAAAGAGGGGCAGCAGCTTTTCTACGTTCTTTTTTCTGCCGTGAGAGTCCGACAAAACAACAAACGTCTTCATAATTTCTGCTCCAGAGCGGCGAGCGCGCGGGCACGGTGGGACACGGAATTTTTCTGTGCGTCCGTCGCCTCGCCAAAGGATTTTTTCAGGTCATAGCTGTAAAAGAGACTGTCGTAGCCGAACCCATTGCCGCCGCGCTCGGAGGGCAAGATCTCCCCCTCCGTGCGCCCTTCGGCGCTCACTTCCCGCCCGTCGGGAAAGACGAGCGCAACGGCGCAGGCGAAGTGCGCGCGCCTGTCGGCGACGCCATACAGATTGTGCAGCAATAGCGCGCGGTTGGCGGCATCGTCCCCGCCCGAATAGCGGGCGCTGTAGACGCCGGGCGCGCCGCCCAGCGCGTCCACCGCAATGCCGCTGTCGTCCGCAAGCGCGGCAAGCCCCGTAGCTTTGCACACCGCGCGCGCCTTGATCAGGGCGTTTTCAAGAAAAGTTTCACCCGTCTCCTCCACCTCGCCCGAAAAGCCCGCCTCCCGTTCAGAGACGATCTCCCAGTCGGGAAAGATCTCCCGAAATTCTTTGAGTTTATGCTCGTTCGATGTTGCCGCAACCACCTTCATATCAAAGCTCCTTTTCATACGCAACGCGCCGCTCGCCCGTGGCGATGACGACGCTGCCGCACAACACAAATCCGTTTTTTTCGAGCGCCGCACGCATGGGAATGTTCCCCTCGTGCGTATCGATGCGCACCGACCCCGCCCCCTGCTCCCGCGCCCGGGCGCACGCCGCCCCGAAAATGCACGTCGCCACCCCGCGGCGGCGGAAGGCGGGCGCGGCGGCAACGCGGTGCAGCGCAAGGTAGGCGCCGTCGTGCAGCCAATGCCCCTCGATGCGCTCGTAGACGGCCTCATGCGGCACGAGCACGAAGGTGCCCGCAACAACATCGCCGTCGCGCACGACGTACAGCTCGCCCCGCGCAAAGTGCGCCAGCGTCTCCTGCTGCGTGGGCGGAAAGTTCTGCCACTGATCCAGCCCCTGCGCCTTCAGATATGCGCGCGCGTCGCCCAAAATGCGCTCCACGGCGGGAAGGTCGTCCGCCTTTGCGCGCTCCGCCCTCATTCTTCCGCCTCGAGGGAGACGGGCGCGAACGCATCCACGTCGAACAGTCCCCTGTCCGTGAGTTTGAGATGGGGAATGACGGGCAGCGCCAGAAAGGCGAGCGTCATGAAGGGATCGTACCCCTCCTTCACCCCCATGCCGCGCGCGAGAGCACAGATGTACGCCGTGCGGGCCGCCACCTCCCGTGCGGGCGCGCTGCTCATCAGCCCCGCCACGTCGAGCGGGAACACCTCCTCGCCGCGTCCGGACACGAGCGCCATGCCGCCGCCCGCCTCCCTGAGCAGCTCCACGACGCGCGCCATCGCCGCATTGTCGTCCCCGAGTACGACCAGATTGTGGCTGTCGTGCGCGACGGAGATGCCCAGCGCGCCGCCGTGAAAGCCGTAATCTTTGACGAGCGCAAGCCCGATGTTTCCGCTTGCGAAGTGGCGCTCGACGACGGCAAGCTTGCACAGCCCGTCCTCCGGAACGACGTCCCCGCCGCGGCTCCTGACGGGAACGATCACCTGTTCGGTGACAAGCTCGTTGGGCAGAACGTACATCGCCCGCGCCCTGTTCCCCTTCAGGCGCATGCGAAAGCTGTCCGCCGTGACGGCGCCCGCATGCACGGTATCGCGCACGGCGGCAGGCAGATAGGGCTGCGCCGAAAAGCACGCCTCCCCCTCCTTCGCCACGAGCGTCCCGCGCTTGAACACGGCGCGCACGCGGAAGTGCGTGACGTCATCCGCCGCCACCATGTCCGCGACATACCCGGGCGCGATCGCGCCATAGCCGCGCAGTCCGTAGCACTGCGCAACATTGAGCGTGGCGGCGCGCACCGCCCAAAGCGGGGGAACACCCAGCGCCACAAGGCGGGCGAGCGCATCGTCGATATGCCCGCGCTCCATCAGGTCGGGCGCGTGCTTGTCGTCCGAACAGAGCAGGAACCGCGCAGAATTTTCCGCCGTCATGAGGGGGGCGCAGACCGCCAGATTGTTGGCGGAAGAGCCGCAGCGGATCTGCACGTACATGCCGCGCGCGATCTTCTCGCGCACCTCCTGCGAAGAGAGGCTCTCGTGGTCGGTGGCGATGCCCGCGCACAGATAGGCATTGAGCGCATCGCCCGTGACGCCGGGCGCGTGCCCGTCCGCGATCTTGCCGCAGGCGAGCGCCGCCTCCAATTTTCTGAGCGTCTCACCGTCCCCCGCGATGACGCCCGGGTAGTTCATCATCTCGCCCAGTCCGAAGAACAGGGGTCTTTCCAGCTCCTCGGCGGTGGCGCGCGCATCGAGGACGGCGCCGCTCGTTTCAAAGGGCGTTGCGGGCACGCAGGAGGGCAGTTGCAGCCACACGTCCAGCGGTCGGGTATTTCCCGCGCGCAGGCGGGAGAACGCCTCGGCAACGTATTCCGCCCCCTCCACGCCGCACACGTTGACCAGCTCGTGCGGATCGGCGACGATGCCGCTCGTGCCGTGGGGCACGGCGAGGCTGGCAAATTCTTCGGGCGTGAGCATGGTGCTCTCCACGTGGATGTGCGCATCGAGAAAGCCGGGCAGCAATACCGTTCCGGCGGCGTCGTATTCCTCTCTGGCGGAATAGCCCGTGCCGACGCCCACGATCACGCCGTCCCTGACGGCGACGTCCGCGCGCTCCGTCTCCCCCGTAAATACATTGAACACGCTCCCGCCGCGGATGACGAGGTCGCATTCCGTGCGTTTCATGGCGCAGTCGATGCGCCCCTTGAGCTCGATTGACTGTTTCATACTACAAATTATAGCAAAAAGCGGCATGCAATGCAAGCCGCTGAAGAATATTTTTTCGGGCATCTTCCGTCGCCCTTTCATGGCTGACGCCGACAGACCGAAACATCATTATTTCGATTATTATCTAAATAAAAGCATTCACGTCGATAAAACGCAAAATAATCCACCATTATTTCATGGAAAAATGCCTGAAAACAAACGATTCGGCGCTTTTTCGGCACATTGGGGCACGGACAGGGAATTGTACAGCCATTTCTTTATTTAGATATTTTTCTAAATACTATCCTTGTTCCCCTCTGCGCACGCAATAGACCAGGTGCGGCATCTCCATTCCGTAGTAATGTTTGACAAGCGTTCCGACCACGCGCATGCCGCAGCGCACGGCGACGCGGCGGGAGGGCAGATTGTTCTCGCGGATGATGGAATACACTTCCTCCAGTCCCAGCCTGTCAAAGGCGTAGTCCCTGCAGGCCGCCGCAGCCTCCGCAGCAAAGCCGCAGTGCCAGTAGCGGCGGGCAAGCAGGTAGCCGATCTCGGGAACCTGTCTCTCGCCGAATTGCTGCATGGTCAGACCGCACTGGCCCAAAAAGACGCCGTCCTGCCTGCGGATGACTGCCCACAGCCCGAATCCGTCCCGCACATAGCGCTCCAGCTGGCGGGCGAGCCATTCGTCCACTTCCCGATCGGAAAACGCATGTTCATATGCATACATGGCCTCGCGATCGCGCAGCGTCTCGCACAGCGCCGCCCTGTCGGAAAGGGTGAGCGTGCGCAGAACAAGGCGGGGCGTTTCCAGAACGTTCATATCACACCTCATGCGCCGAACAAAAGGTCTTGTCCGCCAGATAGGAGAGCGCGCCGCCGCACACAAGGCGCAGCTGCTTTGCCACCAGCCGCTGGCGGGCGGCGTGGTGCGCGCGGTTGAAGGCGCCGTCGCCGTACTTGCCGTCCCCCACGACGGGATGGCCGAGATGGGCAAGGTGGGCGCGGATCTGGTGCGTCTTGCCCGTGTGGAGGGTGACGCGCACGAGCGCGCACTCTCCCCCTTCCAGCACCTCGTATTCGGTGACGATCTTCTCCCCCGCGGGCGCGTCCGAAATGCGCACGCGGGCGGAGGCGGCGTCCTTGACGAGGTAGGCCTCCCGCACGGCATGGGCGGGGTGCGGCGTCCCCTTCACGCGCGCAAGGTACACCTTTTCGGCGCGGCGCTCCTTAAAACAGGCGAGCAGTTCGCGCTCCGCCTCCCGCGTTCGGGCAAAGACGAGCAGCCCCGCCGTGTTGCGGTCGAGACGGTGAATGAAGTAGGTCTCCCCGCGCGCGGAAAGCGCAGCGTACACCGCCTCGGAATTCACCCCGCTCTCCTTGTCCGCGACGACCACGTTCGCGTCCTCATACACGATGCGAAACGCCTGTTTGTTCTCCTGCGCGGGCGTCATGTAGTAGCGCACGACGTCCCCCTTTTTCAGCGGAACGTCCGCGGTGACGCGCACGCCGTTGACGCGCACGCCACGCTCCTTCAGAAGGGTGCGCAGGCAAAAGGACGCCTGCGCGCACGTGTTATCGGTGAACGCGGCGAGCGTGGTGTTTTCGGGGACGGTGAATTGTTTCATGGCGTTTCCTTACAAGCAGCAGGGCGAGCGGGGGCAGTGCGGCAAGCACGGCGTACGGCGCCCCTCCCCGCCACAGAAAATAGGCAAAATAACTCAACAGCAGTGCGCTGACCGTCTGCAGGGCGGCGTACAGCAGCGCCCTTTTCCAACCCACCTCGTGCGCCGTGGCGGCGATCGCCGAGACGCAGGGCGAACAGGTGAGCACGAACACGGCGAGCGCAAAGGCGGACGCCGCACCATACGGAAAATCACCGCAGAGCATGGCGAGCGCGCCCGCCACGTTCTCCTTGGCGATCAGGCCGGAGAGCGCGGCATAGGCGATGCGCCAGTCGTTCATGCCCGCGGGGGCGAACAGCCACGCCATGCCGCGGCACAGCGAGGCGAGCATGCTCTGCTGCGGCCCGGCAAGGCGGAAACTCCAGTCAAAGGAGGACAGCAGCCAGCTCAGCAGCAGAAATGCGAGAATGACGGTCGCCGTCTTTATTATAAACTGTTTTGCCTGAAAGAGCAAGGACTTGGCGACAAAAATCGGGCGCGGACATTGCAGGGGCGCAAGTTCCATGACGAAGGGCGCGCGCCCGCCGCCCGCCGTGGCGAGCGCAACCAGCAGCGCCAGCCCCACGCCGAGCGCATACAGGAGCAGGACGGCAAGGAAGGGATGGGGAAAAAAGGAGGCGGACAGCGTGAGAAAGACGGGCAGTTTTGCGCTGCACGAGATGTACGGAAGGCACAAGATGGTGCGCCGCTGCACCCGCTTATCGTCCAGCCCGCGCGTGGTGAGCACGGCGGCCGCCGTGCAGCCGAACCCCATGACGAGGGAAAAGACCGCCCGCCCGTTCAGCCCGACCGCCGCAAACGCGCCGTCCGTGAGTGCGGCAAGGCGGGAGAGAAACCCGCTCTCCTCCAGCACCACAAGAAAGAGAAAGAGCATGAGGATCTGCGGCAGGAACCCGAGCACCGTTCCGAGCGCGGGCAGCAGCCCTTCGGCAAGCAGGCTGCGCAGGACGGGGGACGGGATGCGCCGCGCAGGACCGCCCAGCACATCCGAAAAGAGCATTCCGATCATGTCCTTCATCCACGCGCCCGGCGCGTACGGCGCAAAGGTCAGCCAGAACGCCGCCGCCAGCAGTACCAAAAAGAAGGGAACGCAAAACCAGCCCTTCATCAGCAGGCGCTCCCACGGGGAAAGCGCCGCCTGCTCGGGCAGATAGCAGCTCGGCGGAAGGGGCACAGGCTCCCCCGCAAGGGGGCGCGCCGCAGCCACGCACGCCGCGGCGCGCGCGAGCTCTCTGCCCCGCATCCCCTCGGCGCAGAACACGTTCACCCCGAGAAGGCGGGAAAGCCCGCGCTCGTCCACCCTTCCGCCCCGCCGCACGAACTGCCGTTTTTTGGTGAGCACGAGGGCGGCGCGGCGTCCGCGGCAGAGGTCGTAGAAGAGCGGCATAACGCGCGCGAGCGTCGCACACTCCGCCACGAACAGCACTGCCGCATCGCCGTCCGCATCGAGCGCGGCGCGCGCCGAACGCTCCTCCATGCTCCTGCCCTGCGCCGTGTACAGCCCGGGCAGGTCAACATAAACCGCGCGGCCGTCGCCGAACGCGCCCTCTTTTTCGAGCGCGCCCACCGTCACGCCGTGCCAGTTCCCCACCTTTGCGTGCCCGTGCGTGAGCGCATTGAAGAGCGTGCTCTTTCCCGCGTTGGGGTTGCCCACCAGAAATACCTTCACCCTTCCACCCCGATCATGCGCGCCGTCTCCCGCCCGAGCGCAACGGTGCCTCCGGACGCCGTGCGCACATAAAACACCCGCCGGGAGGCCCCGACGAGCTGCACTTCCTCCCCTTCGCCCAGCCCCAGCGCACGCAGACGGCCCTGCAGGGAGGGTTCTGCGTGCAGGCATACGATGCGCAGCCGCGCGGGCGCGCCCGCCTTGTCCAGCGTCATTTCCCACCTCCGCAACAATATAAAAAATGCGAGCGGGAGCATGTTTATGTCCCGTTCGCACTTTTTATTGCGTCCTTCAGTTCTGCTTGACGATGCGCGCCTCTCTGTCGCCCTGCAGCTTGAGCATCCCGTTCGTGATGATGGGCGAGATGATGAGCCAGATCGCCGCCGCCGCGATGATGCAGTAGATGATGATGGAACCCACCGCACGCGGCCCGCCGAAGATGGCTGAGACAAGGTTGAAGTCGAAAATGCCGAACATTCCCCAGTTGAGCGCCCCGAGGAGCACGAGAATGTACGACAGCACATTGAAAAATACCATACGTTCCTCCTTACGCACAGTTTGTGCGAAGGAACGGCTTTCATGCGCCGGGCAGGATGCAAAATGATTTCGTTGACAAATCGTGCGGCAAGTGGTATAGTACATAAGAACAGCAAGAACTGAACGGATAAAATGAGAAAACACATGAAGATCATCTCGTTTGAGACCAAGGACTATGAGACAGCAGACTTTGCGCGCGCCGCACAGTACGGGCTGGAGGCGACGCTCTGTGCCGAGGAGCTGACCGCAGACAACGTCTCCCTCGTGCAGGGCTATGAGGGCATTACGACGCTGGGCTTTTCCGACCTGCGCGCCCCCATGCTTTGCGAACTCGCACGGCGGGGCGTGAAATACCTTGCCACGCGCACCGTCGGGTTCAACCATATCGACCTTGCCGCCGCAAAACAGTGCGGCATCCGCGTGAGCAGCGCGCGCTATGAGCCTTACAACGTGGCGGACTTTACCGTCATGCTCATGCTGATGCTGCTGCGCAAGGCAAAAATCTCCGTCTGCCGCGCGCTCGTCAACGACTTCTCCCTCGACGGCATGTGCGGGCGCGAGATGCGCAACCTGACGATCGGCATTTTCGGCGCGGGCAAGATCGGGCGCGCCGTCATACAAAACCTTTCGGGATTCGGCTGCAAGATCCTGTACTACGATCCCTATGCCCGGGACCCCGTTCCCGGCGCGCAGCGCTCCGACCCCGACACCATCTACAGGACGTGCGACATCATCTCGCTGCACATGCCGCTCACGCAGGAAAACCGCCACTTCATCGACGCGGCGGCCCTTTCCAAAATGAAGACGGGCGCCCTGCTCGTCAACACCGCGCGCGGCGGATTGGTCGATACGCAGGCGCTGACGGAGGCGCTCGAATCGGGGCACCTGGGCGGCGCAGGCCTGGACACCATCGAATCGGAGGAGGGCGCGGTGCATATCGATCTGCGCGCCCGCATCGTCAACAAGCGCGACCTGTTCTATCTCAAGCAGTTCCCCAACGTGATCTTCACCTCGCACTACGCCTTTTTCACCGAGGAGGCCGCCTCCGCCATGGTGCAGTGCGCACTGGAGAGTCTCTCCCGCTTTTCCCGCGGCGAGGAAAACCCGTATGAGATCAGATAACCGACGCCGCACATCACAAAAATAGACCAAAAGGGAGGCCCTTGCCTCCCTTTTGCTGTGATTTTTGATGGGTGCCTGTTTGCGGTGGGAAATAGGAATCTTAAAACGATTTTTTAACAGGATTGAACCATCAATTTTTCACGAATACTCTTTATTGAATCTTGTATTTTAAATAAATTCACAAAAGAAATATTTACATGAACGTGATCATCGGCTAAAAATCGTATAATATCCATAAGTCAATTAGTAGAAGAATTACATTTATAATATTGTAATATAAGAAAATAGCAACGGTAAATCCGTTGCTATTTTCCTTCCTTGTATGCCACAAAGCCCGCAACACCATTGACAAAAATATATTCCGTCTTTGTGGTGTTCAAACTCTGTCAACACTGGTGGAGATAACGAGATTTTCTGCGGCAAGGCCTTGAAGGCTTTGTCGGCGGGAAGAGTCTTTATCCCTTGCCTCCCTCCGTTCTTCACCGCCTCCGCGCGCGAACTCGTGTGAATTCACGTTTTCGAGCGGCTCATTATCTCCCCCACGAAAAAGGCACCGCCAAAGCGGTGCCTCATCGTGGTGGAGTAGCGGGGAAAGAGTTTGAACATTTTTCAAGCCCTTTATTGCCGCGTTTGTTTCGTCAAGCCGTACTCGCTCGATGGCTTTGTCAACGCCAAAATTCAGATAGGTTACAATTTCGTTATCATAGACATAGACCATAAACACAAGGTTATCAATAATTTTGCGCTGGTACTCTTTGTCGGTCGGTTCGCCTTTGATAAG
>CALVLT010000012.1 GCA_944340905.1 uncultured Clostridia bacterium
CAACTCTATTTTACCACAGATTTGTATGAACTCCTTTTTTTCTCCCGCTCCTGTTGCACTTAATAGTATAATTCACCCACCAAATTGGAACTATCCGAACACCACTATCACAGAACAGTGGATTCGGGTAGTTTTTTATTGCCAAAACATAGGCTCACAATATAAAAAGCCGAGCAAATCAGCTTCGTCTGCTCGGCAATCAAACTAAATATACTCTAAAAGCTTAGTAATCCGGACTCTTCGCAAAGTATACTATAGTGCTTTTGACTTTTTTTGAATTAAAAAACAGTTAAGTTACCATTCACGATACGTTACATTTTTTAGCGGCGGGTGCTTCGTATGAAGCCCCCGCCGCTCCGAATAAACGGGTTATTCAGCCCTTTGCTGCCAGTTGTCCGAGGGTGCGGCAGGCGTCCAGCGCCGCCGCGTCCGGCGCGTTGTTGCAGATAAGACCGTCGGCGATCATCACGCCGCCCGCCGCCTGCACGCGTTCTTGCCAGATGCGCATCCACTCGCCGTCCCCCCAGTCATAGGAACCGAACAGCCCCACGCGCTTTCCCGCCAGCGCGGGCAAAAGCGCCGAAAACCACGGTTCGAACTCGCTCTCTTCCAGCTCCTCCGCACCCATTGCGGGGCAGCCCATGAGCAGCACGTCCGCCCCGTCTTCGGCGGGCGCCGCCGACACGGACAGCAGCCGCACCTGCGCTCCCGCCTCCTGCGCGCCCTGCGCCGCAGCGCGCGCCATCGCCTCGGTATTGCCCGTTCCCGACCAATAGACGATTTCCACTTTCATACCTGATCCTCCTTGTATTTGATTTCAGCCCACGCCGAAGATCTGCGTGAGCGATTTTCCGTTTTCCATCATCGTGCAGATGCGCTCCGAGCATCTGCGCCAGCGCTCGGATGTTCTGCGCGCCCCCTCCACGTCCGCATACGCCTTCCATGCGCCGCACGCACAGCCGCCGCGGGGGTCGGAAATAAAGCCGCGCACGTCGCTGAGCGGATAGCCGAGAAACACCCCCACCTCGTGCGGGAAGTCCTCCCCCTGCATGCGCGCCTTGAGCACGCCGACCGCCTCGTGCGCCGTGGCGTAGCGATAGCCGCGCTCGCAAAGGAAGGCGCGCACGTCCTCCGAAAAGAGCAGCCTCTCCAGCCGCACCGCGTGATAGACGCACACGAGCACCCGTTCGCCCGCCTCGCGCATGCGCACGAAGGAGAACCCCCTGCGCCGGAAACAGCGCTCCAGCCGCACGATCGTTGCGCGCCCGCCCCTGTGCACGGCGACAAGGCTGGCGGGCTTGATGCCCGCGAATGTGACCGCGCACGTTCTGCCGATGGCAAATTCCGTCTCACTCATTGCGCCCTCCTTTGTTCGCATATGCGAACCACTTGGAATTTTTTAAGTTCGCAATTGCGAACTCTATACTTTATTTTACACGATGCGGCGCGGTTTGTCAACCGTTTTCGCCCGAAAATTCAGCCGAAGGCGACGTCCAGCGCCATCATGACGGCAAATCCCGCCATCACGCCCCATGCGCTCAGGTGCGGGTGCACCTCGAGTTTGGCGTCGGGGATGAGGTCCTCGGCGACGACGAACACCATGGCGCCCGCCGCAAAGGAGAGCAGCCAGGGCTGTGCGGCGGCGAGGTATGCCGCAAGCACGCAGCCGACGGCGGCGAAGAGCGGCTCCACCGCGCCCGAGAGCGCGCCCAGCGCAAACGCCTTGCCGCGGCTGCCCGTTGCCGTCTTCATGGGCAAGGCGATGGCGGCGCCCTCCGGAACGTTCTGAATGCCGCTGCCCACGGCAAGCATGAGCGCCGCGAGGAATGCCGCCTGCGTGCCCTCGGTGGCAGCCGCCCCGAACGCCAGGCCCACGGCAAGCCCTTCGGGAATGTTGTGGATGGTGACGGCGAAGAAGAGGCGGACGGGCTTGGCGAGCGCGACATGGGGGCCTTCTTCCTCGTTCGTGCCGTAGTGCAGGTGGGGAATGAGCTTGTCGAGCGCCACGAGGAACGCCCCGCCCGCGAGAAAGCCGACGACGGCGGGAACAAAATTCCACCTCCCCCACCCCTGCGCCTGTTCAATGGCGGGCAGCAGCAGGGAAAAGACGCTCGCCGCCGTCATCACGCCCGAGGCAAACCCCAGAAAGAGGGTGTTGACGCGCTCCGAGATGTCCCGTTTGAAGAAGAACACAAGCGCCGCGCCGAGCGCGTTCGCGGCAAAGATCACGGCAAATCCGAGCAGGATATATGCAATGTTGCTCACGGCAGCCTCCTGCGCAAAGTATCGCCCGCAGGAGCGCGCTTTATAACCCGTGCGCGCATCATGCGCCGTCCTGCTGCAGCGCACGCATATGCGCGTACAGTCCGCCCGAGCGTTCGAGCTGTGCGGGCGCGCCCTGTTCGGCGACGACGCCGTCCTTGAGGACCACCAGCCGATCCGCCCCCGCCACCGTGCGCATGCGGTGCGCGATGATGAGCACCGTCTTGTCCTTCACGAGCCGCGAGATCGCCTGCTGAATGAGCGTCTCGTTCTCGGCGTCGAGGGACGCCGTCGCCTCGTCCAGCAGGATGACGGGCGCATCCTTGAGAAGGGCGCGCGCGATGGAGATGCGCTGCCGCTCTCCCCCCGAGAGTTCCGAACCGTTCTCGCCGATGCGCGTATGGTACCCGTCGGGCAGGCGCTGCACGAATTCATCGCAGCGCGCCTCCCGCGCGGCGGCGAGCACTTCCTCGTCCGTCGCATCCTTTCTGCCCACGCGGATGTTCTCTAAAACGGTGTTGTCGAAGAGGGTCACATCCTGAAAGACGATGGCGTATGCCGAGAGCAGCGCCTCGGGATCGACGGTGGAAATATCCACGCCGCCCAATGTGATCCTGCCCGAACCGACGTCCCAGAACCGTGCCGCAAGTTTTGCCGCCGTGGACTTTCCGCCGCCCGAGGGGCCGATGAGCGCCGTCACCTCCCCCTGCCGCGCCGTGAACGAGACGTCCCTGAGGACAGTCTCCCCCTCGCGGTAGGCAAAGCCCACGTGCTCGAAACAGATGTCATAGCCGTGCGGCGCAAACTGCGCCGCACCCGTCTGCACGGGACAGGCGGCGATCTCGTTCATGCGGTCGATGTTGACCTGCGTGGAATTGATCGCCGCAAGGTTCTGCAGGCTGACGGTGAGCGGATCGTACAGCCGCGACACGAGCATCAGATAGAGGAAAAAGGTGAGCGCGTCGAGCGTGCCCGCCGCGAGCAGCGCTCCCCCGACGAGCGCCACGGTGGCAATACCGAACTTCAGCAGCATCTGCGCGGGCACGACGAACATCGCCAAGCCCAGTTCGCTGGCGATCTGGCGGCGTTCGGCGTGCACGATCGTCTTATCGAGTCCGGCAAGATAGCGCTCCTCCGCATTGTTGGCGCGCAGATCGCGCGCCGCCTCGATGCACTCCTGAATGCCCTCCGCCAGCGCGAGCTTTGCCTGCGTCTGCCTGCGCATAAAGCCGTTCTGCACCCGCTTGGAGCACGCCACAATGGCGAGCGACACGGGCAGCACCCACAGCGCCGCAAGCGCCAGCCGCCAGTCAAAGGCAAAGAGCGCCGCCGCAATGACGAGCGTGGAGCCCACGGAACCGAAAAATTCGGGGATCCAGTGCGAGAAGGACTGCTCGAGCACCGTGCAGTCGGACATGATGGTGGTGGTCAGGTCGGACAGGTCGCGTTTGCCGAAGAAGGAGAGCGGAAGGCGGCGCAACTGCTCGGCAAGGGAGATGCGGCGCACCGCCGATTCCCGATAGGTCGCAAAATAGGTGGCGTTGTACTGTATGTAGGTCGTCAGTGCGATCAGCGCGAGCGCCGCCGCCGTGCCCACGCCGTAGACCCAATAATGGTTTACGGGAATGCCGCCCGCCATCAGGTCGCGCACGAGCAGATACAGAAGGCCCGCGGGCAGCATGAGCGAAAAATTGAAAAGCATGCAGGCGAGCGTCGCCTTGATGAGGTCCTTTGCGCCCTGCCGCGAGAGCGCATACTTGTTCATGAGACAGCGTATCATTCCTTTCCTCCCACTTTCCAGGAAACGGACTGCAGATATTCCTGCCACATTCCGGCATAGATGCCGCCCCGCGCCGCAAGCTCTTCATGCGTGCCCGATTCGGCGATCTCCCCCTCCCTGAGCACACAGATGCGGTCGGCATGCCGGACGGAAGTCAGGCGGTGCGCGATCATGAGCACCGTCTTTCCCGCGCACAGCCGCTCGAAGGCGCGCTGCACGAGATATTCGTTTTCGGGGTCGGCGAATGCCGTCGCCTCATCCAGCACGACGACGGGCGCATCCCTGAGAATGGCGCGCGCGATGGCGATGCGCTGCGCCTCCCCGCCCGACAGGTACACCCCCTTGCTGCCGATGACGGTATCCATGCCCTGCGCAAATTTTGCCAGAATATCGTCGCACTGCGCCGCATGCAGGGCGGCGGCGACCTCGCCGCGCGTCGCCTCCGGCCTGCCCAGCCGCACATTCTCCAGAACGGACGCCTTGAGCAGCAAACTGTTCTGAAAGACGCAGGCGACCGTGTCGGACAATTCCTCTTTCGCGATCTCCCGCACGTCGGCGCCGCCCACCTTCACGCAGCCGCCCGTAACGTCCCAAAAGCGGGAGACAAGCATCGCGGCGGTTGTCTTTCCGCCGCCCGAAGGTCCGACGAGCGCGACCGTCTGCCCCGCCTCCACGCGCAGGGAGATGCCGCGCAGGGCATCCGTCCTGGCATCCGGATAGCGGAAGAACACTTTGTCAAATTCCACCGAGCCGTCCGCGGGATGCACGGGGCGGGCGGGCTGCGCGAGCGGCTGCGCGTCGAGAATGAGATGGATCCTGTCCAGCGCATCGTTCACGATCATGTTGTTCTCGCTCATGAACATGATGCGGTTGAGCGTCACCGCAAGAATGGGCGTGAATACAATGTAAAAGAGCAGATTGAGCAAAAAGACGGGATCGGTGGCACCCCGCCCCGTGACGGCGAGCGCCGCGGCGATGAGCACGGCAAACACCCCGTTGATGAGCGTCGTGAACGCGACCATGGGCGCACGAAGCTGTTTGGTATAGCGGATGACCCAGCGGCTGTAGCCGTCAATGGTCCCCTTAAACTTCTTGAAGGAGTACACGGTCTGCCCGAACGTCTTGACGACGGGAATGCCGCGCACATACTCCACCGCCTCGTTGTTCATGGCGTCGAGCGCGTCCTGATACTGCCGCATGCTCTGCGCCATGCTCTTGCCCGTCATGCGCGCCATGACGAGAAAGGCGAGCAGCGTGGGCAGCAGGCTCAGCAGTCCGAGCATCCAGTCGAACGCGAAGAGCAGCACGAGCATGCCGACGGGCGTGACGAACGCCCCCACCATATCGGGGAGCTGGTGTGCGAGATAGGTCTCGGTGGCGCCGCTCGATTCGTTGACGATGCGGCGGATCCTGCCGCTGCCCAGGTGCGCCGTAAAGCCGGACGGCAGTTCCGTCACCCGCCTGAGCGCCGCGCGGCGGATGTTGCTTGCCACGCGGAAG
The DNA here is from genome assembly GCA_944340905.1 of uncultured Clostridia bacterium. GTDB lineage: Bacteria > Bacillota > Clostridia > Christensenellales > Borkfalkiaceae > Gallimonas. The sequence goes on from CALVLT010000012.1 coordinate 5,543, forward strand.
GCGGAAAGGTGCGAGCACATGAGTGCGCCGAAGTATACCGCCATGGAGAGCGCCGCAAAGAGCAGCGCCATCCAGCCGTAGTGCGCAAGGGACGCCGCCTGCGAAAAGTTCCCTTGCGATTGCACCACGTCGCGGATGATCAGCCAGATGTACACGAAGGGCACGAGCGCAAGGAGTGCGCTCACCCCCGAAAACAGCCAGGACGCATACGTCAGAAAGCGGTATGCCCCCGCATACCCCATCAGCTCGGAAAAATTCTTCCGCCTGCGGGGCTTTGCCTCCACGGATGATTGCATAGACCCTCCTCCCAAAAGTTCGCATATGCGAACTTTTGGTGAAACATTTAGTTCGCAATTGCGAACTCACGCGCATTATACACCTGCTCCGCGCGGCTTGTCAAGAAAAATCACACAAAAATCCCGTTACCGCACACAAATTTTTTTGCCCGAACATGAAAAACAGGTGAAAGATATGATTTTATCCGGATCTCTTGCGCCGCCCTGTTTCAAACAGAGCAGAATCGATTATAAATAGTTATCATTTGATAAGTTTTTGAAAGGAGGCAGGGATGAACGAACGCGAATGCGCGGAACGCGCCGCCTCGATGGCGCTGCGCGCAAAGGACTGTGTGCGAAGATACAAGCTGCAGGCGGGCGGGAACGGAAAAAGATTCATGATCCTGGGCGGCCTGCGCGAGCATGAAATGCACACGAAACGGCACATTACGATCACGGAAATGGCGCGCTTTTCAGGGCTGGCGCTGCCCAACGTCGGCAGGCTGATCAAGCCCCTGGAGGAAGAGGGGCTTGTGTGCCGCCAAAAGCAGGGCAGAACGGTGCAGGTCATCATCACCCCCAAGGGAGATGCCCTTCTGGCGGCGCAGCGGGAGGCGTTCGTGCGCGACATCACCGTTGCGCTGGGCGCCCTCGGCGAGGAGGAACGGGAGGCCTTTCTTGACTGCTGTGCAAAACTGCTTGCGCGGCTGGAGGAACATCTGCAAACAAATCGGGCGGAGGAACACGCATGCTGAAACTCTACAAAAACCTGAAGGCAAGGGATTATCTGCTCGGCTTAAAGGATACTTCCGATGAGGTCGCCTTCCGCCAAAGGCCGCCCTTCCCCGAACAGCTCACCTTCCTGCTGCAGCACTTCAAAATCACAAAGTACCGTCTGGAGAAGGACACGCATCTGTCCGAAAAGACCGTCAACCGCTGGCATAACGGCAAAACGCAGCCGAGCGTTGAAAGCTTGCTAAGACTTGCAAAGTATTTCCAGTGTTCCGTTGACTTTCTGCTCGGAAGAGTATAAAAAAACCAAGGGGCGCGCGGCAGACTGCCGCGCGCCCCTCTCCGTTCTGAGATTCACACGAGATATTTTTTGAGTTCTTCCACACGGTCCGTCCTCTCCCAAGGGAACTCCTCCCGCCCGAAATGGCCGTAGGCGGCCGTTGCGCGGAAGATGGGACGGCGCAGCCCCAGGGCGTCGATGATCGCCGCGGGGCGCAGGTCGAATTCCTTTTCTACAATCTCGCCCATCGCATCATCGGCCCGTCCTCCCGTTCCGAACGTTTCGGCAAACACTGAGACGGGGCGCGCCACGCCGATGGCGTAGGCGACCTGCAGCTCCACCTCGTCGGCAATGCCCGCCGCCACAAGATTTTTGCAGATATAGCGCGCAAGATAGGCCGCGCTGCGGTCCACCTTGGTGGCATCCTTGCCCGAGAACGCGCCGCCGCCGTGCGGGCACCTTCCGCCGTAGGTATCCACGACGATCTTCCTGCCCGTCAGTCCGGAATCTCCCTCCGGCCCGCCGATGACGAACTTGCCCGTCGGATTGATGAGATAGCGCGTTTCCGCATCGAGCAGGTGCGCGGGAATGACCTCATCGATGACATACTTTTTCATATCCGCCGCAATGCGCTCCTGCGAGACGGCGGCATCGTGCTGGGTGGATACGACCACGGTATCCACGCGGACGGGCGTCCTGCCCTCGTATTCCACCGTGACCTGCGTCTTGCCGTCGGGGCGCAGATAGGCAAGTTCCCCCGCCTTTCTCGCCTGCGTCAGGCGGGCGGCAAGCCTGTGCGCGAGCATGACGGGCAGCGGCATCAGCTCTGCCGTCTCGCGGCAGGCATAGCCGAACATCATGCCCTGGTCGCCCGCACCGAGCGCATCGTACCCCGCGCCGCCCGCCTTCATTTCGGCGGAGGCGTCCACGCCCAGCGCAATGTCGGGGGACTGCCCGTGAATGAGGGTGATGACGCGGCACTTATCGTATGCAAAATCGCCGCCGTCATAGCCGATCTCGCGGATGACGCGGCGCGCGGTCTCTTCGTAATCCACCTGCGCGCGGCTGGTGACTTCCCCCGTCAGAAACAGGGTGTTGTAGGCGGCGCAGCACTCGATCGCCGAACGGGTCATGGGGTCGCCCCTGACCAGTTCATCCAGAATGGCATCGGCAATGCTGTCGCAGACTTTGTCGGGATGACCTTCCGTCACGCTTTCGCTTGTAAAAAATCTTCTCATAACCCGCCCATTATAATACGCGCGCGCGAAAAAGTCAATGAATTGCAGCCGCCTTCGGGTTGCTTTTTCTCTGAGGACATGCTATACTTGCATATATGCAATGCACTCTCTGCCCCATCGCCTGCGGCGCAGACCGCTCCGTGCGCGCGGGCGCATGCGGCGTGAAGGGGCTTACCGTCGCAAAATACTATCTGCATCCCTTTGAAGAGCCGCCTGTCTCCTACGCAAACGGCAGCGGAACGGTGTTCTTCGGCGGGTGTTCGCTGCGCTGCGTGTTCTGCCAGAACTACGAACTTTCGCGTGCAGTGCGCGGAAAAGAGGTGACACCCGCACAGCTCGCGGACATCTTCCGCACGCTCGAAGAGATGGGTGCGGACAACGTCAACCTCGTCACGCCCGACCACGTATCCGACCTCATCGCCGAGGCGCTTTCCCTCTATAAGCCGCACATCCCCGTCGTGTACAATTCGGGGGGATACTGCAAGACGGACGCCCTGGAGCGCATCGCGCCCTACATCGACGTGTGGCTGCCCGATCTGAAGTTTTGCTCCCCCGACCTTGCCGAGCGCTACACGGGAAGGCGGGATTACTTCGACTATGCCTCGCGCGCCGTCGCCTTCATGGCGCAAAAGGGCGCCGTCTGGCAGGAGGGAAAGCTCCTATCGGGGCTTCTCGTGCGCCACCTTGTGATGCCCTCGTGTACCTCGGATTCGCTGCACGTGCTCGACTTTTTGCACCGCACCCTTCCCCCGCACACGCCCGTCTCCCTCATGCGGCAGTATACGCCCATGGGACACAGCGCCCTTCCCGAACTGCAGCGCACGCTGACCGCGCGGGAGTACCGCCGCGTGACGGACTATGCCCTCGCGCTCGGGTTCGACCCCCTGTACACGCAGGAAAAGGAGAGCGCGGGCAGGGCGTATATCCCCGATTGGGATTTCTGAGTCAGCGGGACAGCTCGTCGAGCAGGCGCACCAGGCGCTCGGTGAGCTTTGCGCACTCGTCGGGCGGCGCGCTCTTGAGCCGCTCGCGCAGCTGCTCCGCCCTTTTCAGTTTTGCATTCATGCCCGCAGTTTGGGCAGAAAAGGAACAACTATGCTCGTCACCTTTGAACACGTCACCTTCGGCTATGCAGGCGTCCCCGTCGTCAAGGACGTCAGTTTCACCATTCACGAACGGGAGCGCGTCGGCTTTCTCGGCGGCAACGGCGAAGGCAAAACGACCGTTCTCAGACTTCTGACGGGAGAGCTGACGCCCGATGCGGGCAGCGTCGTCAAAAAGAACGGGCTCTCCTTGGGCTACCTTGAACAGAGCGGCGGGTTCACCTCCGATTCCACCGTGTACGGCGCGATGGAGGAACTGTTCGAGGAGGACAGGCAGCTCATCGCCCGCCTGCGCGAGACGGAACGGGCGATGGAACACGCCGACGAAGAGCAGATGCGCGTGCTCTCCGCGCGGGCGGAGAGCCTGACAAAGCGCATTGCGGCGCGCGATTCCTATCACTATGACGTGCGTATCCGCACCGTGCTGGGCGGCATGGGCTTTTCGCAGGTATACGCGCAAAAGGTGGCAACCATGTCCGGAGGCGAGCGCACCAAACTCAAATTGTGCCGCCTGCTGCTGGCGGAGCCGGAGCTGCTCGTTCTGGACGAACCCACCAACCACCTCGACACCTCCACCCTCTTCTGGCTGGAGGACTACCTCGCCTCCTACCGCGGCGCGCTGCTCGTCGTCTCACACGACCGCTACTTTCTCGACCGTCTCACCTCGCGCACGCTGGAGCTGGAGCGCGGCGTGCTGACCTCCTACAAGGGGAACTATTCCAAGTACCGCGTTCTGCGCGAAGAAAAGCGCAAGGAAGAGGAGCGCGCCTACGAGCGGCAGTGCGAGGAGATCGCCAAATTGCAGGACTTTGTTGACCGCCATATCGTGCGCGCGACGTCCGCCTCCGCCGCACAGAGCCGCGTCAAACAGCTCGAGCGCATGGAACTTGTGGAAAAGCCCGTTCCCCCCAAGCGGCCGCCCCGTTTTGCTTTTTCCTACGACGAACAGCCCTACGAATGCGTGCTGCGCGCCGAGCACTTCGACCTTGCGGCGGACGGAAAGGCGCTGCTCACGGACGCCTCGTTCACCCTCATGCGCGGGCAGAAGTGCGCGCTGCTGGGCGACAACGGAACGGGCAAGAGCACGCTCTTGAAATTTTTGCTCTCGGGCGATCCCCGCGTCCACATCGGACGGTACGTGCGCATCGGCTACTACGACCAGGAAAACGCCCTGCTCGACCCCGCCGACCGCGTGCTGGACGCCTTCTGGGGGGCGCACCGCTCCCTCTCGCAGACGCAGGCGCGCAGCCTGCAGGCGCAGGCGGGGCTGGACGCCGAGGACGTGGAAAAAAAGGTGGGCGAACTTTCGGGCGGTCTGAAGGCCAAGCTGGCGCTCGCCATGCTGGAGGCGGAGCGCGCCAACGTGCTCGTTCTGGACGAACCCACCAACCACCTCGACCTGCCCGCGCGCGAGGCGCTCGAGAGCGCGCTGCAGGCATTTTCGGGCACGGTGCTGTTCGTTTCACACGACCGCAGATTTACCGAGGCGGTCGCCACGAGCGTGATGCTCATCGAGGACAACCGCCTCATTCCCTTCGAGGGCGGCTATCAGGCGTTCCTCGCGCACAAGCGGGCGCCCGCTCCCGCGCAGGAAAAAAAGCCCGCCGAGAACACGGGGTACCGCTCCAGGGAGGAGCGCGCCCGCGAGGCGCAAAAGCGCAGCCGCATCCGCGCCATCGAGCAGGAACTTGCCGCCCTCGAAGAGGAGGACGCGGCGCTGCAAGAAGAACTTGCCGCCTGCGGCAGGGACTACCTGCGTGCGCAGGAGATCACGGCGCGACAGGCGCAGATCGCCGAACGGACGGAACAGCTCTACGAGGAATACGGCGAACTGATCTGAACTGCACCGATTTGTCATAGACAAGCGTCAACACGGCGGTTTTTCCTTTGTACTGCCAAGAAAGGTGGACGCACAGCGGACGGATGAGGGGTAAAAGCAATCCCCCCGTCGCTGCGCGCCCCCCTTAAAGCCCTGCGGGCGTTAAGGGGGGATGTCCGAAGGACAGGGGGGATTCTGCATTCTGCGAGGGGATTCTTACAGCGGCTGCGCCTTGTGCGCTGCATCGTCAAAATACTCCCGCAAGCGGGTATTTTTCCTCGCATCGGCCGCTACGGGCTGCGCCCTCCGCTCTGAATGACATGTGGCTAAGCTTTTATCGCAAAAACACGGCACGCCCACCGATTGCACAAAAAAAGACCCCGCGCGGTTGACGCGGAGTCCTGAAATGTTGCGAACGTATCGGTCTTTTCCGACCGAGCGCCCCATCCATCATTCGATGGAGATGGACTTGGAAGTGATTTTCTTCGGTTCTTCCTTGGGCACGGTAAGCTCCAGCATACCGTTCTCGTACCTTGCCTTGACATTCTCCTCCTGCACCTTGTCGCCGACATAGTAGCTCCTCTGGCAGGATACGCGGCATTCCTTGCGCAGGTACTTCGGACTGTCCTTGCCCTCTTCCTGCGTCTCGTTCTTCTCGGCGCTGACGGTCAGATACCCGTTCTCCAGCGACACTTTGATCTCTTCCTTCTTGAACCCGGGCATCTCAATGGAGTGCTGATATTCTTTATCCGTTTCCCTGATATCCGTCCTCATGCTGTCGAGCTGTTCATCGTAGAACATGGGTTTGAAGAAGTCCTCGAACACGTCGAACAAATCTCCTGAATTTCTCTTCTGCAAATAGGCTTTCATATCTTTTTCTCCTTTGGAGCCTCCCCTTTCGGAGGTCACTTATATTATACCTCGTCCCGAACGCGGTTAAACAAAAAACAAACGAATTTTCGGAGGAAATTTTTATGTCTCACAAAAAAATCGCCATCGTGACGGGCGCATCGTCGGGCATCGGAAAACTGCTTGCCGAAGGGCTGCCCGCGCGCTATGCCCTTGACGAGCTGTGGCTCGTTGCCCGCAGCGAGGACAGGCTGCTCGCCCTCGGACAGAAGCTCTCCGTTCCCGTGCGCGCGCTCGCGCTCGATCTGACGAAGGAGGAGAGCATCGCCCGCCTCAAGGCGCTGCTCAGCGAGGAGATGCCGGACGTGCGCATTCTGATCAATGCGAGCGGCTACGGAAAGTTCGAGCGGTTCGACCGCATCGGCGAAGAAGATGCGGCGGGTATGGCGGACCTCAACTGCCGCGCGCTCACCCTGGTCATGCACGCCGCACTCCCCCATTGCAGCGAGGGCAGCATGATCGTGAACATTGCGAGCGTGGCTGCCTTCCAGCCCGTGCCCTTCGGCGCGGAATATGCCGCCACCAAGGCATATGTTCTGGCGCTCTCGCGCGCCGTCAATCTGGAACTGCGCCCGAGAGGGGTGCGCGTTCTGGCGGTGTGCCCCTATTGGACAAAGACGGCATTTTTCGATCGCGCCAACAGGGAGAGCGTCATCACGCACTTTGACTGCATGTACGACCCCGCCTTCATCGCCAAAAAGACGTTCCTGGCGATGAAACGCAAAAAGGACTACGTGGTGCCCGGCTTTGTTGCCAAGGCAACGCACGCGCTCACCAAACTGCTCCCCCACTCCCTCGTCATGCGCGTATTCCTCGCGCAGCAGAAGCTGAAAAACAAGTGATCGCCGCATCTGCACAATGCTCTTCAATCCAAAAACAATTTAACGGAGAAAATATGATGTTCGATAAGAATGACAGACTTCTTTTGATCGCGAAACTTGTTTTGAATATCATTGCGATTTTGTGCATCATAACCGGAGTCATTGTCGGGATCGTCCTGATCGCAATACAAGACGGCGCCTTTTGGACAATCGGACTGACAATTCTTCTGTGTGTTCCGATCTTAGCGGCGATCGGCTGGCTTTTTTTGCGCCTTTGGCTCAATTATTTATGTGACGTAAAATTAATCCGCAATAAACTTTATGGCAATGACAATCACATGTTGAATGACTTCATTGCGGAAACGCCTTCGGAAAAATCCCCGCGATCCAACAAAAATACCCCGATAAAGCCGAAATCCCCCAAAAACGACAGAGATATCGATGATAAAATCATCGACATGATAAAGCGCGAATTGGAAGGCTGTCAAACCGATGTCGAGCGCATACAAAAGCTGAAATCTTTGCTTGATCAAAATAAAATCACCCAAGAAGAATTTGACCGGGCAAGCGCAAAGCTGTTCAATTACTACGAAAATTTTTAATAAAAGCCTATCAAACAGAAAAGGTCCCGCTGCGGCGGGACCTTTTGGTTATTTGCGGAACACAAGCACTGAAAAACTGTGCGGCGGAAGCTGCGCCGTGCGCGCCGCCGTGGGAGCGACCTCCACGGGCACGAGCTTTTCGGGCTCTTCGGGAGAATTGAAGTCCCCGGGCTCTCCCGCCATCCGGACGATGCGCAGCATCTCTCCGAAGTCGAAGTCTGCCTCGACCTCCGCCTCGACGGCCGTATCCGTCGCGTTGACCGCCTTGACGTAGGTCAGATCGCCCGAAGAGGTCGCCGACACGTAGACGCCCGCGCCGTCCGCCTTGGTCTTATAGGATACCTCGCCCGTCAGCAGCGAGTACATCTTCTGCACATGGTAGTTTGCCGAACCGAACGCATGCTTTGCGTCGAACCAGATGAGATCGGGGCTCCACTGCGCATAGCCGATGCGCGCGAGGAGCGGCGCGTATGACTTCATGACCACCACGTCGGCATTGCGCTCCATGCCCGTCATGAAGGCGGCCTCGGCAAGCGCGCCCTCCCAGACGTTGGCCTCGGGCGAGAGCCTGCCCGCAATCCCCTCGACATGGGCAGCATATTCCCCCGCATAAACCTTACCCGCGCGGGGATATTGGTCGTACATATCGGCATGTTCATACAGCCACTGCGGTGGAACATAAAAGTGCTCGTCCGAGGCATAGACGAAATTTTCATCCTTTTGCAGGTTTTTCAGCGTCCATGCCCATGCCTCCTTATTGCGCGGCGTTCCCACGTCCGGCCCCACCGTGCCGATGACTTTGATGTCGGGATATTTTTCACGCACGCGCGCGGAGAACAGCTCAAAGCGACGGTAGAAATCGCTCTCGGGCGTCTGCCACTGCTCGTTTCCCAGCCCCAGATATTCGAGGCCGAACGGCTCGGGATGTCCCATCTCGGCGCGCACCCTGCCCCAGACGGTGTCCCTGCCGCCGTTGGCAAATTCCACGACGTCGAGCGCCTCCTGAATGTATGTCTCAAGTTCGGGGTCGTCCACCCCCACCGCCTCCTTTGACATGTACTGGCAGGCGATGCCCAGCCCCACGACGGGCAGCGGCTTTGCCCCCAGATATTCGCACAGCAGGAAATATTCATAGTAGCCCACGCCCAGCGTCTGCCCGTAATGGGAGAACTGCGAACGGAAGTCCCCCTCCGCCCCCGCGCCGTGGATCGCCCAGCGGTTCCAGTTCTGCCTTCTGCGCTCGGGCTGTCCCACCGAATTTTTCCATTGGTAGCGGTTGGCGAGCGTGTTGCCCTCCACGACGCAGCCGCCCGGGAAACGCACAAACCCGGGGCGCAGCTCCTTGAGCAGGACGGCGAGGTCGCGGCGGAAGATGCCGTAGACCGCGCTGTCCGGAATGAGCGAAAAATTGTCGATGTGCACCGCGCCCGCCCGCTCCAGGATAAAGCGGAACTGCGCGCCCTCGCACGCCGCTTTTGCGCGCACGCGGAAGGAATACCTGTGCCATTTTCCGTCCGCACGCGGCTTGCACTTCACCTCGAACACCGCGCCGTCCTGCGCATAGACGCCCGCGCGGACGCCGCCGCGGTAATCGTACGAGCGAACCCAGAAGGAGAGCCTGAGCGTCTCCCCCTTGCGCAGGAAGATGCCCTGATAGGCGCGGTTGGAGACGCCGCACCCCTCCCGCTGCGTGACGACGCGCAGATAGTGCGGGTTCTCCGAAAAGAGCGCGCGGTCGTCCTTGACCTTGAGCGCCACGGGCGCGCCCGCGGGAAAGACGTCCCACGCATAGCTCCCGTCGGGCGTCACAATGTATTCGCCGATGCGCCCGTGCACATCCTTCGCCTCGAAGTTGCGGTTCTCGAGCAGCTCGGCATACAGCCCGCCGTCCAGCGCATAGTTGATATCTTCAAAAAAGATGCCCGTGCTGCCGCTGTAAACGGGCACGCTGCCTTCCTTGGAAATGGTGATCTTCATGTTCTTCTCCTCTTCTGCCATCATTATAGCACAAAAAATCCCGCAGGAAAAGTCCCTGCGGGATTTTTTTCGGAAAAATGTCCCTATTTTTGCGCGCCGTCCCCCTCATTTTGTACAAATCCGATGCGGAAGGTGCTGCCCGCGCCCTCCTTGCTCTCCACGGTGAGTGCCCAGCCCTGTTTCCTGCACAGCTTTTTTACGACGGAAAGCCCCAGCCCGAAGCCGCCGTTCTTGCCGTTGTGCGACTTGTCCACCGTAAAGAATCTGTCGAAGATGCGCTCGAGGTTCTCCTCGGAGATGCCGATGCCCGTATCGGACACGGTGAATTCCTCCTGTGTGAGCAGGACGCTCACGCTTCCGCCCTCGCGATTGTAGCGGATGGCGTTGCGGATGATGTTGCCGAAAATTTCCGTCACGCGCTCCTGCCTGCTCATGAGCAGAACGCCGTCCTTGATCTCAGAGAGCAGCACCACCTTTTTCTCGCGGAATTCGGGGGTGAGGGCGGCGAGCGTCTCGCGCGCGATGCGGGAGGCGTCCACCTCGTAGACGGGCAGGTCGTCACTGTCGATCTCGCTGTAGTTGATGATGGACGCGACGAGGCTCTGCAGTCGCTCGCTCTGCGTGAGAATGGTCTGCGCCGCGCGCTGCGCGCGCTCCCCCTCCAGAGCGCCCGAGGCGAGCAGTTCGGCAAAGCCGCGGATGGAGGTGAGCGGCGTATTCATTTCATGCGTGACGTTGGCAATAAATTCGTCTTTGGACCGCTGCGCCCGCACCACCTGTTCGCGCTCCTCCGCGATCTCGCGCACGCGCTGTTCGGCGTCCTCGTTCATGCGGTTGATGAGCTGCGCGAAGGGTCTGAGCTCCTCGACCGCGGGCTGCACGCGCTGCTTGCTTGCCGCATCGCGGGCGAGCTGTTCGAGCGGCCTTAAAATGAACCCCGTAGAGAGGTAGGACAGCAGCAGGCAGAAGAGAGCGTCCGCCACGAGAAAGATCGCCACGGCGGGCAGCGCGTCCAGATAGATGCTCCACATGGACTGCGTGCGCTCGGCAACGCGCACGAGGTACCCGTCAAAGCGCCTGCAGTAGTACATGAAGGTGTCCCCCAGCGTCTGCGAAGATCGCACGTCGAACCCCTCGCCCGAGGAGATCGCCGCCTGTACTTCGGGGCGCAGGGCGCGCGAAGCCTCGTCCTCATCCTCCGAATCGGCAATAAAATCCCCTTCCGCCGTCAGGAAAGTGACGCGCGCGCCGCCCAGCGCCTCGGAGAGCTGCCGCGCATAGTCCGCATCCAGCATATCTGCGGTGAGCGTCCCGTCGAACGCCGCCATGTAGGCGCGCAGATAGCGCTGCGAATAGGCAACGTTGTTGTCGTAATAGATCTGCGCGGAGATGACGGAAAAGACGATGAGCGCGATCGCCGTGATCGCAAACCCCATCCACATAATGCGTTTTTTCATGATACCCCTTCGCCTGTGACAAAAAGGGGGCGCCTCGCCCCCGTTCGTTCAGTCCGCAATGAACTTATACCCCACGCCGAACACCGTTTCAAAGTTCAGCCCGAGCTTTCTCAGACGCGCCACGTGATTGTCGAGCGTGCGCGTCTCGCCGCCGTCATATCCCCACACGTCGGAGAGAATGGTCTCGCGCGGGAGCACCTTCCCCTCGTTGAGCATGAAGTACCGGAGCAGCTGAAATTCCTTGTTGCTCAGGTCAAGCTCCTTGCCGCGGTAGTAGACCGCCATATTTTCGGCATTCATGACCAGCTGCCCCGTGCGCAGCTGGTTGGTCTTGTGGATGCGCCGGAGCGCCGCATTCACGCGCGCAATGAGTTCGAGCACCCCGAAGGGCTTGGCGATATAATCGTCCGCGCCCGCATTCAGCCCCTTGACCTTGTCCGTCTCCTTGCCGAGCGCCGAGAGCATGATGACGCACAGCGCGGGATAGCGCGCCTTGAGCCGTTCGAGCACTTCCAGCCCGTTGCCGTCCGAGAGCATGATGTCGAGCAGCACCACGTCGGGCAGGTGCTCCTCGATGGCGGCGGAAAACGCCTTCACCGTGGTGAACGTGCGGCAGCTGATGCTGTGCATATCCAGTGTGCATTGGACGAGATCGCAGATGCTCTCGTCGTCCTCGAGTAAATAGACCTGTTCGTTCATATGTTTATTCGATGGAGTGCGCGATGTATGTCAGATGATCGGCGGCGCGCTCCAGGTTCCCCACAAGATTGATGAATACGCTGGAATTCTGCGGCTGGCACTTGCCCTCATTGAGCCGCTTGATGTGCCGGTTGACGAGGGTGCGGCGGTAGCCGTCGATCTCGTCCTCGATGGCGTCCACTTCCTTGAGCCGCGCATAGTCCTTGTCGAGGAACGCCGCGAGCGATGCCGTGTACAGCTTCTTGATCTTTTCGTACATCTCCTGCATCATGCTCAGGAATTCCCCCGAAAAGACGAGTCCGTCCCGTTCATAGTGGTCGGTGTACTTCGTCACGTTGTCGGCAAGTTCGCCGATACGCACGATGTCGTTGAGCACGTAGTGCATGCTTGAAATGGTCTTTTCATCTTCCATGACCAGGGAGGACGCGGAGAGTTTGACCAGATATTCCACGGCGGCGCGGTTGGCGTCCGCGAGCTTTGCGTTGCGCTCCTGCACGTCCTGCTTGACGGAGGTGTCCTTGTTGATGAATGCCTCGAACGCCTCGGTCAACGTGCTCACCGCATAAGTGACCATCTTGCCGATCTCCTGGCAAAGATGCCCGAGGGCAACGGAGGGCTGACGCAGCAGGCGCTCGTCCAGATCGCCGAGAATACTTTCAGAAGGCTGCGCGGGTTCCTTTTTCTCCCGTACAAGGACATTCGCCAGCTTGACGAATCCCTTAGCGAACGGCAGAAACAGACAGGTGCATATGACATTGAACAATGTGTGGAACAATGCGATCTGGAACTGGTGGTTCCCGGGGAATATCCTTTCAAGGACTGTTTCGGAAAATGACGTATGGAAGGGCTGCCAGCACAGCAGAAAAATCGTGAAGATGACCGCGCCGAAACAGTTGAACAGCAGGTGGATGACCGCCGCACGACGGGCGTTGGGGGAAGCCCCGATCGACGAAAGCATCGCCGTGACGCATGTTCCGATATTGGAACCGATGATCACATAATACACGCCGTCCCCCGTTCCGCCGATGAGGACGCCGCTCGTGGCAAGGACGACGACGATACTTGTCACCGCAGAAGAGGACTGAATGATCCCTGTTGCAACGATACCGATGAGAAGGAGCAGAAACGGATTCTGAACAACGGAAAGCGCATCTCGGATCACATTCAGAATGTCGGGATTGTCCATAGAATCAGACATGACCTTCAGTCCCACGAAGATCAGACCCAGCCCCGCCAGCACGTTGCCGATCACTTTGGCTTTTTCATTCTTGGCAAACATCGTCATAAATACGCCGACAACGGCAAGAATGAGCAGGAATGCCGAGACATCCAGACTTCCGAGCGAGGCGATCCATGCCGTGATGGTTGTGCCGATGTTCGCGCCCATAATGACCGCCGTCGCCTGAAAGAGCGTCATGATGCCTGCATTGACGAGGCCGACGACCATGACGGTAGTGGCAGACGAGCTTTGAATGATCATCGTGGTGGCAGCGCCGATCCCGACCCCTGCGATCCGGTTGTTCGCCGTCTTGTTGAGCATGCTTTTGAGCCTGCCGTGCGCCAGGCGGGACATGCTGTCCGACATCATGTTCATGCCGATCAGGAACGCACCGAGACCTCCGCACAGCTCAAGTATGAGATAGACGTACTCCATAAACCCTCTTCCCAACGTAGAATGCCGCAAATGCGGACAAGTCCATTATACAGGGAAGAGCACGGTTTGTCACCTGATTTTCATAAATTTGAAAAAAATTTTTCATACGGAAAACCGGGGACCGCTCTCCGCTCCCCGTTCCGTTGTGATCGCGGCACGCGCCGCAGAGGTTTACTGATATTCCTTGTGCACGCCCGTGACGAGGTATTTCGCCCACTCGCTCACGTTCACGGCATAGTCGCCGATCTTTTCCAGATACTTTGCGATCATCAGCAGCTGCACCGCCTGGTCCGCAACGCTCGCGTCGCCCGCGATGCGGTTGATGAGCTCCTGCTTGACCTCGTTGAAGAGGGTGTCCATCTCGTCGTCCGCATGAATGACCATGTCCGCGCCGCCCACGCTCTCGTTGAGGAATGCCTCCACGCTCTGATGGATCATCGCCACAGCAAGGTCGCCCATGCGCGCGATATGTTCGGGTTCCTTAAAGAGCTTGTCGTCGGGGAAGGAGCGCACGATCTCGCCGATGTCCGCCGCCTGGTCGCCGATGCGCTCCACGTCCGTAATGACCTTGAGCGCCGTCGTGACCTTGACAAGGTCCTTGGCGACGGGCTGCTGTTTCAAGAGGATGCGCATGCACTTTTTCTCGATCTCGATCTCCAGATCGTCCACCTCTCTGTCCGTCTCGGCAACGGAGGCGCCGAGCTTTCTGTCCAGCGTCTTTAAAGAGGCGACCGCATCCCCGATCATCTGCTCGGTGATATTGCACATGCGCACGAGCGTGTCGTGAAGGTCTGCAAGTTCTTCGTCAAAATACTTTCTGGGTGCCATAAATTACTCCTGTTGTTTGGCAGATATAAATTGCGATTGATGGAATCGGAATGACGGTTCCATTTTAGCCTTCCCCCTCGGGGTGAGCCATGCGTTATGCGCAGCAGCGTGGTACGCTGTGCGCGCATGGCGAACTGAGAAATCGTCATCTCAGCGGCGATTTCGTGCCTGCAGGCGGCATTCTCCCTTAGTGCCGCCAAGACAGGTGGACGCGCAGCGGACGGATGAGGGATGCATTCGTGTTTCCATGTTTCCCCCCTCATCCGTCAGGCTCGCAAGCTCGCCTGACACCTTCCCCCCAAGGGGAAGGCTTTTTCTTCACTTCGTTCGGAGTGACGTTGAGCCAGCAAATCCCGCCGTATCAACCGAAACGGCCGGTGATGTAGCGCTCCGTTTCGGGGTGTTTGGGTTCGGAGAATACCTGCTCGGTGTCCCCCATCTCGATCATTTCGCCCAGCAGGAAAAACGCCGTCTTATCCGAGATGCGCGCCGCCTGCTGCATGTTGTGCGTGACCATGACGATGGTGACGTCCTTTTTCAGCTCCTCGCACAGCTCCTCGATCTTGCCCGTGGAGATGGGGTCGAGCGCGGAAGTCGGCTCGTCCATCAGAAGGATCTGCGGCCCGACCGCGAGCGCGCGCGCAATGCAGAGGCGCTGCTGCTGTCCGCCCGAAAGCCCCAAAGCCGACTTGTTGAGCCGGTCCTTGAGTTCATCCCACATGGCAGCCTGCTTTAAGGAGCGCTCGACGATCTCGTCCAGTTCCCCCTTCTTGCGGATGCCGAAGGTGCGGGGGCCGTAGGCGATGTTGTCGTACACGCTCATCGGGAAGGGATTGGGTTTCTGGAACACCATGCCCACGTTCTTGCGCAGCGCCGAGAGGTCCACGCCCCTGTCGTAAATGTTCAGCCCGCCGATGATGATCTCCCCCACCACGCGGCAGCCCTCCACCAGGTCGTTCATGCGGTTGAGCGTCTTGATGAGGGTGGACTTGCCGCAGCCCGAGGGACCGATCATCGCCGTGATCTGATATTTGGGCATCTCCATGTTGATCTTTTTGAGCGCCTGGAACTCACCGTAAAACAGGTCGAGGTCCCTGACCGTGATGGCATTGTCGCCCGAAAAATCAAAAATGTCAAGGGTGACGGGCTTTTTTTCCTTTTTCTGCTTGCTTTCTTCTGCGGTGCCCTCTGTTTGGGCTGCCTCTTTCTTTTTGAAGATATTCATAGGTTTTCCTTATCTCTTTTTCTTGACACGCTTCTGAATGAAGTAGACGATGAGGTTGAGCACAAAGGTGATGACGAGCAACACAAACGCCGTCGCATAAGCCTCCTCATAGGCAAGGCCTTCCGCGAAGAACGAATACATGAAGACGGTCAGCGTACTGCCGGCATTGGTGGGATCGATCGCACTCGACACCGAGGAACTTGCGACCGCCATCATACCAGCGGTGTAGATGAGTGCCGCCGATTCGCTGATAATGCGCCCGACGGAGAGCACGATCGCTGTGGCGATGCCGGGGAACGCAGAAGGCAGCACCACTTTGAAGATCGTCCTGATCTTGCTTGCACCCAGTCCGTAACTTGCCTCACGCAGCTCCATGGGAACGGCGCGGAGAGCTTCCTCCGTCGAACGGATGATCGTAGGCAGAATGACGAGCACCATTGTAAATGCGCCTGCAAACACACTCCTGCCGAATATCTGCACAAACAGCAGATATCCGAACAGGCCGAAAACGATGGACGGCACGCCGGAGAGCGTATCGATGAAGGTACGGATGACCTTGACGAACTTGCTGCCCGGCTTTGCATATTCGTTGAGGAAGATCGCAGCGCCGATACCGAGAGGCAGAGCAATGATGAGCGTAAAGATGATGACATAGAACGTCGTCAGGAAAGCGGGCGCCAGAGAATGTCCTTCATAGCCGTCGCCGCCGAAGAGGAAGTTCCAGCTGATGTTGGGGATCCCGTTGATGCAGATGAACAGAATGATTGCCGCAAGGGATATGACAACGATCCCCGCGCACACCATACCGCAGTATTTGAGGATCTCGGGGATGAGCCCCTTCTTGCGGTAAACAACGTTTTCACCCCCGCCTTGGAGCACTCTGGTCCCCTTTTTGCCCTTGAATTCCTTGGGCACAAAATTGACGGAGAGCGTGATGATGAGGACAAGGACAAGCAGAACAAAACCCGTTGCCATGAGCGCCGACTCATGCAGCGACCCCGGGACGACTTCGCCCATCTCCATGTTGATCTTGACCGTGAGCGGACAGATGGGAATGAACAACCCCGTGGGGAAATTAACCATCCCGCCCGCGACCATCTGAACCGCCATTGTCTCGCCCACCGCCCTGCCGATGCCCAGGATGAGCGCCGATATGATACCCGAGCGCGCAGCAGGAAACACCACGCGGAACACTGCCTGCGCCTTGGTGTTACCCATGGCAAGCGCGCCCTCGAAATACTGTGCCGGCACCGCCTCCAGCGCATTCTTGGTGAGCGATGTGATGGTCGGAATGATCATGATGGCAAGCACGATGCACGTTGCGAGCACGCCATATCCGCGGTAGTTCGGATCCATGTAGACCAATCCGCCCTGCACGAGCACGATAATTCCGAAGTAGCCATAGATAACGGACGGAATGCCGGCGAGCAATTTAATGATCTGATCGAAAATGGTGCGCAGATTGATCTTATTGAGCCACGCCACCATCTTCTGCACAAACTTGTTCGGGCCAGAATAGCGCAGATGGAATCTGTCCGGGCACCAGAACACCATGAATATTGCAGTAAAAACACCGATGACCCCGCCCAGAATAACGGCAAGAACGGTGACGACCAGCGTACTGCACAGCATTGCAAGAATGCCGTACGTGTCCGTATTGTGGTTCCACCTTGTACCGAACAGAAACTGAAAAAAACCTACCTCGCGGAACGCGGGGATGGATGCGGCAAGGATATAGCAAATGATGCCGAATACGGCAAGAATGGACAGACACGCACAGACGATGAACAAAACCTTCGCCGAGGTATCTTTCACTTTTGTCGAGGATGCTTTTGTCATAGACAACTCCTGAAAACGCCTATTCCGCCGCCTTTCGGCGGCGGAACATTTACTCCCGAGCTTGCGATATTACTTGCACTCGATCGCAGTGCCGTATGCATACAGATCGAAGAGCTGCTGGAAGGTGACGTTCGTGAGAGCGCTGTCCTTATGGACGACCACCGCGATGCCATCGATAGCGATCTGCGTAACCGTAAGAGAAGTTTCACCGCCCTTCGCCGCTCTCGAAATCATGCCGAACTCGGCGGAGCCGTCGTTTACTGCCGCGAGCGCTTCGCCCGAACCGCTGCCGCCCCACGTGATCGTGGTACCGGGATTTTCCGCCATATACGCCTTGGCAAGCTCCTCGATCAGGGGCTGCAGGGAGGTGGAGCCGTGCAGATTGATCTCGCCCGACGTCATGGTGCCTGCCGTGTAGGTGCCGACTCCTTCGGGCTTATCGACATCGATGTACTCCTTTTTAAGGATCTCGAGACCGTCAGCCGACCAGATATAGGCAAGGAAATCGGCAGCGAGAGGATTGCTCGTGAGCGTCTCCGCCTTATAGATGAGATTGAAAGGACGGGACAAGTCATATTCGCCGTCTTTCACCATTTCCACAGTCGCATCAACGCCATTGACCTGGACTGCCTTGATCCTGTCCGCGTTCGCCGCAACAGAGCCGAGAGAGATGTAGCCGAGGAAGGAAGAGTTCCCCGAAATCTGCGTGACGACCTGGCCCGTCGTACCGACGCTGATGCCCCAGTTCTGTTCAAGGTCCATCTCTTCAAGCGCAACGCCTTCGTTGCCGTCTTTGTCCGTACCCGTCACAAGTTCGTCGAACGCGCTGCGTGTACCCGAACCCGCCGAACGGGAAATCGCCGTCGTGATGCTCGTAGCGACTGCGCCTCCGTTTCCGTTGCACCCTGCCATCACACCGACAGCCGTTGCCGACAGCGCCGCTGCCAAACCGATCGCAAGAATCTTCTTCTTCATTGTCTTGTTACTCCTTTTCTTCTTTCCTTTTTTTGTTTTGTGCCTATATCATATCACGCAGTTGTAAATATCCCCGCACAAATTTGTCACGAAGTTGTAAATTCTTTTGCCGATTTGTAAAAAATTTTTTACAACTTGTCCGCCTTTTATTCCTTATATTTATTATGCGCACAAAACAAACCGAAATACCCGCCGATCGAAACTGCAACCTCTTGCCCCCCTTAACACTTGTTTTAAGGGGGATGTCGGTTTACCGACGGGGGGGATTGTACATTCTGCGCGAGGGGATTCTTACTTCGGCTACGCCTTGTGCGCTACGTCGTCAAAATACTTCCGCGTGCGCTACGTCGTCAAAATACTTCCGCAAGCGGGTATTTTTCCTCGCATCGGGCGGAGCTGCGCCCCTCTGCTAGCCGCCGCAGGCGGCACACGAGGCGCAGCCGAAGTTATGACGGTTCCATTTTGGTCTTCCCGCGCGCTGACAGGGAACGCCGCCCGACACATTTGCGTCGGGCGGCGTTCCAAATATAATCGATTTACAATTCCATGATCTCGCCGTAGGGCTTGTTCAGAATATAGCGCGCGACGGTGAGCAGGTTGCCGTCGCGGTCGGTTTTCTCCTCTAGCGCAAACCAATCGGGATGGCGCAGCGCCTTGACTGCAATGTCGTCCCAAAGGTAGCACCCCTTTTCGCCCGAGACGAAGGTCATCTCGCGCGCCCGCCGCGCGATTTGCCCGAGCAGTCCGTCGCCAGCGGGCGGAGCATTCTGAATGTTCAAAAGAGGGTGGCGGCAGGTATCCATCGTCACGGCGGTGTGCGCGCACATGCGCACGGCAGCGGAAAACGCCTCCTTACTCAGCGCATGATTGAATTCGTAGCCGTGGAAATTGGGTTGTTCGGCAATGTTCCCGCCCATGAATACGAACCTGCGCGGCGTTTTGCGCTGCAGCATGCGCGGAACGAGCGTCATGGGGCCGAGGCTCAAAAGGTCGTACTCCCCCTCAAAGTCCGCCAGCCACGCGGCAAACGGGGCGACGGGCGACCGAAACCCATCCGCATCCGTGAACAGGTCCCCCATGCCGTCGCCGCCGTGAATGGTCTTGAGAAATTCGCAGGGCTGCGCCTCCTGCGTCGTGTCCACGACGGTGAGCGGCACCGTGGCAAAGGGCAGGTGCGCCGCAAGTTTTTTGGCGTTTTCCAGCGACACTTCGGGCGGTACGTTTCCGCCCGCCGCAACCAGCACCGCCTCCGAATAGCCGTCCTGCGCGGCGTGCGCAAGCGCGTCCACCGTCGCCGCGGCGTCGTCCAGACCGTAATCACAAAAAAGAACGAGTTTCATATTCCCATTATAGCACGATACGCCCCTTTTTACAAGGGGCGCATCGAAAAATGTATGACGTTACATAATATTTTTGACCGTGCGCGGGAAGAGCACGACGTCGCGGATGTTCTCCATGCCCGTCACATACATGACAAAACGATCGAACCCCAGCCCGAACCCGCCGTGCGGCGCAGTGCCGAACTTTCTCAAATCGAGATACTGTTCATAGGCGGCAAGGTCCATGTTCCGTGCCTGCATGGCGGCAAGCAGTTTGTCGGGATCCGCCTCGCGCTCGCTCCCCCCGATGATCTCGCCGATGCCGGGCACGAGCAGATCGGTCGCCGCCACCGTCTTTCCGTCGGGATTTTGTTTCATGTAGAAGGACTTGATCTCCTTGGGGTAGTTGACGACGAACACGGGCTTTTTGTACACCTGCTCGGTGATGTATTTTTCATGCTCCGTCTGCAGATCGCACCCCCACTCGACGGGGAACTGGAATTTGACGTCCGCCTTTTTCAGAAGTTCGATGGCGTGAGTATATTCGAGCACGGCAAAACTGCTCTCCACAATGTTGGCAAGCTTTGCCTTCAGCCCGCTCTCGACGAACTTTTCAAAGAAATCCATCTCGGCGGGGCACTCCTCGAGCACGGCGCGCACGACGTATTTGATCATCTCCTCGGCGGTCTCCATCACCTCGGGCAGCTCGGCAAAGGCGATCTCGGGTTCCACATGCCAGAATTCCGCAAGGTGGCGGGTCGTGTTGGAGTTCTCTGCACGGAAGGAGGGGCCGAACGTGTAAATTCTGCCCAGCGCCATGGCGGCGACCTCCCCCTCGAGCTGTCCGGAAACGGAGAGCCCTGCCTTGCGGCCAAAGAAATCTTCCTTATAATATGCCTCTTCGCTGTCGTACTTTGCATCCCACGGCTGGGTGGTCACGCGGAACATCTCGCCCGCGCCCTCGCAGTCGCTGGCCGTGATGAGCGGCGTGTGCATGTAGTAAAATCTGTTCTCGTGGAAGTAGCGGTGGATCGCCTGCGCCGCCACGCTGCGCACGCGGAATACCGCCGCAAAGGTGTTTGTGCGCAGCCGTAGGTGCGGAATGGTGCGCAGAAAGTCGAGCGTGGTACGCTTTTTCTGAATGGGATAGTCGTTCGGGCACCTGCCAAGAAGGGTCACGCTCTCGGCGTTGAGTTCGGCGCCCTCCCCTTTGAACGCCTTGACGACCACGCCCGCCGCCGCAACTGCCGCGCCGCACTTGGCGCACTCGGGATCGAGCGCAAGTTTTGTCTTGTCCACCACCACCTGAAGGCGGGTAAAACTGGTGCCGTCCGTGAGTTCGAGAAAGGCGACCGCCGCCGAATCGCGCGACGTGCGTACCCAGCCGCACACGGTGACGCGGCTGCCGATGAGCGTCTTGTCCTGTAAAACTGCTGCAATGTCAATGTGTTTCATATTCCGTTCCTGAAATAAAATGTTGTTATGCCCGTTATCATGCCCCTAAGACAACGTATGAGGGGACTCTTCGCTGCGCTCTGCCCGACGCGGAGCGGCGCATGAGACCCGAAGGGGCGAAGTTGTGACGGTAACGCGCAAAAGTGCCCTTGCTATTAATCACTCGCGCAAGCAAAATCGCATTTTGCGCCAGCGCCCTACATTTGCGCATACCTGCGCTTATGGGAAAAGAGTGAAGCCGCCGCGGGCTATACTGTTGCGAAAACAGCGGCGGCGAGGGTGAGGGTGTGCGTCATGCCGATAAGCCCTGCGGGCTTTCGGCGCACGCCCGAACTGAGGTTTTTGCCATCGGTAGGGCAAAAACCGTGACCGAATACGGGCTCTACCTGTGTGAGACAAACCGAACGCAGAGCGCAGCGAATGTTGGGTTTTCCTGAACCTCACGACTTTTTCTTTCATCAGTTTGAAGGAAAAAGTGCGAACTAATACGCCCTCGCAAACACCACCGTCTGCTCCGCCTTTTTGCCACATACGATGCACGTGTCCGAAGTATTCTCCCCGTCGAGAACGCGGGCAGTCGCCTGCGCGAATTCCTTGACCTTGTCTTCACACGCGCGGCAGCCGCACCAGCCCGCCCGCACGAAGTTGCCCCCCTCCACGCCGGCAAGCAGCTCGTCAAGCGTATTCGCACGCACGATGCGGCTCTCCATGCGCGCCTTGGCGCGTTCATACATGTTGGCAGAGATCTGTGCAAGCAGTTCCCTGATCGTCTGCGCCGCGCCGTCCAGCGCGCACTCCGTCTTTTCCAGCGTATCGCGCCGCGCGAGCAGGCACTTGCCCGCCTCCAGATCGCGCGGGCCGAGTTCGATGCGCACTGGCACGCCCTTCATCTCCCATTCGTTGAACTTCCAGCCGGGGGAATTTTCCGATTCGTCCAGCGTGACGCGGATGCCTGCCGCCGCAAGCCGATCCCTGAGCGCGCGGCACGCCTCGAGAACGCCCTCCTTTTTGGCGGCGATGGGCACGATGACCGCCTGCACGGGCGCAACGACGGGCGGCATGACCAGCCCGCGCTTATCGCCGTGCGTCATGATGATGGCGCCGATGAGGCGGGTGGAGACGCCGAACGACATGGTGTAGCCATACTTGAGCGCACCGTCCTTATCGAGGAATCTGATATCGAACGCCTTGGAAAAATTTTGACCGAGATAGTGCGTGGTGCCCGCCTGCAGGCTCTTGCCGTCGTGCATCATTGCCTCCATGCCGAAGGTGGCAACGGCGCCCGCAAACTTTTCCTTCTCCGTCTTGCGCCCCGTCAGAACGGGCATCGCAAGGCAGGTGCGTGCAAATTCTTCATATACGTGCAGCATTTTCAGGGTCAACGCCATGGACTCCTCTTCCGAGGCGTGCACGGCGTGCCCCTCCTGCCACAAAAATTCGCTCGTTCGGAGGAAGGGACGGGTGGTCTTTTCCCAACGCATGACGTTCGCCCACTGGTTCATGAGAACGGGCAGGTCGCGATAGGACTGGATCCACTTGGAGTACATGCTGCCGATGATGGTCTCGGACGTGGGACGGATGCACAGCGGCTCGGCGAGCTTTTCCCCGCCCGCATGCGTGACGACGGCGACCTCGGGCGCGAATCCTTCCACATGCTCCGCCTCCTTCGTCATAAAGCTCATGGGGATGAGCAGCGGAAAATAGGCGTTCTCGATGCCCTCTGCCTTGAAACGCGCGTCCATCTCGCGCTGGATATTTTCCCAGATCGCATACCCGTAGGGGCGGATGACCATCGTCCCCTTGACGGGGCCGTAGTCCACGAGTTTGGTCTTGACGACGACGTCGGTATACCACTGCGGAAAATCGGTATCGATGTCCGCGATCTGTTCCACAAAACTGTCCTTTGCCATGATCTGCTCCGAAAATGCGCCGTTTGCGCAAAAAAAGATATGGCTATTATACCATATCTTTGTTTATTCGTCCAACGTTTGAGGGGGCGTTTTGCGCGCACCGCCAAAAATTCTCGCAAGAACGGGGAACAAAATGAGCACGCTCACGGCGGCGCACACGGTCTGCGGCAGCATGGCGAGAAAACTTGTGCAAAAATACCCGAACGCGGCCTCGTGCGACATGCCGTAAAACAGCGGCGTGACCGCATCGTCCAGAAGGGTAAAGCACACCGTGAAGAAGGCGGCGAGCGCGGCGAGGGACGCCGTCTCCCGTCCCCGCCCTCCGCGCACGAGCAGTGCGGCGTACAGCACAAGCAGCGCGCACATGACGGCGAACAGTGCCCACGCCATCCCCTTCAGCCTCCCCGCATACAGCGCGCTCACGGGGATGTCTGCAAGCGCCGCGGCGAGTGCGCCGAGCGCGAGCAGGGCGAGCAGTACGGGGCAAACCCATGCCGCCACGGGCCGCCGCCGCGCCCCCATCCATGCGAAAAAGAGCGCAAAGGCGTTGAAATAGATGAGATACAACAGGATGACATTCGGCGAAAACCCGAAGATAAAGCAGCGCAGCAGGGAGAATGCCGTGGCGGTCAGCACCCCGCACCGCCAGCCGAAGAAATAGCAGAAGGCAAGCAGCAGCGCCGTCACCAGCTCCACGCCCGGCACATAGGAGAGCACGAACTGCGCCGTGAGCAGAAGGGCGCACATGACGGCGGACGCCGCCACCGTGCGCGCGGGGCTATGCGCCCTCGATCGCCGTCCAGACAAGAGCATACCATTCGCCTTCGACAAGCGGGAGACCGGAGACGCCGTAAGAGGCAGATGCGAACGTCCTTCCGTCGTACTCCCACGTCCCCCATTCGGCATTGGAATAGGGTTGTCCCTCCCACGTTCCGAGCGTCGTGTATACCGCCCAGAAATTGCCGCTGTCCGCCTCCAAGCCGCCCAGCGAAGTGAGATAGAAGTCCTCCCGCGACCCTTCTCCGCCGAACGAGATCTGTCCGTTTTCACGGAACACGCTGAGCGCATCGTACAGGCTGTGCGACGGGTCGCCCGCGAGCACTTCGATGACCACGCGCGTTTCGTCGTTCACGACCAGCTCGGTGCGCGCGTTGCCGATGTCCGCCGAGGGCCGGCATGCGGACAGAGGAAGGCAGAAGAGCAGCGCCGCAAACGCAGCCCTTCCCGCCCTGTGAAGATGTTTCATGGCAGTCTCCCGCGTTAAAATTCGTTTCTGAGTGACTTTGTGAAGTACCCGAGCGCAAAGGCATTGGGGCCGAGGTGGGAGCCGATGACCGGCCCCATGATCTGCACGTGCGGCCGGATGCCGAACCGCTCGATAACGTATGCCTCCAGTTCGCGCGCGGCGGGTTCGTTGTCCGTATGCACGATGAATAAGTGCTGCGGCTCGGCGGGGCCCTCCTTCTCCATCTTCGCCTTGATGAAGGCGATCGCCTTCTTGGTGCCCTTCACCTTGTCGATGACGATGAGCTTGCCCTCCTTATCGAAGGTGAGCACGGGCTTGATGTTGAGCATGGTGCCGATGGTGGCGCTCGCCGCGCCCACTCTTCCGCCCCGCTTGAGATATTTGAGGTCGTCTGCAATGACAAAGTGCTGCAGATGCAGGCGCAGCCCGTTCACATAATCGTATGTCTCCTGCGCCGTCTTACCGGCGTTGCGCCATTCGAGTGCCTGCCGCACGAGCGCCCCCTGCCCCACCGTTGCCGTCAGCGGATCGACGACGTACACGTTGAACTTGGGATAGTCCTTCTTCACGTCCGCCGCCGCCTTTGCCGCGACGTCCTTGGTGGGCGAAAGGCCCGAAGATATGGTGAAGTGCACCACGTCCTCCGCCCCCTCCCCGGCGAGCTTCAGGAAGTGCTCGTAGTGCGATTCGTAATTGAGCATGGAGGTGCGGGAGAATCCGCCCGCGCGCAGTTCGTTGTAGAAGTCGACATACTGCTGATACCGGGTAAAGTTGTCGAGATGGTCCTCGAGCCTGCCGTCCTTTTCCACCGTAAAGGTGAGCGACACAAACTTGATATCGTTTTCAACGATAAAGTCATGGTACAGATCGCAGGTCGAATCCGTCGAAAGAGTGAATTTGTACATTGTTTATTCTCCGAATATTTTTCTGTATTATAACACAGAAATATGACAACTGCAATGTTTTTTTGAAAAAAGTCTGCTTTTTTGCAAAAAGGTCTTGAAAAACGTCCGTTTTGGCGATATAATGGATACATACGGGCAGATGTGCCCATCTATTGGTATACACATCAAATTTTTGCCCGCGGGGGGATTATGACAGAACAGGACTTTTTGAACCTGCGCAACGGCACGGACGTGCGCGGCACGGCGATTGCCGGCGTGGAAAACGACCCCGTGACGCTCACCGACGAGGCGGTCGGCGCCATTGCAAGGGCGTTCTTCGTCTGGGCGGCGCGCAAGACGGGGAAGGCGCGGCCCGTGCTCGCCGTCGGGCACGATTCCCGCCTCTCGGCGGAGCACCTGAGCAAATTGGTGAGCGAAGGATACGCTGCCTGCGGCGGAGACGTCATTCAGACGGGACTCTCCTCCACGCCCTCCATGTTCATGCTCCTGCAGGAGGAATTCGGCGCGGACGTCTCCGTGATGATTACGGCGAGCCATCTGCCCTATCAGAAGAACGGGCTGAAGTTCTTTGCGAAGGACGGCGGCCTGGAGGGTGCGGACGTCGCCGAAATTCTGAAGATCGCGGCGAAGGGCGACTTCCCGCAGGGCAGGGGTGCCATCACGCGCAGGAGCTACATTGAGCGGTACGCCGCGGGCCTTGTGGACAAGGTGCGCGCGGCATGCGGGGAGGACAGGCCCCTGGCGGGCAAGCGCATTCTGGTGGACGCGGGCAACGGCGCGGGCGGATTCTATGTGGACCTCGTGTTAAAGCCGCTGGGCGCGGACACCGCCGGTTCGCAGTTTCTGGAGCCGGACGGGAATTTCCCCAACCACATTCCCAACCCCGAAAACGAGACGGCGATGCGCTCCGTCTGCGAGGCGGTCGTAAAGAACAGGGCAGACTTCGGCATCATCTTCGATACCGACGTGGACCGCGCGGGCGCGGTGGCGCCCGACGGCGAGGAGATCAACCGCAACCGCCTGATCGCCCTCATCTCCGCCATCCTGCTTGCGGAACGGCCGGGCGTCATCGTCACCGATTCGGTGACGAGCGACGGGCTTGCGGCGTTCATCGCGGCGCACGGCGGGGTGCACCGCCGTTTCAAGCGCGGCTACAAGAACGTCATCAACGAGTGCAAGCGCCTGAACGCCGAGGGGCGGTATTCTCCTCTCGCCATCGAGACGAGCGGTCACGCGGCGCTCATGGAAAATTACTTTCTGGACGACGGGGCGTACCTCGTCACCCGCCTGCTCATCGCGCTCGCGCAGCGCGCCAAGGCGGGAAAGGACCTGATGTCCCTCATCGCAGACCTGCCCGAACCCGCCGAGGCGGCGGAAGTGCGCCTGTCCTTTGCAAACGGTTGCGACTTCAAGGCGCTGGGCGCGGGCGTCATAGCCGACCTCACGGCATACGCGCAGCACACGGCGGGGCTGAGCCTTGCGCCCGACAACTGCGAGGGCGTGCGCATCAACTTCGACAAGGACGCGGGCGACGGCTGGGCACTGGTGAGAATGAGCCTGCACGAACCCATCCTGCCAATCAACGCAGAGAGCAACCGCGCGGGCGGCAACCGCCGCATCCTGCGCGTGCTCTATGAATTTTTAAGCAAGTACCCCTTCCTCAACACGGAAAATCTCAAAAACCAAATATAAAGTAAGGAGAATGAAGTCATGAAAGAAGTCAGACAGACCACCATCAACGCCATCCGCATCCTCTCGGCGGAGGCCATCCAGAAGGCAAACTCGGGGCATCCCGGGCTGCCCATCGGCTCCGCCCCCATCGCATATACGCTGTGGCAGGAATTTCTGAAGTTCAACAACAAGGACCCCAAGTGGGACGACCGCGACCGCTTTGTGCTCTCGGCGGGGCACGGCTCCATGCTCGACTATTCCCTGCTTTACCTGTACGGGTTCGGACTGACCAAGGAGGACCTGATGAACTTCCGCCAGCTCGGCTCCAAGACGCCCGGGCACCCCGAATACGGCCACACCATTGGCATCGAGACGACCACCGGCCCCCTGGGGCAGGGCATTGCCAATGCCGTGGGCATGGCAGTCGCCGAGGCGCACCTGGCGGCGGTGTTCAACCGCGAGGGATTCCCCATCGTCGATCACTACACCTATGCGCTGTGCGGCGACGGGTGTCTGGAAGAGGGCATCTCCTATGAGGCATGTTCGTTTGCGGGCACGCACGAGCTGGGCAAGCTCATTCTCTTCTACGACGACAACGACATCACCATCGAGGGCGATACCGACATCACCTTCAAAGAGGACGTCGCCATGCGCTTCAAGGCGCAGAACTGGCAGGTCATCAAGGTCAACCTCGTCGAACATCCCGACGACTTCGCCCTGCTCTCCAATGCCATCAAGAAGGCGAAGAAGGAGACCAAAAAGCCCACCATCATCATCTGCAAGACCAAGATCGGCTACGGCACGCCGCTCGAGGGCAGCCACAAGTGCCACGGCGCGCCCCTCGGCGAGGAGAACCTGAAAAAGACCAAGGAGCGCTTCGGCTGGACGTGCGCGCCCTTTGAAGTGCCCGACGAGGTGCTTGCACACACCGCCAAGGCGGGCAGACGGGGCGCCAAGCGCGAGCGCGAATGGAAGGCGATGTTCGCCGAATATGAAAAGAAGTACCCCGAACTTGCCAAAGCGTACAAGGCGGCAATGAGCGGCGAGATGGTGGACCTTGCTAAAGTGGACGATCTGTTCCGCTTTGAAAAGCCCATGGCGACCCGCCAGACCTCGGCGACCGTGCTCAACAAGATCGCGGCGCTCGTTCCCAACCTGATGGGCGGCTCCGCCGACCTTGCCCCCTCCAACCTGTCCGACATGAAGAACACCGATACCATCACCTACGGCGACTTCGCGCCCGGCAGCTACGAGGGCAGAAACATGCACTTCGGCATCCGCGAACACGCCATGGCGGCCATCACCAACGGCATGCAGCTGCACGGAGGGCTCAGGTGCTACTGCTCCACTTTCTTCATCTTCTCCGACTACTGCAAGCACGCGATGCGCCTCTCCGCGCTCATGAACATTCCCGTCACCTATATCCTGACACACGACTCCATCGGCGTGGGCGAGGACGGCCCCACCCATGAGCCTGTCGAACAGCTCATCGCCCTGCGCTCCATTCCCAATATGAAGGTGTACCGCCCCGCGGACGGCAAGGAGACGGCGGCGGCGTGGATCTCCGCCCTCACGGGCAGCGCCCCCACCGCGCTCGTGCTCACCAGGCAGAACCTGCCCCAGTACGCAGGCAGCGGGCTGGTTGCCCTCAAGGGCGGCTACGTGCTCGAGGACTGCGAGGGCACGCCCGACGTGCTGCTCATTGCGAGCGGCTCGGAAGTGGAACAGTGCGTGGGCGCCAAGGCAAAGCTCGCCGAAGAGGGCATCAGGGCGCGCGTCATCTCCATGCCCTGCTTTGAAGAGTATGAAAAGCAGAGCGCAGAATATAAGGAGAGCGTCATGCCCGCCGCCGTCCGTGCGCGCGTGTGCGTGGAGGCAGGCTCTCCCTACAGTTGGTACAAGTACGCGGGCGACTGCGGCGAGATCATCGGCATGAACACGTTCGGAGCAAGCGGTCCCGCAGCGCAGCTTTTCAAGCTGTTCGGGTTCACCGTAGAGAACGTCGTCGAAAAAGCAAAAGCCTCGCTGGCAAAGGCAAAGGTATAAAGCGAAACGCGGGCGCGGCAGATGCCGCGCCCCGTATTTTCAGGATACGCATATGGAAATCAAGGACATCGAACAACTGTATCTTCACCGCCAGAGCTGCCGCGCCTTTGACGGGCGGGAAGTGAGCGAGGAACTCGTCAGAAAGGTATGCGAACTTGCCCTGCTCGCCCCTTCCGCCTGCAACGCGCAGCCTTGGCAGCTCGTGGCAGTCCTCGGTGAGCGGCGCAAAGAGGTTGCCGCCTGCCTGCAGGGAATGGGCATGAACAAGTTTGCCTCGGACGCGGGCGCGCTCGTCGCCGTCTGCGAGGGCAGGAGCAACCTCACCGCGAAACTGGGCGCCCGCATGAAGGATACCGACTTCACCGCAAACGATCTGGGCATTCTCACGGCGCACCTGGTGCTCGCCGCCGATGCCGCGGGGCTTGCAAGCTGCATCCTCGGCTGGCGCAACGAGGACAAGCTGCGCGGCGTGCTCAGCATCCGCGAAAAGGTGCGCATTCCCGTCGTCGTCGCGCTCGGCTACGCCAAAGAAGACGACCCCGTCCGCCCCAAACAGCGCAAACCGTTTGGCGAGACGCTCACGATCCTGCACTGAACAAAAAAGCCATCGGGAACATCCGATGGCTTTTTTGTGCTCTCATTTTGCTCCCATATTTGTGCCGTCCGTCTCAACCGCGGCGGGCGGAGAGAGCGTCGAGGGCGGCGACAAAGGAGGGCGCATCGGGCGTGTAGCCGTCCGCACCGATCGTGCGCGCGATCTGCGCGTTCAGCACCGCGCCGCCGACGTAGATCGGGGCGGTGCAACCCGCCGCACGCAGTGCGGCGATGGTCTCTTCCATGCTCTTCACCGTCGTGGTCATCAGCGCGGAAAGACCCACGACGAGGGGCTTTTCGCGCAGGGCGGCCTCGACAACGCGCTCCTTCGCCACGTCCTTGCCGAGATCGACGACGGTATACCCGTGTGACTGCGCGACCACTTTGACGATGTTCTTGCCGATGTCGTGCACGTCCCCCTTCACCGTGGCGAGGACGATTTTTCCGCGCACGTTTGCATCTTTTCCGAACTTCTCCCCTACCACGGCGAAGGCAGCCTTCGCCGCCTCGGCACAGGAGATGAGCTGGGGCAGAAAGAGCTTGCCCTGTGCGTAGAGCGCGCCGACTTCGTTCAGCGCGGGGATGAGCGTCCCGTTCACGACCTCGAGGGGGGCATGCTGCGCAAGCTCCGCAGCGGCAAAGGACGCCGCCTCCCCCGCCAGCCCGCGCAAAACGCTCTCATACAGATTTTTGACGGGCGGCGCCTCCGCCGTCCGCGCCGCGCCCGCCGCGTTCGCTGCGCCCGCCGCCGGCTGCATATCCTTATAAAGTTCGATATAGCGCGCCGCGCCCCTGTCGGCATTTGCAAGCACATCGAAGGCGCGCACGGCGCCCGTCATCTCGGCGTCCAGCGGGTTGAGGATGGGCATGTTCAGCCCGTGCGAGAGTGCCATGACGAGGAAGGTGCGGTTGAGCAGCGCCCGCGCAGGCAGGCCGAAGGAGACGTTGGAAACGCCGAGCGCGGTATTCACCCCCATTCCGCGCACGAGCGAGAGCGCCCCGAGCGTCTCGCCCACGAGCGGCTGCTCGGCGGACGCCGTCAGAACGAGCGTATCGATCATCACCCTGTGGCGGGGGATGCCGTACTGCGCCGCGCGTTCGATGATGCGCTGTGCGATCACTGCGCGCTCGCGCGCCGTGCGGGGCACGCCCCCGTCGTCCATCGTCAGCCCCAGCACGACCGCGCCGTACTTTTTGGCGACGGGAAAGACGCGCGCCATGACCGCCTCCTCCCCGTTCACGCTGTTGAGGAGCGGAATGCCGTTGTAGTACCGTGCGCCCGCCTCGAGCGCGGCGGCGTCCGAGGAATCGAGCTGCAGGGGCAGCGCGCAGCTCTCCTGCACGGCGAGCACGGCGCGCTGCATGACAGCCGGCTCGTCCAGCCCGGGCACGCCCACGTTGAGGTCCAAGAGGTCGGCGCCCGCCTCCTCCTGCCGCAGCGCCTCGGCAACGAGATAGTCCGCGTTCCCTTCGCGCAGCGCGTCGCGCAGTTTAGGCTTTCCCGTCGGATTCAGGCGCTCGCCGCAGATGCGCACCCCGTCCATCGCCACGAGCTGCGTTGCCGAACACACCTGCGTCACGCGGGGTACGCTGCGCGCAGGCACTTCCCGCCCCTTCAGGTGTGCGATGCGGCGGATGGTCTCGGGCGTCGTGCCGCAGCACCCGCCCAGGACGGCGACGCCCGCCTGTGCATATTTTTCCGCCCAGCGCGCGAATTCTTCGTCGGACAGGTCGTACTGCGTTCTGCCCTCCCGCCAGACGGGCAGCCCGCGGTTGGGCTGCACGATGACGGGAAGATCGGTCACTGCCAGCATGCGCTGCACCAGCGGGAACAGCTCCGCAGGGCCGAGGGAGCAGTTGACCCCGAGCGCGTCCACGCCCAGCCCCTCCAACAGCAGCGCCACGATCTCGGGCGTGGAGCCGGTGAGCGTGCGCCCCGTCCTGTCGAAGGTGACGGTGGCGTACACGGGCTTGTCCGAACACTCCTTGAGCGCCAGCACGCACGCCTTGAGTTCGTACAGGTCGGAGAAGGTCTCGGCGATATATCCCCCCACCATGTCCGAGGTCAGGCGCGCAATTTCGGCGTATGCCTCGTATGCCTCGTCAAAGGTGAGCGTCCCGACGGGCGCAAGGAGCGCCCCCGTCGGGCCGACGTCGAAGAACACTTCCCTCCCCGCGCTGCGCGCGTTCTCCACAGCGGCGCGCACAAGCCTTTCAAGCGGGTATTCCCCGCGGTATTTGATGCGGTTGAGCCCGAACGAGTTCGCCGTGATGACGTCCGCGCCCGCCTGCACGTAGGCACGGTGCACGGCGCGCACCTGTTCGGGATGGGTGACGTTCAGCTCCACGGGATCGCCTTCCAGCCCCATGCGCTCGAATTCGCTGCCCATGCCGCCGTCGAAGATCAGCAGCCCTTTTCCGGATAACATGTGCGCCCCTCCTTTTTGTAGATGCAGCCTGCCGCCGCCATGCAGTTTTCGCACGTTCTGTGCGCGCGCTTGCCCAGCCCCACGATGCCCGCCATCGACTTCTGCGGCGCGATCATGCCCGAGGGCAGCAGCTGCATGCCGATGCGCGAGGGGTCAAGCTCGCGGAAGATATATGCGTTGTCAGCCACGTCGCTCCCGCCGTAGCCCGGGCAGAACCGATAGGTGCGTGCGGGGCCGAGGCACTCCTCCCACGCATCCGCCTCGCATTCGACGAGGGCGCTGGCGCAGGCGTCGAGCACCACGGCGCGGGCGGGATCGAGGGTCATGAGCGCGCGCACCCGCCGCTCCGCCTCCGCCCCCAGCGTCATCGCCACGAGCGCATAGCCCGAACAGCCCGCCAGAAACCCTGCATACGGCTCCTGCCGCAGAAAGGGCAGCGGCGCGGTGTACTCCCTGGCAACGGCGCGGAAGTGCGCGAGCGAGCGCGCCTCCTCCATGCAGCCGTCCACAAGGGCAAACAGCTCCTCGGGCACTTCACCGCGGCAGCCCAGATATGCGCACGCCGCGCGGCGCAGCTCAGAAGAGTTCATGCAGCACCCTCTCGAGCCGCGCACAGATCGCCTTTGCCGTGGCGGGATTGTTCATGACATACAGATGGATGCCGGGCGCGCCCTTGGCGATGAGGTCGATGATCTGGTAGACGGCGTAGTTATAGCCGATCTCCTCCATCACCGCGGGGCGGGAGGCGTAAATTTCGATCATGTTGCGGAATTCGAGCGGAATGGCGCTGCCGCACATCTCCTTGATGCGGCGGATATTTTTGGGGTTGACGAGGGGCATGATGCCCGGGATGATGGACGCGGTGATGCCGATCCTGCGCGCCTCGTTCACGAGGCGGTAGTAGTAGGAATTGTCGTAGAAGAGCTGCGTGATGAAAAAGCGCGCCCCCGCCTCCTCCTTTTTCTTCATGTTGACGAGGTCGGCGTACAGCGACTCGCATTCGGTGTGCCCCTCGGGATAGCACGCCGCGCCCAGCGTGAATCCGTAGGGCGCGAGGTAGGCGGCGAGGTCAGTGGCGTGCGGAAAGTAGCGGCAGTAATCCGCCTCGTAGCCGACGGGCCTGTCCCCGCGCAGGCAGAGCACGTTTTCGATGCCCCGCTCCCTGAGCGCCGAGGCGACGGCGTCCACGTCGGCAGGCGTGGAGGGGCCGCCCGTGATGTGCGCGAGCGCCGTCACATGCGCGCCGTTTTCAATGGCGTCGGCGATCTCCACCACGTTTTTGGAGTTGGAACCTCCCGCGCCGTAGGTGACACTGATAAAGTCGGGGGAAAGCTCCGCCAGCTCCCCGATGACGGAGAGCAGCTGCTCCTTCCCCTCTCCGCCCTTCTTCGGGGGAAACACCTCGAATGAGAGCGTGCGTTTGCGTGCCAGGATCTCGTCAATGCGCATTGTGATTTTCTCCGTTGTGATTTGAATCATTATAGCGGAATGCGCAAAAAAAGTCAAACGATGGCGCCGAGATCGCAAAAAACAGCCATGCGCGGCGGCGCGCTTTTTCCGCGCCACCGCTCGCTGCACAGTCAGTCGGCGAAAAAGTCCTCGCGGTTCAGTCCGTCGCGCAGTTTTTCGAGGGCGCGCTTTTCGATGCGCGAGACGTAGGAGCGCGAGATCTTCAGCCGGCGCGCCACCTCCCGCTGCGGCAGGGGCACCCCGCCCGCCAGCGCGTACCGCAGGCAGATGACCGTCGTCTCCCGTTCGTTGAGGAGCCGGCGGACGGCGGAGAGGAACTTCTCCTGCATGAGCGACTGCTCGACGCTGCCGAACACCTTGTCTTCCTTTTCAAAGAGCAGGTCCATGAGGGTGAGTTCGTTGCCGTCCTTGTCCGTGCCCACGGGGTCGGAGAGCGAGACGTTGGACTTGTGCTTTTTGCCCGCGCGGATGTACATGAGGATCTCATTCTCGATGCAGCGCGCCGTGTACGTCGCAAGGCGGGTCCCGCGCGAGGGTTCGTATGTGTTGATCGCCTTGATCAGACCGATGGAACCCACCGAGATCATGTCGTCCGTCTCCGCCGCGCCCGTGTACTTCTTGACCACGTGCGCCACGAGGCGCATGTTGTGCCGCACGAGCGTATCCCGCGCGTTTTTGTCTCCCGCACGCGAGAGCGCAAGATATTTTTCCTCGTCCTCTTTGGAGAGCGGTTTGGGGTAAGAGCCTTCATCCCGCACGGCGCCCGTGAAAAAGAACAGGCGGCACAGGAGCGAACAGAGCATTTCCAGCATATCGTCACCTCATGCTAACGTATGCCGCGGCGGGGCTGTCCCATGCGAAAAAGCGCGAAAAAAGGCAACTCTACCGTGAGTAGAGTGAATTTTTTGCACCGTGGAGTTAAGAAATATGGCAATAGACACAAAGTGAACGAATGGAGAGCAGAAAAGGACGGAAATAGGGTGTATTTTCTCCGCCTGCGTGGTATGCTGATAACGATAACTGCGACGTCACGCCGCACGCTGCGGCGATGCTGCAAGGAGGAATCATCATGAACAAGTTTGCGATCTACGTCGATTCGGGGGCGAACATCCCCAACGACATCCGCATCGCGCGGGACATCCGCGTCATCCCCTTCCGCTATACGGTGAACGGCGAGGAGCGCCTCTGCTTTTCCGAAGATATGCCCTTTGAAGAGACGGCAAAACAATATTACGACGCTATGCGCGCGGGCGCGGAGGCAAAGACTTCGCTTTTGACGGCGCAGGTATTCGAGGACGCGCTGCGCCCCGCTCTCGAGGAGGGACGCGACGCGCTGCTGTTCACCATCTCGTCGGGCATCAGCGGAACGTATGCACAGGCGCAGGAGGCAGCAAAGCACCTGATGGAGACTTACCCCGGGCGCAAAGTGTTCGCCATCGACAGCGCAAACGCCTCGCTGGGCGAGGGGCTGATCGCCATCAAGGCGGCAGACCTGCGCGATCTGGGCGAGAGCGCGCAGGCGTGCGCCGAATGGGCAAGGGAAAACGCCTATAAGATGAACAGCTACCTCACGGTGGACGATCTCAAATATCTGCGCCGCACCGGACGCATCTCGCGCACCGTTGCCATCGCGGGAACGCTGCTCAACATCAAACCCCTTCTGCGTGCGGACGAGAGCGACAACGCCAAGATCGTCGCCTGCGGCAAGGCGCGCGGCAGAAGAAAGGCGCTGGAGGCGATCGCCGAGACGTTTGCCAGGCGCGCCGTGCGCCCCGAGAGCAACACGGTCGCCATCGCACACGCCGACTGCCCGGCGGACGCGCAGTTCCTTGCGCAGCTTTTGCGCGCAAAGGGCGCAAACGACATCATCATCGAATACTATGACCTGTGCACGGGCGCGCACGTCGGCCCCGGGACGGTCGCCCTCTTCTTCTGGGGCAAGGATCGCCGCGCCGCTCTTCCCGAACAGGAAAAACAGCCCGCTGCAAATCCCCTTCCGCACAAGGCGTAAGCGCTTGATTTTTCGCGGCGGCTGCTGTATAATAATACGGACGCCGCCGTGGTGAAACCGGCAGACACGCAGGACTTAGAATCCTGTGCCGCAAGGCATAGCGGTTCAAATCCGCTCGGCGGCATAAGACACAGCCCCCGTTCACGAAACGGGGGCTTTTGCATACCAAAAATTATTGATTATACCATCGCCTCGGAATGACGGAAAACAGATATTCCAAAAAATCTTTATAAACAAATCTCCACCGGCAACGCCGGTGGAGATTTGTTTAGATGAAATTCAGATCCTTGCGACGCCGGTGCGGCGGGCGGCAGCTTTGACTGCCTCGGCAACCGCGTCCTTGACGTGGGGATTGAAGGAATCGGGAATGATATAGTCGGGGGAAAGCTCGCTCTCGGGAATGACCGAGGCGATCGCCTCCGCCGCCGCGATCTTCATCTCGTCGTTGATGTCGCTTGCGCGCACGTCGAGCGCACCGCGGAAGATGCCGGGGAATGCCAGAACGTTGTTGATCTGGTTGGGGAAATCGCTCCTGCCCGTGCCCATGATGCGCACGCCCGCCGCCTTCGCCTCGTCGGGCATGATCTCGGGAACGGGATTCGCCATTGCAAAGATGATGGGATCGGCCGCCATGGTTTTCACCATTTCCTTGGTCAGGCTGCCGGGCGCGGAGACGCCGATGAAAACATCCGCCCCCTTGATGACCTCGGCAAGGCTGCCCGCCTTCCTTTCGAGGTTGGAAATTTTCGCCATCTCCTCCTTGATGGGGTTGAGGCCGTCGCGGCCCTCGTATATGGCGCCCTTTCTGTCGCAGAGGATGACCTTCTTCAGCCCCCTGCTCATAAGCAGCTTGGTGATGGCGATGCCTGCGGCGCCCGAGCCGTTGACGACGACGGAGAGGTCCTCCATCTTCTTGCCGACAAGCTTCAGGGCGTTGATCATCGCCGCCAGCGTGACGACTGCCGTGCCGTGCTGGTCATCGTGGAAGATCGGGATGTCGCACACCTCTTTGAGGCGCTTTTCGATCTCGAAACAGCGGGGAGCGGAGATGTCCTCCAGGTTGATGCCGCCAAAGCTGCCCGCGAGCAGCTGCACCGTTTTTACGATATCGTCCACGCTCTTGCTGCGCACGCACAGGGGGAACGCATCGACATCGCCGAACGTCTTGAACAGGGCGCACTTGCCCTCCATGACGGGCATGCCCGCCTCGGGGCCGATGTCGCCGAGGCCGAGGACGGCCGTTCCGTCTGTGACGACCGCGACAAGATTGGCGCGGCGCGTATAGACATAGGAGAGATCGACGTTCCTGGAAATTTCAAGGCAGGGTTCCGCAACGCCGGGCGTATAGGCAACGGCAAGCTCTTCGCGGTTGGTGATGGGTGCGCGGGTGACGACTTCGATCTTGCCCGCCCACTCCCTGTGCTTATCGAGCGCATACTGTTTCTTGTCCATATTCTGGTACCTCTTGAAAAAAATATTGTCAGATGTTGAGAGAATCGAGGAAGGTGCGGATCTGCTTGGCGGAATAGCGCAGCTTTTCCACTTCCTCGTCCGTGAAATCGTACACAAGGTTGCCGACGACGCCCTCGTCCCCCACGAAAGAGGGAACGCTGATGGCAACGTCGTTGATGCCGTAATAGTCGTGCAGCACGCTCGTCACGCTGAAGATGGAGCGCCTGTTCTTGATGACCGTGCCCGCAAGCTCCGCAGCAATGGCGGCAATGGCGTAATTGGTCACGCCCTTGCGCTTGATGACCTGCGCGCCCGAGGAAACGGTATCGTTCATGACGTCCTCTTTGCTGAAGGCAATGCCCCGTTTGGCGCAGAACGAATCCAGGCGCATACCCGAAATGTGCACCGAGCTCCACACCGCAAACTGGCTCTCGCCGTGCTCGCCCGCCGTAAATCCGTGTACGTTGCGGATATCCGCCTCCAGCCGCGTGGAGAGGAAATAGCGGAACCGCGCGCTGTCGAGCACCGTGCCCGTGCCGAACACCCTGCCCGCAGGCAGCCCGCTCTCCTTCTGCACGAGATAGGTGATGACGTCCACGGGATTGGAGATGACCATGACGGCGCCGCCGTTGTAGTACTTCATGATATTCGCCGTCACGTCGCGCGCGATCGCGATGTTCTTGGCAGCAAGGTCAAGCCGCGTCTCGCCGGGCTTTCTGCCCACGCCCGCCGTGATGATGATGAGGTCACTGTCCACGATGTCCGCATAGCTGCCGGAGTGGATGTTCATCGAGCCCATCGTGATGATGCCGTGGCTGATGTCCATCGCCTCGCCTTCCGCCTTCTCGGTGTTGACGTCGATGATGACGATCTCCGCTGCAAGGCGCTGTGTGGCGATGGAAAACGCGACGGAAGAGCCGACCGCGCCCGCGCCGATGATACTGATCTTGGTAGGTTTTCTTTCCATTTCTTCTCTTGCCTCTGTCCTTATATGAATTGATGTTTTGGTTATATCCACCATCCCGCCCACGATACATTATAACACCCGATGTCCTGCCTGTCAAGAGCATAGAGCACAAAATATTGTGTTTATCCTAAAATCATTTTCATGCCGGCCGCGCAGAGAACTTTTATTCGGGGATTGACAAGCTCTGCAAAAAGGCTTACAATAAGAAAGAACAATTCACGGAGGTTTTTATGAGCAGTTTCAAAGACTTACGCATCGTGGACAACTTCTATCAGACGTCGGCGTTCTTCCCCATGCCAACCGTGCTGGTGGGCACGCTGGACGCGGAGGGGCGCACCAACCTCGGGTCCTATTCGCTGTGTTTCCCCTATTACATTGCGGGAAAGGACCGCTACGCGATGCTGCTGGAGTGCCGCAACAGCTCCAACACGGCGCAGCACATTCTGGCGGGCAGCAAGGTCTCCCTCAATTTTATTCCCGACGACAGGAAATATTTCCGCGAGGCGGTGCGGCTGGGGTTCCCCGGCGATACCACGCAGGAGAAGATGAAGAACTGCCTGTTCACCTTAGAAGAGGGACAGGCGGAGGGCGAGCGGCCCCTCGTCGTCAGGGAGGCGTTTCAGGTATTTGAATGCACCTGGAACAGCGCGCTCGAGAACGCCTTTGAGGACAAACCCGAGCAGCTGGAGGGGTATGAACCGCCCTACCGCTCCTTCAACGGCATCACGAGCAAGTTCGGCGCGCACTTCATCCTGAATATCGACAGGATCCTCATGAAGGAAAAGTATTGGAACAGCATCGTGAACGGCGTGACGTCTGCCAATTTCCCGCCCGTGCCCGTCGATTACGGCTATCGGGACAGCACCAATTTCTGGTGCTCGCGGTTCAGAAGGCCCTTCCCCGAAAAGATCCAGGCGAAGGAGGGCGACGTCAATTCCGTTGTCTATGCCGCGGAGCGCATCGATCCGGACGTCAAATTCACCAAGGAGGCGTGCGCAAAGCTTACGAAGATCCCCCGCGTGTTCCTGAAGGCGGCGCTCACGCAGATGGTGAAGATTGCCAAGGAGGAGGGCATCACCCTCATCGACGAGGCGGCGCTCGCCGTCATCAACGACAAGCGCAGAAAGGAAAAGAAATAGACCATACAGACAAGCCGCGCGGCGGGAGCATTCCCGCCGCGCGGCTTGTGGTTATTCCTGTCCGTCCGCCCCTGTATCCGCAGGCCCGTCCTGTTCGGACAGGGCCGCCGCCGCATATGCGGCGGGGTCTGCGGCGTCCCGCTCTTCGGAGAGCGGCAGCAAAATTTTTTCGGAGGAAAATCCCCTGCCGCGCACTTCGGATACGACGGAGACCGTGAAGAACACTTCCGGGTCGATCGTCTCTGCGGCGTTGCGCAGCCGCACCACCTCGCGGTTGGAGACGACCGTCATGATCACATAACGTTCCTCCTGCAGAAAGCCCGTGCGCGCATGCAGAAGGGTCACGCCGCGGTGCATTTCATTGAGAATCATCGTGCGGATCTCCCGCCACCTGGAACTGACGATCTGCACCTGCCGCTTGCGCAGCCCGATAGGAGAAACAAAGTCAATGACGATGGACGACAGGATCGTAATGACCGCACCGTGCAGCACTGTATCCAGCGGCACCGCGACAAGCTGCATGAGCACGATGATAAAGTCAAGCGCCCAGAGCGTAGCAGCAGGCGGAATGTTGAAATACTTATGCAGAATGAGCGGCGGAATATCCGTTCCGCCCGTACTCGAACCGACGCGGATAACACAGCCGATACCCACGCCGAACAGAACAGAGCCGCAGATGATGGCAAGCCAGGGATCATTCCCCGCAACGGGCTGTCCGTTCGCCGCAACATACAGATCGTTCAGATAGGTGAATAAGCTGATAAAAGAAGGATACAGCAGCGTGCCCGCGATCGTGGAGAGCGCAAACTTTTTCCCGAGCATGAAGGCTCCGAGCAAAAACAGCACGATATTCGCGGCATAGACGGTGAATGAAACGAGCCATTCGTTCTGTTCGTCCACCAGGTTGCGCACGAAAATGCCAAGCCCCGTCGTTCCGCCCATGACGAATCCGCCCGGTATGATGAAAAAGGTGCTTGCCGCCGCCGCAACGGCGTTTCCCGCTATGACGATCAAAAAATAGACGGCGAACCGCCACGCCTGTTTTTTGGTCGGTTTCTTCCACTTCAGTTTCATATCCCGCTTCTCCTGAAAATATCCGACGATATTATAACATCCCTGTGGCGCGGACACAAGCGTTTTTCAAAGGGATTTTCGCACGCAGCCTGGCTTTGCACACATATGATGGAGTGACGGCCCGGGCCGAATTTTACGCTACAGAGGTACGATATGTGCAATTCGTGTCAGACGCGCTGCGGCTGCAATAACGGCTGCAATTCGTGTGCAAACGCCATCGCACGCGCGCTCAACAATCTTTTTTCTTCAGGCTGTAATTGCTGTAATTCCTGTAACTCCTGCAATTCCTGCTCCAATGCAAGGAGCGGCAGCGGGTTCGGGAGCTGCAGTTCGCTGAACGCCTGTTCCGACGCTTACTATGCACGGCAGTATGCGCTCGTCTACAGCGCCTGCTGTAACTGCAACGGCTGCAATTCCTTCTCCGGTTCCGGCAACGGCTGCTGCAACAGTTGCTGCAACAACTGAAGAACATAAACAGACGCAGGGATGTTTCCCTGCGTCTTATGGTTTTGGACGAGTATAAAATCCCGCAGAGCAAAATCTCTGCGGGATTTTTGGTTGAGGTGACGGGACTTGAACCCACGACCTCTTGGTCCCTAACCAAGCGCGCTACCAAACTGCGCTACACCTCAATATCAAAAAGAGCATATCCTATTATAACAACTATTCGGAAAGTGTCAAGCGATTTTCCGTCCGCATGACAAAAATTTTCGGCAAAACCGAAATTCCGTTCCGCAAACGAAATGCCGTGCGCAGCAACTCCTTTTAAGGCGACCGAAATTCCGAACAAAACATGCGGCGGCGACCGAAAAGGCCGCCGCCGCGCTTCGCTTGGAACGATTGCCAGCGGTTCATTTGTTCCTGATATATTCGTCGATGGCTTTGGCTGCCGTCTTGCCCGCGCCCATCGCCAGGATGACGGTCGCCGCGCCCGTCACGGCGTCACCGCCCGCATATACGCCCTCGAGGCTCGTCTTGCCGTTTTCGTCGGCGACGATCTCGCCGCGGCGCTGCGTTTCAAGCCCCTTCGTCGTCTGTTTCAGCAGCGGATTGGGCGACGTTCCCAACGCCATGATCACGCAGTCCACGTCCATATCGAACTCGCTGCCCGGGACCTCGACGGGACGGCGGCGGCCCGATGCGTCCGGCTCACCCAGCTCCATGCGGATGCATTTCAGCCCGACCACGTTGTCGTCGGCATCCGTCAGGATCTCCACGGGATTGGTGAGCAGCCTGAAGATGATCTCCTCTTCCTTGGCGTGTTCGACCTCCTCGCGGCGGGCGGGAAGTTCCGCCTCCGAACGGCGGTAGACGATATACACCGTCTCCGCGCCCAGCCGCTTGGCGCAGCGCGCCGCATCCATCGCGACGTTGCCGCCGCCCACAACGGCGATCTTCTTTGCGTGCAGAATGGGCGTCTCACTGTCCGGCTCATACGCCTTCATCAGGTTGGTGCGCGTCAGATATTCGTTTGCGGAAAACACCCCCTTCGCGCCCTCCCCTTTGATGCCCATAAAGCGGGGCAGGCCCGCGCCCGTGCCGAGGAACACCGCCTCGAACCCGTATTCGCTTTGGAGTTCTTCGATGGTGAGCACCCGTCCGATGACGGAGTCCGTTTCGATCTTCACGCCGAGCGCCTTCAGGCCGTCCACCTCCTTGCGGACGATCTCCTTGGGCAGACGGAACTCGGGAATGCCGTACACGAGCACGCCGCCCGCCAGGTGCAGCGCCTCGAACACCGTGACGTCATAGCCCAGCCTGGCAAGGTCCCCCGCGCAGGTCAGACCCGCGGGGCCGGAACCGACGACGGCGACCTTGTGCCCGTTGGGCTGCGGACGGGCGGGCGCAGCGGCGGAATGCGCCATGTGCCAGTCGGCAACAAAGCGCTCCAGCCTGCCGATTCCGACCGGCTCGCCCTTGATACCGCGCGTGCACTTGCCCTCGCACTGCGTCTCCTGCGGGCAGACCCTGCCGCAGACGGCGGGCAGCGAAGAGGTGCGCGCGATCACTTCATACGCCTCTTCAAACTTTTCTTCC
This sequence comes from uncultured Clostridia bacterium, assembly GCA_944340905.1. GTDB lineage: Bacteria > Bacillota > Clostridia > Christensenellales > Borkfalkiaceae > Gallimonas. The sequence continues at coordinate 47,701 of CALVLT010000012.1, forward strand.
GCAACGAGTGCGATAAAGGCGGGAATATCCACGGCAACAGGGCACCCTGCGACGCAGGGCCTGTTCTTGCAGTTCAGGCAGCGCTTTGCCTCGTCCACGGCTGTCTGCGCGTCGTAACCGAGCGCGACTTCCCTGAAGTTCTTATTGCGCACGAGCGGCTCTTGCGAGGGCATGGGATGTTTCTTGGGGTCCATATTGAATTTCGGCATATCAGGACACCTCCTTTTTGAACAGATTGCAGTGCTTCTCGCGCGCCTTCGCCTCGAATTCGACATAGGTGCGCGAACGCTTCATCGCCTCGTCGAAATCGATGAGGTGCGCGTCAAAATCAGGCCCGTCCACGCAGGCGAACTTCATTTCGCCGCCCACGGTGACGCGGCAGCAGCCGCACATGCCCGTTCCGTCGATCATGATGGGGTTCATGCTCGCGACCGTATGAATGCCGTAGGGTTTGGTCGCCGCCGCCACGAACTTCATCATGATGAGCGGACCGATGGTGATGACCTCGTCAAACGTCTCGCCACTCTCCAGAAGCCTGCTGAGCGGCACGCACACGTTGCCCTTTTCTCCGTAGGAACCATCGTCCGTCATCATGAAGAAACGATCGCTGACCTCGCGGAACTCCTTCTCCAGAATGACGAGGTCCTGATTGCGGAACCCGACGATGGAAGTCACTTCGCTGCCCTGCGCATGCAGGGCGCGCGCCACGGGCAGGGCGATGGCGCAGCCGACGCCGCCCCCCACGACAGCGACCTTTTTCAGACCTTCGATGTGCGTAGGCGTTCCGAGAGGCCCCACGAAATCGGCAAGGTGCCCGCCCTGCGGAAGGGTGGCGAGCGTCATCGTCGCGCCGCCCACGATCTGAAAGATGACCGTGACCGTTCCCGCCTGCACGTCACACCCCGCCACGGTGAGCGGGATGCGTTCGCCCCGTTCATCCGCGCGCAGGATGACGAACTGTCCCGCGAGCGCCTTCTTCGCGATGAGCGGCGCCCTGATCTCCATGCGCATGACGGTGGGATTGAGCGCCTCTTTTTTCACGATCTCATACATATGTCTCAACAATCTCCTTGTATGAATTCCAATGCATATTATACTATCATCGGGGCCGGTTGTCAACGGAGAAGAAACGGTTTTTCTTACGAATTGCCCCGTCAATCCGTTGACATTGCGCCCCGAATCGGGTATAATGAAAATTAGTTCAAAAAATGAAATAAATATTGGAGAATCATCTATGGCGAACATCCGGATCGTCACCGATTCAAACAGCGGCATCACGCAAGCAGAGGCGGAGAAACTGGGAATCTCCGTCATCCCGATGCCCTTTCTGATCGACGGCGAAGAATACTTTGAGGATATCAACCTCACCCAAGAGCAGTTTTACGAGCATCTGCGCGGCGATGCCGCGGTCTCCACGTCGCAGCCCTCGGTGGCGAGCGTGACGGAACTGTGGGACGAACTTCTGAAAGAGGACTGCGAGATCGTGCACATCCCCATGTCGAGCGGGCTGTCCGAGACCTGTCACACTGCGCAGAACCTTGCCAGAGAATACGGCGGAAGGGTGCACGTTGTGGACAACCAGCGCATCTCCGTCACGCAGAAACAGAGCGTTTACGATGCCATGAAACTTGCCGAGATGGGCAAGAGCGCCGCCGAGATCGCGGAATACCTCACGGCGACAAAATTTGACAGCAGCATCTACATTGCGCTCGATACGCTCAAATACCTGAAAAAGGGCGGAAGACTCACGCCCGCCGCCGCGCTCGTCGGCTCCATTCTGCGCATCAAGCCCGTTCTGCAGATCCAAGGGGAAAAGCTGGACGCCTTCAAAAAGGTGCTCTCCGCCAAACAGGCAAAGCAGGAGATGATCGGTGCACTCAGAAACGACCTGACAACGCGCTTTGCACAATTCCGCAAGGACGGCGAAATGACCATTTCCGTTGCGCATACGGACAACTATGCCGAGGCAGACGCCTTCCGCAGGGAGCTGGAGGCCGCTTTCCCCGATGTGACCGTGACGTACGTCGATCCCCTCTCGCTCTCCGTTTCCTGTCATATCGGACCGGGCGCGCTCGCCTGCACGGCGACAAGGACATTGAAATAAAATCCACGGCCCATCGGCTGAGCCGATGGGCATCCGTTTCTTACCTGAATCATGTTTGAAAGGCAACAAAGCCCTCCCCGCTGCACGGGGAGGGCTTTGTTGTCTGATTTCCGCATCTCTATTCTTCCAGAATGCGGATGAGCTTGGGAATGTCCGCGCTCGTCAGAAGATTGACGATCCTGTCGCCGAGCTGCCCGCTCTCCGTGACGAGAACGGCGAGCAGCTTACGGTTGTCCTCAAAGGCGTCGATCGCCTCCTGCACGGTATCGTTCCTGCCGAGCACGCGGTAAAAGCGGTGCATGTCCTCCGCCTGCAAGACGTCGGCGCAGGGCGTCTGCAGACAGGTATCGACGTCCTCCCCGCGCTCGAGCGCCTGACCGATGACGCGCACGACGCGGCGGTTGTTGAGAATGCCGATCATGCGCCCCTTCCGGTAAACAGGCATATTGGAATAGTTCGTTTGCGCGATGCGGATAAGCACATCGGCGAGCGTAGCCTCGGCGTCGATGCCCGTCACGTTCTTTTCCTTCAGCACGCTGAGCTTGGGCGGCATGCTCAAAAGGTCCGCCACGTGGCAGATGAGGCGGGTCAGCTCGTCGCACGGTTCGGCAATGATGCGGTTTTTCTTGCTCTCATGCACGATGACGTTGCGCAGGCGCGCGCAGAGCAGCAGGTCGTCCTCGTACTTTCTGACGGTGTTGTTGAATTCCGCACAGCGGCGCACGAGATCGGAAAACTGCAGGTTCCCCTTTCCGCGGTAGATAGCGCGCATGCGGGAATCGATGGTGTTGTAAGCGGAAATAAAATCAACGGCATTGCTCATATAAAAAGTATACTACATTTCCGCACGTAATGCAAGCCCTAAAATCCCTTTCTTCCGCTGCGGTAAAATCCGCGTCGGCGCGTTTCCACAAGGTGATACTCCTGTTCCCGCTCCAGATCGTATACACAGGGAGACTTGGGGGAGGCAAAGCGCACCTTTCCCCCGATGTCCGCAATGAGCGCATACCCGTAGCCGCACAGCAGCACGGGCAGTCCGCACATGAACGCCTGCGCCCGCGCGAGAACGGGCTCGAGCGATTCGGAGAACTGCTCGAAGATGCACACGGCGGCATCCGCCCCGCACACGGAGAGCGTCTCGGCAACGCGCGGAAAATACAGGTCCTCTGCCACGATGACGCCCAACTTTCCTGCAGACGTATCGAAAATTTTGACACCTGCCCCCGCGCGATACGCGCTGCCGTCGATGCGGTTGAGCATATCCGAAACGCCGAGAATGCGCCCCTTTTCGGCAGCCACCACGGACTTGCGCCGCATGCCGCGCGCATCGGTGAAACAGCCGCCGAGCACCACGTTCTGCCCATCCTTGGAGAGCAGCGCGACGTCCTCGAAAAGGTTTGTTTCCCCCTTCAGTTCCCGCTCGTAGCTCACCTGCCCGATCGCCTGAAACCCGCAGATCACAAGGTCGGCCTGCGCGCTCTGGCCGCTCTCGGCGAACCCCGCAAGGCTTCCCCCCGTCACAAAACATACCCGCATCCCGCTCCCCCTCCACGCAGTATATGCGAAAGCGAAAAAGTTTGCCCACAATAAGACAATCAAGAAAATTTACGCCTTGCTTCGCGCAAACCCGCAGGCTTTCCCATCCTTAGCTCCAGCGCCAAAATGCATCGCTGAAGAAGTGCTAAGTGGTAGTGAAACGGGATATAACGAAGTAGCTTGGAAAAAGATAAGAAAAACCCGACGGCCTTTGCATGAAGTACCGCGAATGGCAAAATATCAAAAAGGACGGCAAACGCGTACCGCCGCCGACACAACTAAAAATACCACGCTATGCAAAAAGCCCGCACAAGGCGGGCTTTGCTGGCGCAGAGAAGAGGATAGCTTTCTATACTATATATAGTATATATTTTTCATTATATAATACTATATATTGTGTATTTTAATGTTATGTAACATTTTAATAATCTTTGGCGTCTTTTTCCGTCTCGCACCACTTGATAAAACGCTCCTGCTCGTCGGCGCGGGCGTCCATTTCGCGCACTTCCTGCTGCGTGGAGAAATTATACCCGCCGATCATGCCGAGCGCCCCGAAGAACGCCACGAGGGCGAGTTTGATGACGCATTGTATCACAGCCTCGGCGGAAAAATTGAAGATGACGTCCTGCAAAAACGACGCAGACAATCCGCACGTCAGAATTGACGTGAGCGCCGTGCGCAGATTGATGAGCATGTTCTTTTGCTTGGTCTTGGTCCGTTCGGAGGGCGATCTCTGCCGCCTGCCGCCCTCCTCGTCGTTATAGAGGTACCGATCGTCGAAGTGCATGCGATGCACCTTTCCCGCCTTGCAAATTGCCTCCATCTCCCCTTCCGTCAGGTCGGGGTACTTTTTGGCAAGCTCTTTTTTTCTGTATTTGCAGAAATCCTCGCGGAACGATTTGAGCGGGACACCGACGCGGGCGAGGATGTTGTTCTGCGCTTCGTCCAAATGCGCTTGTTCCCAGGCACGGCAATATTCCGCCGTATAGCGGGCATAGTTGCGTTCCGTGATTTTCTTTGCGTTATCCCGTACCCGTTGAGCGGCGCGCAGCCACACGTCCGTCCTGCGCCCCCTGCGGAGCGTATATGACCGCAGGAGGATATAGATAGACATCGTGCACACACAGATAATGGCGCCGTCCACGCCGACGTCCCGCCAGCTGATCTCGGGCGAAAAGACAAACTGCACGAGGAACGCGCAGACGATCGCCACGACGAGTGCGGCAACGATGACGAGCGTGGAGGCGTCGAGGAAGTCCGCCGTTGAGACCTTTTTCTTTTCGGCGGGCTTCCTTTCTTCGTCGAAATTGAACATATCAGATCACCCCGAGTTCCTTCATGGTCTTTGCCTGCCCGTCCTTTGCCTTGTACTTGCGATGCAGTCCCCAGAAACCGCATGCGAGAATCCCGCCCACAAAGGCAACACTCTCGATCACTTTGAAGGTGGACACATACTCCGCAAAAACGTCCAGCGTAAAAAAGCCTGCACAGCAAAGAAAGATAAGGGCAAGCCAGTTAAAAAACGGGAAGTGCATGAAGAATGACTTGAAAAAACCGAACACGAACGGGATCGTGTTGAGGAACACAAGCGCAAGTCCGATGCCCCATTTCAAGCCGGTGCTTTCCACCATAAAAGGCAAAAGACATGCAGTCGCGACAACATGCGGAATAAAACAACAGGCAAGCGCAAGCCAGAAATACGCATATCTGCGGCGTCTGTACTGCGCGGGCGTCATGGACTTACTCATCTTTTGCCATCTCCTCGTTGGACGCCTTCAGCGCGGCGCGGCGTTCCTCAAACTTCTGGTTCTCACCGAGAAGCGCGAGCAGCGCCTCATTTTGAGCGGTGAGCGCCTGATATTCCTTGTTCTTCGATCGGAACAGGGAAAGGAAGAAATTTTTCAGGGCATTCAGCGCCTTTTTGCCGAATACGATCACAATAATGACGAGTACCGCCGCAAGGATAGACCCCCAGATGGGAGAATACTCTCCGAGCCACGAAACAAATTCCTGCCACCCGTCTTTTACGACGTCGGGAGAATCGTCGGGAACGAGGGAGAGAAGATACTGTTCCACCGTTCCCCAATCGGCAATGATGCGGTCATAGTACTGCTGCCACTGGTCACCGTAACGTTCTTTCAGTTGCGCGATAACCCGTCGATAAGCGCCTGCAAACCGCCCTCTCCGCCCTCCTGCGGCGTCTCTTCGGGCTGTTCGGGTTCTTCTTCGGTCACAGGCTCCTGTTCCTCCACGGGCATTTCCTGCGCCGTTTCCTCCGCGCTTGCAGTGACATAGATGCAGCTCGCGGTGATCCCGAACAGCAGCATGACCGCCGCAAGGAACACAATGAAAATTTTCTTTGTCATATCTTTGCCTCCTCTTTGATCGCCGCAAGTTCTTCTGCGGTGAAATCTTCCTTTGAAAATCCGAGCGCCGTCAGAAACTGTTCGAGCGAAAGACTGCGCGTGTTGACGTAGACATTCCGCTGATAGTCCGTATAGGCATACCGCAGGAACGCCACGGCGAGCTTGTGCAGCGCCTTGTTCTGTTCCGCAAGTGCCATTTCCAATGTGTCTTTCTGCCCTTCGAGCGCTTTCCGGAATGTATCGCTTTGCAGCGCAATCGTCTTTCCTCGCACGGAGGCCTCATCCTTGATGGCTTTCTCAAGTTCTGCCGCTCTGCGCTGTAAGACGGACAACTCGGGGAACGCGGTGACTTCGCCGTCCACGCTCATGACCTCGAGCGGCTCTACGGCGTAACTTTCCACCAGTTTTCCGTGGATATACCGCTTGACCGCCGCATTCAGTGTCCCCTCCGTAACGGAGAGGCTGATGCGCCCGTCCTTCGGGATTGCGACCTTGCGTTTGCCCGCGACGAGGAAGTAATCGCCGTTGGGGTCTGGCAGCGTAAAACGGAGTTCCAGCTCCCCCGCCTCCACCAAAAAGGGAGAGCCGTCGTCATACTTCGCGACGCTCCCCCGTTTCAAAACGATATTCCGCATGTTATGCCTCCAGCGCCATGACGGCCGCCTCGTTCGCGTTCACTGTCTCCCGCGCCTGTTTGCGCTTGGTGAGCTGTTCGGCATACTCTGTCTGCAAGGCGGTAACTTCTTCCGCATTCCCCTCCGACATCGCCTCCGCGATTTTCAGAACGATGTAGTCCGTTGCGGAAAGGTATGCCTTTGCCTCCGAGATCGCTTTGCGCGCCGCGATGGCGGCAAGATCCTGCTCGGTGTACGGCACATAGACGTAGATGTCCTCTGTTTCGTCCCATGCCTCTTTGGCGGGTGTTGCGGCGATGCGTTTCAGGTCTCTGCCCTTGGGGACGGAGGTCGTCTCGCCCGTCTCAGGGTCGGTGATCTCGTTGGTGTAGACCGCAGTCACCTCGTACCACCTCTCGCCGATCTGCGTGACCGTCTTGCCCTCGCCTTGGAGCGCCAGCGCGTTCTCTTCTTCCGTCGCAGCCGCCACCGAATCGTGATGGGCGAGGAGCAGCTTGTCCTCTGCCAGCCTCCCGAGCGTCAGGTCATACTCCGTCAGCTCCTGCGTCTTGTCCTGATTGAATACTCTTTTTTCCATAATGATCTCCTTTCTTTTTTATGCTTTTCTCCATGCGTATACTCTATTGGACCCTATCGAAAAACTCCCGAGGCTCGTCCAATCCCCGCCGATGATGGACGCGGGAGAGGTGTTGGTTGTGCTGAAATAGATAGGAACCTGTATTTCATGAAC